>SBFY01000073.1 GCA_006227085.1 Gammaproteobacteria bacterium
GCACTTGCCGAAAAGCCAGTGGATCCTGCCTGCACAGCCGGCACAACTGCCGTTGCGAGGAAGGCGGCACCCAATGCGGCTGCCAGGGGTTTCAGGGTTTTCTTGCTCATGGGGATTCTCCTTGTGATAAACAATCACGGCACCGACCGCTCTCGCCTGCCGCTTGCCTATCTGACCATGAAGGGACAGGACAGTTCCATACCGACCAGCCAAACCGATCCATCACAGGCCATATGGTTATCGGGCAAAGATTGCCCTGATGAAATTTGGCTCAACTGCACCAGAATCAATCATTTGCCTGTCCAGCTGCCAAAGCCGGCCAATCAAAGCCATATCTTCTGTTGATTGGGTGTAATTCTGGGCAAACCCGTTCCACAAGGGAAAAAGGATGCCGGCATAGCAATGACCATGCAGCATGCGGAACCGGCGCTGGATAACTGGCAACACCTCTTCAGCGCGTATGCCCTCATAGGGCGGCAGGGTATTTTTATCCGGAATATAAATCCCGTTCATGACTTTCCCGGACACATGCCGGCGCAATCGCTCCGGTAGCGTCCTCCATAACATGGAGCAAACTGCCCGTTGATCAGGAGTGCGTTGCAAGAAGTTGGCACCAATGTAATCCTTCAGGACAAACAAACCATGCGGTTTCAACGACTGCCATATCTGCTGGGCCACAAATTCCAGCGCCTCAAAGTGGTGGAATGCCTGCTGCACAACGACAAGGTCATAATGGTTCGCGGGTAATTCGAGTGTATTCACGTCCGCAATGCGGTAATCAACCGTGATATCCCCATCGTATTTGCTATCAAAAAACTTCTTGCGCTGGCCTTCCGAAAGATCGTAGGCATCCACATGCTGGACACCCGATTGCTTGAACAAACCATAAGGCCCCGTCATATCGCCACAAGCCAAGGTTAACCCTCGCTTATTGTCGAATGACGCCAAGGACTCAACCACGATTGCATCCACATCGAGGGTAGTCCGGATTCGATCAGCGATGCCTGGCACCGCTGTCCAGGCACTCATGCGCTGGGCCTGATTGTCTTGCTGTGAGAAATGATCCGCTTCCTGCTGGAGTTTGTCCTTATCCATCCACACCTACCTTCGGCACGCATGTATTGACCCGCAAGCCTTCGAACCAGTCATTAACCAGCTGGCCCACAAACCCTGCTGCATCAGAAGATTGGCGCCACTGTTGTAAATCAGCGGGTGCGCATCGCAACACGCGGGCATCATGAGCTGGCAAGCTGGCCATCAGCGACTTTACCGCATTCACCGACACCCAGTGCGGTTCCTGCAGCAGGTACATTGTCGGCGGCCATACCTTGCCAGCCACACCCCCTGCCACCGGCTCACCACCGAGCGTCGCCCAGGGTTCAGCGGCCAACCATGCCAATGACTCCCGGAATCGCTGGCGTGATTCCCCTGCATCTCCTGGCAACCAGGGACTGCGGGCGTAACCGGTCACGCGCAAATGGGCGGCACCCAATGTTGGCAGCAACCGCCCATACGGCAAATCCGCCATCGGCACAGGGTGGCCAGCATGCAGCAACAACAATCCTTGCAAGCCCGCCATGCTGGTTCGTGATGACGCAAAGGTTTCCAGCAATGCCAATGCGGCCACATCTTCAGCAACCGCCACCCAGGGGTTGCCTGCGCGGCTTGCATCGTGATGCTGCATAGCACTCACCAGCGCAGGAATTTCCTCCTCCAGCAAGGATCGCAATCCCCAATCCGACTGCGGGGAAAGCCTGGGCAGGCTGAACCCCTTGCCACGCGTATCCGCCACATACACATCCCAACCGGATCGTGCCATGGTCATCACCCATGGCATGTCGCCCGTCAACCAGGTACTGCTGTCGTCCCCCAGACCGGGCAGGACCAACAGCCGCCCGCGGGTTTCAACGGCCGGTGCCAACAAGCGCAGCAAATGGATCTGGTGCCCTTGGCGAACGGTAATGCGCAGCGGCTCCTTGCGGACACTGGCAACCGTGGACACCATGCTTAACCGGCCTGCACAGGCGCTGGGGCGCGCAATTCCCGGCGTAATATCTTGCCGACATTGGATTTCGGCAAGATATCGCGGAATTCAATGTGCTTGGGCACCTTGTAGGCGGTCAGTCGTTCCTTGGCCCATGCCCGCACGCTGTCGGCTGTGAGCCCTTCATGCTTGCGCACGACAAACACCTTGACCGCTTCACCGGAATGCTCATCCGGCACAGCGATCGCCGCACACTCAATCACATCGGGATGCATACTGATGACATCCTCGATTTCGTTCGGATAGACATTAAAACCCGACACCAGGATCATGTCTTTCATGCGATCAACAATGCGTACATAACCGTCATCCTGGATCACCGCCACATCACCGGTATGCAACCAGCCACGCGCATCAATGACCTTGGCCGTTTCTTCCGGGCGCTGCCAGTAGCCTTGCATGACCTGGGGACCGCGCACACATAACTCACCGGCCTCCCCCATCGGCAATTCACGACCTTCCGCATCCTGCGTGCACACTTCTGTGGATGGCACCACAATGCCCACCGTGCCTAACTGGTTACGCCCGCCCGGATTGACCGCCACCACCGGCGAGGCTTCCGTCAGGCCATAGGCCTCATAAATTTCACAACCCGTCACTTCATGCCAGCGGTCAGCGGCCGCCCGCGTCAATGCCATGCCACCGGAAACGGTGACACGCAACTGACTGAAGTCCAGCTTGGCAAAATCCGGATGACGGCACAGCGCCACAAACAAGGTATTCAAACCACAGATACCGGCGATACGGGTTTTCCGCAATTCACGCACAAAGGCATCAATGTCACGGGGATTGGCAATCAACACCGTTTGATTGCCGGTCACCAGCATGATCATGCCAACAATGAAGGCGTAGATGTGATACAGCGGTAGTGGCTCAACCAGGGCTTCACCCGGCTTGTCGGGATGAAACCCGTAAGTCTTGAACAACTCCGCTGCCTGCAAGGTATTGGCCAACAAGTTGCCATGACTGAGCATGGCACCCTTGGAAACGCCTGTGGTTCCACCGGTGTATTGCAACACGGCCAAGGTATCGGCATGAGCCACAAACGGGGTAAAGGCATGCTGCCGCCCGCTGGCCAACGCCTGGCGCAACGGCACCACACCCCGCAAATCCACCTTGGGCACCATTTTTTTCACATACCGAAGCACCGCATTGATCAACCAGCGCTTGGGCGCCGGATGCAAATCACCCACCTCGGTCATCACCACCAGGCCGATATCGGTGTCTGGCAATACGGCTGGCAATTTATCGGCCATATTGGCCAGGATCACCAGCGCCTTTGCACCCGAATCACGGAACTGGTGCCGCATCTCGCGCTCGGTATACAGCGGATTGGTGTTCACCACGACCATACCGGCACGCAGGGCACCAAACACCACCACCGGGTACTGCAACAAATTGGGCAACTGCACGGCAATGCGGTCACCCGGTTGCAACGCGGTGTCATGCTGGAGCCAGGCAGCGAAATCGGCTGACAAGCGATCCAGCTCGGCATAATCCAGGGTCCGCCCCATGCAGGTAAACGCTGGCCGGTCGTGGTAGCGCCGGCATGCCTGGTTGAAGGCATCGAGCAGGCTGCGGCAGTCCGCCACATCAATCGTGTCCGGAACACCTGCCCGCTCACGGGCCAAACGGATAGGGTCGGTCATGAATGCTTCCTGATGGTCGTTATACCGGCATGTTACGGGGCACCCTGCCCCTCTGCAATGACACGCGCTATACTGCCCGCCCCTGAAAACCGGTAATGGACAGCAGAGGCCCCCATGATCACCAGCATCCCTTACGCCGAATTGCAGATCGGCCAAAGTGCCGAATACCGCAAAACCGTCAGCGAGCAGGATATCGTGTTGTTTGCCGTCCTTTCCGGTGATGCCAACCCGGTACACCTGGACGCGGAATACGCCCGTGGCACCATTTTTGGTGAGCGCATTGCCCACGGCATGTTCACTGGCTCACTGGTATCGGCAGCACTGGCGATGACCCTGCCCGGGCCAGGCTCAATCTACCTGGGCCAGTCACTGAAATTCCGCCGTCCCGTGAAAATCAATGACACCATCACCGTGCGTCTCGAAGTCACCGAGAAGCGCGACAGCAAGAACATCGTGGTGCTCGACTGCAAGGTCACCAACCAGAACCAGGAAACCGTCGCCACCGGTACTGCCGAAGTGATTGCGCCAAACGAACGGATTTCGCTGGAAACCCCCGTCTTGCCAAACGTCACGGTTGGCTGAATCACAAGTACGGCGAAAAGAGCCAGCACACCGCATCGCGCAGCTTGGCCAGACCGGGTCGTGACGCCAATGACGCATGCGTCACCTCCAGCGCGCCCTGGCAGTGCTCCCCGAAATACCGGTCTGATTCCCGACCGATATGGCGATCATGGATTTCCACACCCAACTCGAAGTTCAGGCGCAAGCTACGGGGGTCCAGGTTGAAAGATCCCATCAAGGTATAGCAACCATCAATCGCCAGCAGTTTGGTATGCAGGAAGGCTTGCTGGTACCAGAACACACGCACACCGGCCTGCAATAACGGCGACAGGATATGCCGGCTCGCCCAGCCCACAAACGGCAGGTTGTTGTCTTCCGGCAACAACACCCGCACATCCACACCCCGCAAGGCAGCACTCTGCAAGGCAATCATGATTTCCCGTGGCGGCAGGAAATACGGCGTGATGATGTACACGCGTTCCCGCGCCTGGTGAATGGCCGCCAGGATCACGCGCATCAATTTATCGATGTTCTCATCCGGGCCATCTTCCACCAGCCGGCACAGGCTGCCGGACTCCAAAGGGCTGCCTGATGGCGCTGACGGCAATGCCGGTGGCTGGCTGACTGGCTGGTCACTGACCAATTGCCAATCCTCGATGAATAACTGCGCCAGGTCCTGTGCAATCGGGCCCGCCAGGGAAAAATGCAAATCTTCGGCGGCCACCCGGCCTTGCCCATCCGGCACATGGTGGTTGCGGATATTCATGCCACCCGCAAACGCCTGTTCACCATCCACCACGAGGATTTTGCGGTGATTACGCAAATTGAGGTACGCCGCCAACGACCATGGCTTGGGTGAGCGGAAGCGTTCAGTGGGTACACCGGCCTGCTGCAGCAAGCGCACAACCCGGGGGCGCGAGTACCATTCGCCGACACTGTCCACCAACACACGAACCTCGACACCACGGGCCACCGCATCAGACAACGCCGCAATAAACGGCGAGCCCACACCGCGGGCATCAAAAATATAGGTCGATAACAGCACTTGTTGCTTCGCTGCATGGATGGCCGACAGCATACTGGCATAGGCGGTCTCCCCTTCCGCCAGCAAACGCACCTGGTTGCCCGCCAGCAGGCCACGGCGTGTCGTGGCCAGCCCCAGCCGGTCCAACGGTTCTAAATAACCAGGGACTCCGGGTGCAGGATGCCAGACCAGCGGCTGCGCAATATCCACCAATCCCGGCTCATGGGGTTTGAGCTGACGCGCCACGCGACGGACACGATTACGACCAAAAACGACATACAGCAGCACACCGAGCAACGGGAAAGCCAGGCAGAACAGCACCCAGACGAGGGCGCTACGCGGATCGCGCTTGTGGAACAGCGCATGCAGGGCCGCCAGCATACCCAGCAGCTCGGCCAGCAACAGCCAGACATGCCAGCCGATGGCAGCCAGATCCATATCAAGACTCTCCAGCACCGGACTCTCCCTGCGGCTCCCTGACCAGCATCTTACACAAGTCATGTGTTTACAGCCCGTCGCGCCCTTACTAGTATGGACAAAAGGATGCCTATCCCCAGGAGAACGGAATGATGCGCCTGAACACCCTGCTGCACACCGCCATGCTGGCCTGCCTGTTTGCCACCCCCCTGCAGGCACAGAACCTGGATGAAACCCGCGCCAACCTGCACTCGGCATATGACACGCTGATGCAAAGCCTGGCCGAGCAGGAAACCCTGGCCAAGGAAATCACCCGTCTCAATGACGACATTGCTGCGCAGCGGAAAAAACTGGAACCGGACACCCAACGCGTGACCGAGTTACGCGCCAAGGCCGAGCAAGCCAAGGCATCCGGTAGTGCAGACCTGCAAGCAGCCGAGATGCGCCTGAAAGTCGCTGAAATCGAATACAGCAGCCTGAGTGAAAGCCTGACCACCCTGGAGAAATCGCTGGCCGATGCCAATGCACGCATGAAAACACTGGAAACCGGCACATCTGGCCAGATCAGTAAAGTGCAGGAACTGCGCCAGCAGGTGGCTTCGCTGGCCGAAAAAGACAAACAGGACAGCGCCCGCCGCGATGCCGCACAATCCGCTGAAATGGAAAAAATCAAAGGCGAACTGGTCACCCTCAAGATCAGTGTGCAGGAAGCCGAAGCGGAAAAAACCATCCTCAGCCAGCGTGCTACCGAACTCCAGTCTGAACTGGAACAACTGAAGCAAAGCTGTGCAACAACAGCAGTCGCAATTCCTGGCAACCCGGCAGATGCCACACCCGTATCATCCACAGCCAATGCCAATACAGCCGTGGCGGCTGCACCCGCTGCTGCTGAACCGCAAACCGCAGCGCCTGCTGCCGTTGCCGCGAATGATGTGGCCGCCGAACTGGCTGCCCGCCTGAAAGACCGCAATATGGAGAAAGCCGTCAGCAAATCCGGCCGCTACCTGTACATCAAGACCATGAGTGCCGATGGCCAGACCCGTTCACAGACGTTCCCGTGGCTGACGGTCGATAAAAGTTATTACACCCTGGAAGCGGAAATGAAAGCTGGCCAGGTCACACTGACCTTTGGCAACCGGCGCCAGGAAATCACAGTGCCGGCAGCTGATGACGGCGCAACCTATGTGTTCGTGTTGCGCAACGCCAACAAAGACGACGCCAGCATCGCCTATTACCGCAAGTAAGCCTTACTCGTTAATCCGCAAGCAGGCTGCCTGATGGTGTTCACCACAGGCAGTCAGCAGCGGATCCTGTTGACGGCATTCCGCCACTGCCTTCGGGCAGCGCGGCTGGAATGAACAGCCCCGATTACCCACATTGGCCTGCAAGGCGTCTTCCCGCTCCAGCAAGCCCGCCACACGCTTGAGGTGATCGCGCGCCAGCACCGGATCCGGCACCGGGCTCGATTCCAGCAATAATTGTGTGTACGGATGCGCCGGTTGATGAAACACGGCCTGGGTATCGCCGGATTCCACCACACGCCCCTGGTACATCACCAGCACACGATCCGCCAGGAACTGCACCATCGCCAGGTCATGGGCAATAAAAATCATCGCCACACCGGTTTGTTCGCGCAGGTCCGCCAGCAAATTAACGATCTGCGCCTGGATGGAAACATCCAATGCTGAAATCGGTTCATCACAGACCAGCACATCCGGCTCCATCGCCAACGCACGCGCAATCCCGATGCGTTGCTGCTGGCCACCAGAGAAAGCACCGGGATAGCGACTGAACGCCGCTTCCGGCAAACCGACCTTGGCCAGCCATTGCCGCGCCTGTGCATCCCGCTGCTGGGCCGAGCTGACACCCTTGAAGCGCAAGGCTTCACCAATGATTTCGCCAACGGTCATGCGCGGGTTCAGGGATGCCAATGGATCCTGGAAAATCATCTGCACATGCTGGCCCAACCAGCGATGGTCTCGCGCACGGAATGCGTGAGGCAACACCTGGTCACGATAACGGATCACACCCGAGGTACAGGCATGCAAACCCACCAGTGTCTTCGCCAAGGTGGATTTGCCACAGCCACTTTCCCCTACCACACCCAGCACTTCGCCGGGCTCCAGTGAGAACGACACATCGTCCACCGCGCGCAAGATCCGCCCACCGGACAGCGGGAATAACTTGCACACATGTTCAGCCACCAGCAAGCTCATGTGCGCTCCCCACGATAAACCCGGCCGGCCTCACAGGCTTCATCATGCAACCAGCAACACACACCGTGCTGCTGGTCATCAGCGATCACTTGCCGCATGGGCGCCTGCTGGTGACACGCCGTCATCGCATACTGGCAACGCGGTGCAAAGGCACAGCCAGCAATATCACGGCGCAAGTCCGGCGGCTGGCCGGCGATACTGGGCAGGTGTGATGCACCGGTGTGCATGCCCGGCAAGGCGTTGCGCAAGGCGCGGGTATACGGATGCAACGAGTCACGGAACACCTGGTCAACCGGCCCGTATTCAACCACCTGGCCGGCATACATCACGGCCACGCGATCCGCCATGCTGGCCACTATGCCAAGGTCATGCGTGATCAGCACAATCGCCATGCCAGATGTTTGCTGCAAGGCTTTCATCAGTGACAGCACCTGTACCTGCACAGTCACATCCAGTGCCGTGGTCGGTTCATCCGCGATCAACAACTCCGGCTCACACGCGAGCGCCATGGCAATCATGGCGCGCTGCAACATACCGCCGGAAAACGCATTCGGGTATTGGCGTGCACGGGTCGCCGCATCGCGCACACCGACTTTCTCAAGCAGTTCCACCGCCTTCGCCTGTGCTGCCTGCCTGGACAGGCCTCGATGCACACGCAAGGGCTCAGCAATCTGGTCACCGATGCGCATGGTCGGGTTCATGGCAGACAACGGATCCTGGAAGATCATGCCCACGCGTGAGCCACGCCAGCGATTGCGCTGCGCCGTGTTTTGCTGGAGAACCTTTTCACCCCGGAAATCGATATCACCGGAACGCACATCCGCATGCGCTGGCAACAGCCCCATCACCGTGCGCATCGTCACCGATTTGCCACAACCCGATTCACCGACAATCGCCAGCGTTTCACCGGGCATGACCTCGAGATCCACACCACGCACGGCATTCACTGCGCCCTGCCGTGAACGGAATGACACCGCCAGATCCTTGATGCTCAACACCGGCCCGCTCATGAACGCGCCTCCAGGTTGATATCCAGTGCATCACGCAAACCATCGCCCAGCACATTGAACGCCAGCACCGTGGCGCTGATCAGTGCGGCCGGGTACAACAACTCATGCGGATGCACCAGCATGGACTGGATGCCGTCATTACACAGCGAACCCCACGACGGCACTGGCGGCACCACACCCATGCCAATGAATGAGAGGAAAGCTTCGGTAAAAATCGCGCCGGGAATGGCAAAGGTCAGCGACACAATCACCACACCCATCACGTTCGGGATCATGTGTCGCCACACCAGGTAATAACTCGGCGCACCCATCAGTTTGGCAGCCGACACAAATGGCTGTTCACGTAACTGCAACACCTGGCCGCGCACCAAACGTGCGGCCATCGGCCAGCCCAGCAAGACCATTGCCACGATCAATGCCGCCACACCACTTTCACCGGCACCAATACCAAACGCTACCCGCAACAGGATCATGAACAGCAGGAACGGCAAGGCAATCACAAAATCGGCAAAGCGCATCATCCATTCATCGACACGCCCACCCACATACGCCGAGAACGCGCCATACAAGCAACCGATGAAGATATAAATCAGTGGCGCACCAAAACCGATGAAAAACGAAGTCTGGCCACCCGCGATCAAACGCGCCAGCATGTCACGGCCCAGCGAATCGGTTCCCAACGGGTGCGATGGCAGATCCACAACCCATTCACGATCAGTGCTGACTGCATCTTCCGGCACCAGCCCTTGCAGCTGCGCATCCAGCAGGCTGATCACAGCCGTGGGCGTCACGGACAAACTCGCCACTTGCGCACTTTCATCCACACCGTCATCTGCCACCACGGTGTAACGATACGGTTGTGCGTGCACATCCAGACGATCCTGGTAACCGGTGTATTGGGCCGGAACCACCGCCAGCGGGATACCGTAACCCTTGCCGCGACCTTCCATCCGGTAAATCCGGTAATTCGTCGCACCGGCAACCGGTTGCCACACCAGCCGCACTGCATCAGTGGTTGCCGAGACAACCTGCAACCCCTGTGGTGCCAACAATTCACTCGCAGCAACGGGCTCACCCATTTCAACCATCGGCACCTGCCATGCATCCGGGAACGCGACAGGCAAGGTTCGCGATGCCACATAGGAACGCGACAGGATGCCCGGATCCTGCTTTGCCGGATCCACCGGCCACAGCACCGAACCGAATACCGTGAACAACAGCACCAGCAACAGGAAACAACCCGCCACCAAGGCTCGCCGGTTGCTGCGCAAACGGCGCCACACGCCTTGCCAGTAACTTTCAGGCGGCAACACCGGCAGATCATCAGCCGCTTGTGCCGGAATCCGCGCAAACCAGTCGTGCGGGTAAGCTGGCGTGCTCATACCGGGCCACCCTTTTGCCGCAGTTTTTCCGGTGCCAGACGAATGCGCGGGTCAATCAGCCCATACAGGATATCGACCAGCATCACCAGGAAAATCAGGAATGCCCCGTAGAACACCGTGGTCCCCATGATCACCGTGTAATCGAGTTGCTGCACCGCCTGCACGAAGTAACGCCCCAGGCCCGGGATCGCAAACACCTGCTCGACCACGAAACCACCGGTGGTGATACCGGCAATCGCTGGCCCCAATACCGTCACCACCGGCAGGATGGCGTTACGCAACTGGTGCTGCCAGAAAATCCGCGTGGTCGCCAACCCCTTGGCCTTGGCCGTGCGCACAAAATCGGCATCCATGATTTCCAGCATCGATGAACGCATCAGGCGTGTCAGGTAGGCCAGCGTCCCCAGGCCCAGCACCAGCGATGGCACCAACATGTGGCGGAACGAACCCGCTTCCCATCCGGCCACCGGCAGCACATCCTTGCCAACCGCCTCGTTCAAGCCAATGATCGCCAACTGCGCCAAGGCCGCGAACACAAAGCCCGGCACGGAAATACAAATAATCACGGCAACCACACTCACATAATCCGGCCAGCGGTTGCGGTAATACGCAGTCACCGCACCAAACACGACGCCGCCAAAGGTAGCCCACAGCAAGGCCAACACACCGAGCTGTGCCGAGATCGGGAAATGCTCACGAATGATGTCATTCACGCTGCGGTTCTTTTGCGTGAATGAAATACCGAAATCGCCTTGCAGCATATTGCCGATAAAAATCCCGTACTGGGTCAGCAGCGGCTTATCCAGCCCATAACGGGCCTCAAGATTGCGACGGATTTCCGGGCTCACGGCTTTTTCACTCGCCAACGGATCACCCGGCACCGCATGCATGGCAAAGAAGGTCGCTGTCGCCAGGAACCACAACGTGAACACCCCATACAACACACGGCCGGCAATAAAGCGCATCATGGTGTGGTGGCTCCTGCGGCAGCAGCAGGATGACTGTCATCAATCCAGGCATGACGGAAATTCGGGTCACCCCCGAAAATGGAACGCACCACACCTTTCAGGCGCGGGTCCTGCACATACACCCCACTGTTCTCATACGACGGCAGGATCACCACATCATCCGCAATCAGTTGCTGGATAGCAGCAATCGCTTCCATCCGCACCTTCTGGTCATTCGTCCCTTGCGCGACACGAACAAGCCGATCGTATTCCTCACTCTGGTAACGACCCCGGTTGTTTTCGTTCCATGAGGTAAACAAATCAGCGAAGGTCATGGCATCGTTGTAGTCAGGCCCCCAACCGGCGGTGACCAAATCAAAATCGCCAGCACGCATCTTTTCCAGGATCTGCTTGAAAATCTGCCGGTCAATCTTCACTTCAATACCCAAGCCTTCGCGCAACAAGTACTGGATGTATTGCGCCTGCTGCACAGCCAACGGGTTTTCGCCCGTCAGCAGCACCAGTGGCGGAGGCGTTTCCTGACCGGTCTCATCCAGGTATTCGCGCATCAATTCACGCGCGCGCTTCAGGCTGTGATCAATCACCGGCGGCGGATATTCTTCCAGGAACGGTTTTTCCACCCCCTTCAACCAACGCGGGAACAAGGTGTCCGTCGGGTGCATGCCGGGGATGGCGATAATGCGATTCACCAGCACCGTGGAATCAATCATGGCTTGCAAGGCTTTGCGCAACTTCAGGTTACTGGTGGCGCGTTCCGGCCGGAAATTGATTTCAATGAAATACACCGCCCCGGTTTCAAAACTGCGGATCGGGTAGCCCAGTTCCACCGCCTTGCCCAGCAACTCACGCGTCAAACCAGTCATCGCAATGCTGTTGTTGCGATAGAGGTTAAACATGGCCTGCGGGTCACTGGTCATGTGCGGGATATCAATGCGATTGAGCTTCACATCCTGCGCATCCCAGTAATACGGGTTCTTCGCCATGCTGAGTGCTGCGCCATGCACCCATTTATCCAGCATGAACGGGCCATTGGAAATCATGTCTTTCGCATCCGCAGCATAACGCTCACCGCGGCTGCGG
Source organism: Gammaproteobacteria bacterium (assembly GCA_006227085.1). Lineage (GTDB taxonomy): Bacteria > Pseudomonadota > Gammaproteobacteria > Pseudomonadales > M0112 > M0112. The sequence goes on from SBFY01000073.1 coordinate 12,352, forward strand.
AAGAAATCCTCACGCACCGGGTAATAGGTCATGAAGGCGGTCAGGCTGGCGAAATATGGGCATGGCCGCTCCAGCTCGACGCGCAATTCATAATCGCCCACCGCTGTGACACCCAAGGCCGTGGCCGGTAACTCGCCACGGTTGATCGCCTCGGCGTTCTTGATCGGATACAGGATGAAGGCATATTGCGATGCCGTGGCTGGCAACAGCGCATTGCGCCAGGCAAACACAAAGTCGTGTGCGGTCACCGGCTTGCCATCACTCCAGCGGGCATTGCGGCGCAACCAGAATCGCGCCGAGGTTTCCGTCACTTCCCAGCGCATCGCCACACCCGGCGCTAATTCACCATGCTGGTCATAGCGCAGCAGGCCTTCTTTCACATGCGCGAGGATCATGGAGCTGACCTGGTCGGTACTTTCCATGCTGTTCAGGGTGGGGGGTTCGGAAGAAAAACCCAGCGTGATGGTTTTGCTGGCGGCATCAACACCTTGTGCCAGCGCCCCGACCGGCAGCAGTAAGGCAAACACAAGGCAGAAGATGTTGGACAGTCGGGTCATATGGGCGGGTATTATACCCATGCACTGACACAGCAGGCGTTCCGGTGACGGCGAAACAGAAAAAAACTTTTTGGCGGGTGACGCCCGCAACACTGGATTGGCAGGATGGCGCCCCCGTCTCCCGGCAGTACGGTGACATCTATTTTTCCCGCGCTGACGGCCTGGCCGAAACCCGTCATGTGTTCCTGGCCAGCAACGGCTTGCCGGAACGCTGGCAGCAGCATGGTCGCCACAATTTCACCATCGCCGAAACCGGTTTTGGCACCGGCCTGAATTTCCTCACCACCTGGCAGGCATGGTCTGGGCACATGGCTGCCAGTGGCAATAAAGAGAACTGGCTGCACTTCATCAGTGTGGAAAAGCACCCGCTGCACCCGAGTGACCTGGCGCGCGCCCATCAAGCCTTCCCCGAACTGGCCGAGTGGGCGCGTTTGCTACAGGCCGCATACCCACCGTTGCTGAAAGGTCATCACCTGCGCCGCTGGGAAGACCACCGCATCAGCCTGCACCTGGTATTTGATGATGCCCTGCCCGCATTCGATGAACTGCTGGATGCCCCCGATCGCCCGAACCGGTGTGTCGATGCCTGGTACCTCGATGGCTTTGCCCCGAAAAGCAATCCGGACTTGTGGCAGCCGGCATTGTTTGAGCGGATGGCACAACTCTCTGCCAGCGACGCCACTGTGGCCACCTTCAGTGCTGTCGGCGACATGCGCCGCGCACTCGAACAGGCCGGCTTCCGTGTTGAGCGTAAACCCGGCTTCGGGCAAAAGCGCCATATGACCACTGCGTGCTTTGGTAATGTCACACCATCATCCAACCCCCGCGGCCAATGGCATTTGCCGCTGGCCACCGCACCGGTGGATACACGCACGGCCATCGTGATCGGTGCCGGCATTGCCGGTGCCAGCACCGCCCACAGCCTGGCCCTGCGCGGTGTCGATGTGACTGTCATTGCACCGGAAACCAGCGATGCCGAACGCGCCTCCGGCAACCGTCACGGCATCCTGTTCCATCGCCTGCCGGCTGGCGATGGCGAGCTGGCGCGCTTCAGCCAGCAGGCCTTCCTGTACAGCAGTCACTATTACCGCCATGCCGTGGCATCGGGTGTGTTACCGCCCACCTGCCTGCACAGCGAAGGCATGTTGCAACTGGCACCCAACGATGAGCAGGTACAACAGTGGCAGCAGTTATGTGAAGACTATGCCGATGCAGCCGGTTTGGCGCATTGGTTAAGCAATCAAGAAGCATCCGCCATTGCAGGCCTGCCCCTGCCCGGCCCGGCCCTGCACTGGCCGGGTTCAGCCACTATCAGCCCGACTGCAATTTGTGATGCCCTGGTTAACCACCCGCGCATCAAACGCATGACCGCGGAAGCGCATCAATTACACCGCATGAACGATCAATGGCAGGTGCTCGATGCCCACGGCAACACCATTGCCAGCACCGGCAATGTCGTGATCGCCTGTGGCACCGCCAGCAGCCGCTTTGCACAAACCCGCTGGCTGCCCTTTAAACCCTTGCGCGGGCAAGTGAGTCACGTACCCGCTCATGCACAAAGCACACAGCTCCGCTGCGCGGTGTGCCATGACGGTTACATCACACCGGCCAGCGATGGCATGCACTGCGTGGGCGCAACCTTTGACTTAAATGACGACAACACCGCCATCAGCGATACCAGCCATCGCGACAACCTGACGCAACTGCAGCAGCATTGGCCC
>SBFY01000036.1 GCA_006227085.1 Gammaproteobacteria bacterium
TACCTGCGCACCTTGTCGCGGAAACTGTCGCACGAATTGCGCACGCCGATCGCCGTGGTACAAAGCTCGCTCGATAACCTCGCCACGCATCCGCTCGATGAACAGGCACGGGTGTATCTGCAGCGTGCGCAGGAAGGCACGCAGCGGCTCAGTCATACCCTGACCGCCATGAGTGAAGCCACGCGTGTGGAAGAAGCCATCCGCAGTGCCGAGCTGGAACCGGTATCACTGGGGGTGCTGCTGCGCGATATCGGTGAGGCCTATGCCGGTGTGCATGGTGCAGGTCGAATTCGCGTGGAAGTCACGAATGACGGCAAGCCAGTGCCGGTAGTGCCGGAGCTGATTGTGCAGATGCTCGATAAATTGGTGGATAACGCAGCCAGTTTTTGCCCGCCCGATGGTGAAATCATTTTGCGCTATGAAGACACCGATGAGGGTGCGCTGATGGAAGTGATCAATGACGGCCCCTTGTTGCCGGCACATATGCAGCAGCAATTGTTCGACAATATGGTGTCATTGCGCGAGAAGAGCGATGCCGTGCACCTGGGGCTTGGCCTGCATATCGTGCGCTTGATTGTCGAATACCATCGTGGGCAGGTGAGTGCGCATAATCGGGAAGATCGCAGGGGCGTGTTATTCCGGATTGTGCTGCCCAAAGATTAAGTCATAAAAAAGCCCGGCGTCAGCCGGGCTAAACAGTGCAGGACGCACTTCAATCAAACCCCTGGATGAGGGTCATGGCTGCAAGGTGACTTGTGCGATGGTGTGGTCATCAGCGCGCTGTAACTGGATGCTGACCATGCGTTCCAGTGCGTAGGCGTCCATATCGCCGCTGGTGGCAGACGATTTCCGTTCGCCGTGGCTGAAGGTCATGATGCGCTCGGCATCGACATGGTTGGCCAGCAGGGCATTACGCACGCTTTCCACGCGGGCATCACTCAGTAACTGGTTTTCGGCACGGCTGCCACGCGGGTCGGTGTAACCGTCCAGTCGTACGCGGATGTCCGGTTGCTTGTTGAGGAAATCGGCCAATGCAGCCAGGCGTTGCTCGCCACTTTTAGTCAGCGAGTGACTGTTACTGGTGAACAGCATCTCCAGTTGCAGTTGTTCCAGTGCCAGTTGGGCGTAACGCTGGGTTTCGTTGCGACTGTGGGCAAGTTGTTTTTCCAGCGCATCGATGCGGTGACCGGCGGTCGCCAATTCGGTTTCCATCGTGTCGTGACGATCTGCACGTTCGATATTGTCGGCCAGCCATTTGCCGCTTAAACCGCCGACGATCAGGCCGACCGGGCCGCCTGCCGCTGCGCCGGCAACCGCCAGCGTGGTGACCACACCGGCCTGTTTGGCTTTGGTGGTATTGCTGGGCTCATGCGATGTGTCGGCAAATGTTATGGGGGCAAATGCGATAGCGCCGGCGATCAGGGTGGTGGCAAACAAGGCTTGGCGTTTCATGATGGATCTCCTGTGTGATGAAGGTATGAAAGTCATCGCTTTCATGGGACTCATTACACACAGGCAATCGGGCAGCGCCATGGATCAAATCGGGCAGGTTGCGGGGCAATTGTGATGAATTGTGGCGGCGTTTATCCGGTACTGAGGTGCTGGATGAAAATGCGTGCCGCATTCGACAAGCTGCGTTCACGGTGCACAATCAGGCCGAGTTCACGGCTGATGGCCATGCCTTGCGGTGTGAGTTCAACCAATTCGTCATCGAGCATGGTTTTCGGTAACACGCTCCAGCCGAGACCCACACCCGCCAGCATCTTCAGCGTTTCCAGATAATTGGTTTTCATCGCACGCGGCAAGGCCAGTCCTTGCGCTTCAAACGCTTCACGAATCAGGCGGCCGGTGTAGGTCGCTTCGCCCGGTAATACTGCGGCATGTTCCATCAGGTCAGTGGCTTTCAACATGCGCATGCTGGCAAGAGGATGATCCAGCGCGCAGACAAAGGCGAGCGGGTCATGCCAGAGCAGTGTGCGTTGCAGTTGCGGGATGTCGATCGGTGACAAGGTCACGACGGCCAGCTCCAGGTCACCGTGCAGCACCGCTTCGTGCGCCTGTTCGGAATCCATGAAGCGGATATCGAGTGCGACCTGTGGATGGGCGCGTGCAAACTGCCGCAAAGCCGGCGGCAGCCGGTGCAGGCCGGCATGGTGGCTGGTGCCGATCGACAAGGTACCGCTGACCACATCGGTCAGGTTGTGCAGGCTGCGGCGGGTGTCTTCGATGGCGAGCAGGATCTCGCGGGCCCGTGGCAGCAGGGTGCGGCCGCTTTCGGTCAGTTGGGTGGAGCGGCCGATACGGTCGAACAGGCGGGTGTCGAGTTCGCTTTCCAGCACGGCGATGCGTTTGGAGACGGCTGGCTGGGTCAGGTGCAGTTGCACGGCCGCTTCGGAAAAGGAGCCGCTTTCCGCCACGGCCAGGAAAGCGCGCAGGTTCTGGGTGTCCATGATCGTTTTTCCCCAATCATTCCATTTAGGAATGCAATTCATAAAAAAGATGATTTTATTTTATTGGTTAAGGCGCCTACTATCTACCCCGTCAAAACCGGCAGCAAAGAGCAGGACCATGACTGCAAAGACCCTCTACGACAAATTGTGGGACAGCCATCTCGTCAAGCAGCGGGATGATGGCACGGCACTCATTTATATCGACCGCCAGCTGATCCACGAAGTGACCTCGCCGCAGGCCTTTGAGGGGCTGCGTATGGCGGGCCGCAAGCCCTGGCGGGTGGGCGCCAACCTGGCCACGCCGGACCATAACGTGCCGACCAGCCGTGCCGAGCGGGCCCGTGGCGTGGACGGCATTGAGGACAGCATTTCCCGTATCCAGGTGAAGACCCTGGATGATAACTGTCGCGACTTCGGCATCACCGAGTTCCATATCAATGATGAGCGGCAGGGCATCGTGCATGTGATTGGCCCGGAGCAGGGCGCCACCTTGCCGGGCATGACGGTGGTCTGTGGTGATTCCCACACCTCCACCCATGGTGCGTTTGGTGCCTTGGCGCATGGCATTGGCACCTCCGAGGTCGAGCATGTGCTGGCGACCCAGTGCCTGATCCAGAAAAAAATGAAGAACATGCTGGTGCGCGTCGACGGCCAGCTGCAGCCGGGTGTGACCGCGAAAGACGTGATCCTCGCCATCATTGCCGAAATCGGCACCGCCGGCGGTACCGGCTATGCCATGGAATTCGGTGGCGAGGTCATCCGCGCGCTGTCGATGGAAGGTCGCATGACCATCTGCAATATGGCGATTGAGGCCGGTGCCCGTGCCGGTATGGTGGCGGTTGACCAGACCACCATCGATTATGTGAAAGGCCGCCCGTTCGCGCCCAAGGGTGCGCAGTGGGAGCAGGCCGTGGCGTACTGGCGCACGCTGGTCAGCGATGCCGGTGCCCGCTTTGACCGTATCGTGGAAATCGATGGTTCCGCCCTGAAGCCGCAGGTGAGCTGGGGCACCAGCCCGGAAATGGTGGTGCCGGTGGATGGCCGGGTGCCGGATCCTGCGCAAGAAAGTGACCCGGTGCGCAAGGCAGGCATCGAATCGGCCCTCAAGTACATGGGGTTGCAGGCCGGGCAGGCGATTACCGACATCCGCCTGGATCGTGTGTTCATCGGTTCCTGCACCAACTCCCGCATCGAGGATTTGCGCGAAGCCGCGGCCGTGGTGAAAGGCCGCAAGGTGGCGGCCAGCCTCAAGCAGGCGATGGTGGTGCCAGGCTCAGGATTGGTTAAAAAACAGGCAGAAGCGGAAGGGCTGGATCGCATCTTTACCGAGGCCGGTCTGGAGTGGCGCGAGCCGGGTTGCTCGATGTGCCTGGCCATGAATGCTGACCGGCTGGAAGCCGGCGAGCACTGCGCATCGACCTCCAACCGCAACTTTGAAGGCCGTCAGGGCTATGGTGGCCGAACCCACCTGGTGAGCCCGGCGATGGCGGCAGCGGCGGCCATTGCGGGTCACTTCGTGAATGTTAATGACTTTGTAAAACAGTAAGTTAGGAATCATTCCTATGGAAAAATTCACTGTACTGAAAGGGTTGGCGGCGCCGATGGACCGGGCTAATGTCGATACCGACATGATCATCCCGAAGCAGTTCCTGAAGTCGATCCGCCGCAGCGGTTTTGGCCTGAACCTGTTTGATGAATTGCGCTACCTTGATCATGGCGAGCCGGACCAGGATTGCACCAGCCGTCCTAAGAACCCGGATTTCGTGCTGAACCAGCCACGCTATGCCGGGGCTTCCGTGTTGCTGGCGCGGCAGAACTTCGGCTGTGGTTCCAGCCGTGAACATGCCCCGTGGGCCTTGCTGGACTACGGCTTCCGTTGCGTGATCGCGCCCAGTTTTGCTGACATCTTCTTCAATAATTGCTTCAAGAACGGCATTTTGCCGATCGTGCTGGATGAGGTGGTGGTCGACCAATTGTTCCGGGAGGTGGCCGCACAGGAAGGCTATACCCTGACCGTGAACCTGCCGGACCAGGAAATCGTCACGCCCGCTGGGCAGGTGATTCCATTCGAGGTCGACAGCTTCCGCAAGCACTGCCTGATCCATGGCCTCGATGATATTGGCCTGACCCTGGAGGATGCCGATGCCATCCGTGCCTTTGAGGCGAAATGGCAGCAGCAGGCACCCTGGTTGTTCGTGAATCCTTGATTGCAAAAATGATGTAAGGAATTGTTAATGAAGAAAATTCTTGTATTGCCCGGTGACGGGATCGGCCCTGAAGTGATGCGCGAAGCGCGCAAGGTGCTGGATGTCGTCAATGACCGCTTCACGCTGGGGCTGGCCTGTGAGGAAGCCCTGGTGGGCGGTTCGGCCATTGATGCCACGGGTCACCCATTGCCGGAAGCGACCCTGCAGAAAGCCCGTGAGGCGGATGCCATCCTGCTCGGTGCCGTGGGTGGCCCGAAGTGGGACAAGCTCGATATGGCGCTGCGGCCGGAAAAGGGCTTGCTGGGTATCCGCAAGGCCTTGGGCCTGTTCGGCAACCTGCGCCCGGCCATCCTGTACCCGCAGCTGGCGGGTGCGTCTAGCCTGCGGCCGGAGATCGTGGCCGGTCTCGATATCCTGATCGTGCGGGAGCTGACTGGCGGTATCTACTTTGGCCAGCCGAGGGGTGTGAGAACGCTCGAAAATGGTGAGCGCGAAGGGTTTAACACCTATGTGTACAGCGAATCGGAGATCCGCCGTATTGGCAAGCTGGCCTTCGAACTGGCGCAGAAGCGCGGCAAGCGGGTGTGCTCGGTCGACAAGGCCAATGTGCTGGAAGTGACTGTTTTATGGCGGGAAATCATGGAAGAGGTGGCCAAGGACTTCCCTGATGTGCAGCTGTCGCACATGTATGTCGACAATGCTGCCATGCAGCTGGTGCGGGCACCCAAGCAGTTCGATGTGCTGGTCACCGGCAATATGTTTGGTGACATCCTCTCCGATGAGGCGGCGATGTTGACCGGTTCGATCGGCATGTTGCCGTCGGCCAGCCTGAACGAGAAGGGACAGGGCATGTACGAACCCTGCCATGGTTCGGCACCGGATATCGCCGGCCAGGGTAAGGCGAACCCCCTGGCGACGATCCTTTCGGTAGCGATGATGTTGCGTTATTCGCTGGCGGCGGCCGCTCCGGCCGATGTGATCGAAGCGGCGGTCAGCAAGGTGCTGGACCAGGGATTGCGTACCGCGGATATCCAGTCCGACGGCATGACCCTGGTCAATACCGCGGCCATGGGCGATGCTGTTGTTAAAGCTCTTTAATTTTTAAATCAACCAGTTACATGCGGAAGTGAATGTTATGAGCAAGAAATACGATGTGGCCGTTTTGGGTGCAACCGGTGCGGTCGGCCAGACCATGATCAGCATCCTCGAGCAGCGCAATTTCCCGGTGGGCAACCTGTACCCGCTGGCCAGCAGCCGTTCAGCCGGGACCACCGTGATGTTCCATGGCAAATCCATCACTGTGCTGGATGTCGACACCTTTGACTGGAAAAAGGCCCAGATCGGCCTGTTCTCGGCTGGTGGCAGCGTGTCGGCCAAATGGGCGCCAGTGGCCGGTGCGGCAGGGTGTGTGGTGATCGATAACACCAGCCATTTCCGCTATGACGACGATATCCCGCTGGTCGTGCCGGAGGTGAATGCCCACAAGATTGCTGACTACACCGTCCGTAATATCATTGCCAACCCGAATTGCTCGACCATCCAGATGCTGGTGGCCCTGAAGCCGATCCAGGATGCCGTGGGCATTGAACGCATCAATGTGGCGACCTACCAGGCGGTGTCCGGCACCGGCCAGAAGGCCATTGAAGAGCTGGCCAGCCAGACCGCGCTGCTGCTCAATGGCAAGCCGATCGAGCCGAAGGTCTACCCGAAGCAGATCGCCTTCAACGTGATCCCGCATATCGATGTCTTCCAGGACAATGGCTACACCAAGGAAGAGATGAAGATGGTGTGGGAAACCCGCAAGATCATGGGCGATGACAGCATTGTCGTGAACCCGACCTGCGTGCGGGTGCCGGTGTTTTACGGCCATTCCGAGGCGGTCCATATCGAGACCCGCCAGAAAATCAGTGCCGAAGAGGTTACCAAGCTGTTGAAGAAGGCGCCGGGCGTGAAGGTGCTCGACAAGCGTGAGCCGGGCGGCTATGCCACCCCGGTGACCGAGGCAGCCGGGGAAGACCCGACATTTGTCAGCCGGATCCGCGAGGATATCTCCCATCCGAGGGGGATCAATCTGTGGGTAGTGTCGGATAACGTCCGCAAGGGTGCCGCCCTGAATAGCGTGCAAATTGCTGAAATATTGATAAAAGATTATTTATCATGAATACTTGCGGCATATCCGTGAGAGCGGGCGCGAGCTTTTGCGTCCATCTCACGGGCGCCTGTCAGGGAATAGCATAACGATAAAGGTAAGGGTCTTATGATTCGTCGTAAATTGGTAACCGCGATTGCATTGGCTGGCCTGCTGCCAGCCGGTTTGGCACATGCCGTCGGACTGGGCAAGGTGGAAGTGAGCTCAGCCTTGAACCAGCCGCTGGAAGCCGAAATCGACCTGATCAATGTCGGTGACCTGGATTACAGCCAGATCTTCGTCAAGCTGGCCTCGCAAGAGGATTTCGATCGTGCTGGCGTTGATCGCGAATACTTCCTGACCAAGATTAATTTCGATGTGGTACTGGATCGCAAGACAGGCCGCAACGTCATCAAACTCAAGACCCGTGACCGGGTACAAGAGCCGTTCCTGAACTTTGTGGTGGAAGCGCGCTGGCCTAACGGTCGTGTGTTGCGTGAATACACCGTGCTGCTGGATTTGCCAGTGACGCAGGGCAGGACAAGTACACCGGTTCGCCCGGCGGCGGTATCAGCGACCCGCGCAGCAACACAGCCTGCGCCGGCGGCGACACCAAAACCCGTCACCTCGACGGCAACTGTTACTTCCCGCACGGAAAGCAAGCCTGCGTCAACCCGTCCAGCCGGTGACCGCATGCATGGTGCTGTGGCGGCAGGTAGCTACCGTATCCAGCAAGGCGATTCACTGTGGAATATCGCCAAGGAACACAAGCCGGGTGACGACCTGAGCGTCCAGCAAACCATGCTGGCGATCCAGGCCATGAACCCGGAAGCGTTTTACAAGAACAATATCAACCTGATCAAGGCTGGCTATATCTTGCGCTTGCCGGATGCCGGCACTGTGCGCCAGCTGACCTACGACGAAGCGAAAGCCGAAGTGGCTGCCCAGAACCAGGCATGGCGTGAAGGCAAGGAGCGTCCGGTTCCCAGCAAGATTTCTGCGGCGGTGGAAGCAGCGCCTCCTGCGCCGGTAGCAGAGCCGGAGGGTCGCCTGGAATTATCCGCTTCGGGTGAGGCTGCTGCGGCAGCAGATGGTGCCGCCACGGAAGCCGTAGCGCCGGTTGAGGCAGAAGCCGCAGAAACTGCGGTCGCCAGCGAAGCCCAAATGGATGCGGCAGAGGAAAACCTCGCCGCAGCAGAAGAGCAGAATGCCGAGCTGCAGGAAAAGCTCGACGTCATGGAAGACCAGGTCAAGACCATGGAACGCCTGGCTGAATTGAAAGACCAGCAGATGGCTGCCTTGCAGGAAGGTGCCGCCCAACCTGCGCCAGCACCACAGGAAACGGAAACTGCATCTTCTTCATTGCTGATGTATATCGGTGCAGGCGTGTTGGCCTTGCTGGCCATCCTGGCCTTCCTGTTCATGCGTCGCAAGAAAGCAGTGGATGAAGCGCCGTCACCGTTGCCACAGCAGCCGGTATTGGTAGCGCGCACCGGTACGATGCCACCAGTGGTTGTTGATGAAGATGAGCAGGCTGCAGGTTCATCGGATACCGATGAACTGGATGCCGTCGCCGAAGAAGTGGCTGCCACGGCAGAAACCATGGAAGCGGATGTGGCGGACGTGGAAGAAGAAGTCGCGTCTGAGGATGCCACGGTGACCATGCAATCGGTACCGGTTGCACCAACCGAGGCGCAGACGGGTGACGTGATTGGTGAAGCTGATATCTATATGTCCTTGGGCCGTCATGCCCAGGCAGCGAGCATGTTGAAAGGCGCGATTGAAAAAGAACCTTCCAACATGAAGCTGCACCTGAAATTGCTGGAAGTCTATGTGGATTCCAACAATAAGGATGCCTTCCTGAAGCATTTCACCAGCCTGCAAGGCACCGCCAATGCGCAAACGATCGGGCGTGCCAAAGAACTGTTGCTGGGCGTGGATGATGCCCATGAGTGGTTGGGTGAAAAACGCAACACGGGTGAAATGCCAACCGTCACCATGGATGAGATCAGTGATGACATCCTGGAAGCGGCGGCAGAAGATGATGTGCCCTTTGGCGGCAGCGATGAGGTTGCCGAAGAGACCGGGGATGATACGGACAATACCGAAATGGGTATCGTCGAGCTGGAGGATGCCGGTGACTTCGATTTCAGCAGCTTTGGTGCCAAGGAAGCTGAAAAAGCCGTTGAAGCAGAAGAGCCGGAGACCATTGACCTGGGTGTCAGTGATGACCTGGATTTCCTCGCTGGTGCGGATGAATCCAATACCAAGCTGGATTTGGCGCGTGCCTATATCGATATGGGCGATATTGATGGCGCCAAGGACATCCTGCAGGAAGTTATCCAGGAAGGTAATTCGGCAGCGAAGGATGAAGCCCGGAAACTGCTTGCCAGCCTTTGATCCCGTGGCCGGGCTGATACCCGGATGACAGTGGATCATTACCACCAACGCATTGCACTTGCCGTCGAATACGACGGCAGTGCTTTTTATGGGTGGCAGAAACAGCTGGATCCAGCCTTGCCGACGGTACAGCAATCGCTGGAGGCTGCCGTTGCCAAGGTGGCTGATCATGAGGTGCACATCCATTGTGCAGGCCGCACCGATGCCGGTGTTCATGCCAGCGGCCAAATTGTCCATTTCGAAACCACGGCGGAGCGGCCTTTACGGGCATGGCTGCAAGGCGTCAATGCCCATTTGCCAGCGACCATTGCAGTGCGTTGGGCAGGCCCCGCAGCCCAGGATTTCCATGCCCGTCATTCCGCGCTGTCACGCACCTACCGTTATGTGATCTGTAACCGGGATCATCGCCTCGGTGTCGGTAATGCGTTATTCACGTGGGAGCGCCAGCCATTGGATGCAGGCCTCATGCACCAGGCTGCCCAGGTGTTATTGGGGGAGCAGGATTTCAGTGCCTTCCGTGCAGCGGGTTGCCAATCGGGCACACCCATGCGGAACGTGACTGCGGTAACGGTGCGGCGGTTGGATGGGTGGGTGGTGCTGGAAATCAGCGCCAATGCGTTCCTGTTGCACATGGTGCGCAATATTGCGGGCAGTTTGATGGCTGTGGGGCGCGGCGAGCAATCGCCGGAGTGGATCGGCCAGCTGCTGGCAGGCCGTGACCGTGCATTGGCAGCGCCGACTGCGCCACCCAATGGGCTTTACCTGGTGCGGGTGGATTACCCGCAGGCGTGTGCCATCGCCTGTTTGCCAAAGGGCCCGTTTTTCCTGCCGGAACAGCTGTTGTAAGCCTTGTCGCGTAGCGGTCATCGTGGACGTGATCTGCTAGAATAGCCGGCTTTCTGGAAGGGTCGCTGGGGGCTCGTAGTGGCGCGCGTTCGCATCAAGATTTGCGGGATTACCACGCCGGCGGACGCGTTGGCGGCAGCCCATGCTGGCGCGGATGCGATCGGTCTGGTGTTTTATGCGTCCAGTCCGCGTGCCGTGGGTTTGCAGCAAGCCGCGGAAATCCAGTCGGTGTTACCGCCGTTTGTGACCACAGTGGGCTTGTTTGTGAACCCGGATGCCGATTTTGTCAGGGATGCGCTAGCCGCAGTGCCGCTGGATTGCCTGCAATTCCATGGTGATGAAACCCCGGCCTTTTGTGCTGGTTTTGGCCGGCCATGGATCAAGGCCATTCGTGTCAGCGATGCCAGCAGCGTCAGCGATGCGCGCCTGAAACCATACGGTGCTGCACAGGGCTTGTTGCTGGATACCGCGGATGCCAAGGTGGCGGGGGGCAGTGGCCAGTCCTTTGACTGGTCGTTGGTACCGGCTGCTATCCGCCCGTCGGTGATCCTGGCAGGGGGGCTGTCGCCATCCAATGTGGCGGATGCTGTCCGCCAGTTACGGCCCTATGCCGTCGATGTGAGTTCTGGCGTCGAGTCTGCACCAGGAAAAAAAGACGCAGCACTCATCCAGCAGTTTGTCCAGGCCGTACAGTCTGCACAGTCATAACCCAGGTGAATTAGCATGGCAGTGGATTACAAGGTACTTCCGGATTCCCGCGGTCATTTCGGCCCCTATGGTGGCCGCTTTGTCTCGGAAACCCTCATGCAGGCGCTGGAAGAGCTGGAGGCCGCCTACCAGCGATTCCGTGATGACCCCGACTTCCTGCGCGAATTTGATATCGACATGGCGCATTATGTCGGTCGCCCATCGCCGGTGTATCACGCTGAACGCTGGAGTCGTGAGTCGGGTGGGGCGCAGTTGTATCTCAAGCGCGAAGACCTCAACCACACGGGCGCTCACAAAGTGAATAACACGATTGGCCAGGCGTTATTGGCCAAACGTATGGGCAAGACGCGGGTGATTGCCGAGACCGGTGCTGGCCAGCATGGTGTGGCGACAGCCACCGTTGCAGCGCGCCTTGGCCTTGAATGCCAGGTCTATATGGGCGAAGAAGATGTGCGTCGCCAATCCCTGAATGTGTATCGCATGAAGTTGCTGGGTGCGGAAGTGATCCCGGTGACTTCCGGTTCACGCACCTTGAAGGATGCCATGAATGAAGCGATGCGTGATTGGGTGACGAATGTCGATAACACCTTTTACATCATTGGTACGGTGGCGGGTCCGCATCCTTACCCGATGCTGGTGCGTGACTTCCAGTCGATCATCGGTCGTGAAGCGCGTGAGCAAATGCTGGCCATGACGGGCGCGTTGCCCGATGCATTGGTGGCGTGTGTGGGTGGTGGTTCCAACGCGATTGGTTTGTTCCATCCATTCCTGCCGGATGCCTCTGTTGCGATGTATGGCGTTGAAGCCGCGGGCGATGGTATTGAAACCGGTCGTCATGCTGCGCCGCTGAGTGCGGGACGTCCCGGTGTACTGCATGGCAATCGTACGTACCTGATGGAAGACGATGATGGCCAGATCATCGAGACGCATTCCATTTCTGCTGGCCTGGATTATCCCGGTGTCGGCCCGGAACACTCCTGGTTGAAAGATACCGGTCGCGTGAATTATGTGTCGATCACTGACAAGGAAGCGCTGGCCGCATTCCATCGCTTGACCCGTCTGGAAGGCATCATGCCGGCGCTGGAGTCGAGTCATGCCATTGCCTATGCCGAGAAACTTGCGGGCAGCTTGCCGAAGGACGCCAAGGTGCTGGTTAATTTGTCAGGCCGCGGTGACAAGGACATTCACACAGTGGCCGCGCTGGAAGGTATCCGTTTCTGAGGAGTATGACGTGAATCGATTGAACCAACGCATGCAGGCATTGAAAGCATCAGGACGTAAAGCCCTGGTGCCGTACCTGGTGTGTGGTGATCCGTGTGCGGATGCAACGGTACCGGCCATGCATGCACTGGTGAAAGCCGGGGCAGATGTGATTGAACTGGGGGTGCCCTTTTCGGATCCAATGGCAGAAGGCCCGGTTATCCAGCGTGCGCATGAGCGGGCACTGGCGCAGAAAACCACCTTGCGTGGCACGCTGGAAGCGGTGCGACGTTTCCGTGAAGCCGACAAGGAAACGCCCATCGTGCTGATGGGTTACGCGAATCCCGTTGAGGTCATGGGTTATGCCGCGTTTGCCAAGGCTGCAGCCACTGCCGGCGTCGATGGCCTGCTGACGGTGGACATGCCGCTGGAAGAGGGCGGTGACCTCAATGCCGCCTTGAAAGCAGAGGGCATCGAACCGATTTTCCTGGTGGCACCGACCACCTCGCCCGAGCGGCTCGCGCGGATTTGTGCCGTGGCTGGAGGGTATTTGTATTACGTGTCACTGAAGGGTGTGACGGGTGCTGCGCATTTACAGGTGGATTCCGTCAAGGAGGCGCTGTCGCGCATTCGCAAATTGACGGATAAGCCGGTCTGCGTGGGCTTTGGCATCAAGGATGCCGCATCCGCCAGTGCCGTGGGTGCCTTGGCCGATGGTGTGGTGGTGGGCAGTGCCCTGGTGGATCGGCTGGGTGCCATTGCGATCGGCGCTAACGCCAAAACCGAAGCAGAATCAACCAGTTGTGATGTGTTGTCACCCATTCGTGCCGCGCTGGATGCGCTGGTGACCCGCGCCTAGCGCTTCGTTACAATACCGGCACTGTCTGAAGGAAGCGTGCAAGCATGAGTTGGCTCGACAAGATTGTTCCCGCCGTTCGCGCCCCCAAGAAGAGTAGCAAGGCCGAGGGTGCCAGTGCTGTTCCCGAAGGTTTGTGGAAGAAATGTGTCCGCTGTGACCAGATCCTGTACTGGCCCGAACTGGAAAAAAACCTCAACGTTTGCCCCAAGTGTGACCATCACATGCGTATTGGCGCGCGTCGCCGCCTGGATATTTTCCTGGATGAAGCAGGGCGCACGGAAATCGCTGCCGATGTCGAACCGATTGATCGCCTGAAATTCAAGGACCTGAAAAAATACAAGGATCGCCTGGCGCAAGCCCAAAAGGAAACCGGGGAGAAAGATGCCTTGGTGGCCATGCAAGGCACCCTGAAATCCCTGCCGGTGGTGGCGGTGGCATTTGAGTTTGCCTTCCACGGCGGCTCCATGGGTTATGCCGTGGGTGAAAAATTCAAGCGCGCAGCCCAGGTTGCGCTGGAGCAGCGCGTTCCACTGGTGTGTTTTTCTGCAACCGGTGGTGCACGCATGCAGGAGGCCTTGATCTCGCTGATGCAGATGGCCAAGACCAGTGCCATCCTTGAACGCCTGCGCATGGAAGGTGTGCCTTATGTGTCGGTCATGACCGATCCGGTGTATGGCGGCGTGTCGGCCAGCCTGGCGATGCTGGGGGACCTGAATATTGCCGAGCCGGGTGCACGTGCCGGTTTTGCCGGGCCGAACATCATCGAACAAACCATTCGCGTGAAATTGCCAAAAGGCTTCCAGCGCAGTGAGTTCCTGCTGGAACACGGTCATATCGACATGATCGTGCACCGGCACCAGATGCGCGACAAATTGGCGGGCATCCTGTCCCGCCTGACCCACCAGGCCGAGCCGGCCTGAAGCCTTGATGGGCGCAGCGCGCAGCCTCGATCACTGGTTATCCCTGCTCGAAACCCGTCACCCGAGTGTGATTGAACTCGGTCTGGATCGCATTGCCAGTGTCCTGCAACGCATGGCATTGCCACGCCTGGCCACGCACATCATTACGGTTGCTGGTACCAATGGCAAAGGCTCGACGGTTGCCTGTATCAATGCCTTGCTCGTAGCGCAGGGGATGCGTACGGGCGTGTATACCTCACCGCACCTGGTGCGTTTTAACGAGCGGATCGTCATTGATGGCCAGCCTGTGGATGACGACACCCTGTGTGCAGCATTCGAGCGGATCGAATCGGTACGCGGTGGGATTTCCCTGACCTATTTCGAGTTCACGACACTGGCAGCCTTTGCCGTGTTTGCCGATGCGGCCCTGGATGCCGTGGTGCTGGAGGTAGGGCTGGGTGGGCGACTCGATGCCGTCAATGCCGTGGATGCGGATATCGCCGTGGTGACACGTATCGCACTGGATCACCAGGATTGGCTGGGGGATTCCCTTGAGCAGATTGCGGCCGAAAAGGCGGGCGTGATGCGGGCGGGTAAGCCTGCCGTGATTGGCCAGCCGGCACCACCGCAGTCCTTGCGGGAGGCTGCTGTAGCGCTGGGGGCGCCTTGGTATGGCCGCGGCGAACAGTTCGACCTGGTTGCTACCGCGCAAGGCTGGGAATGGCAGGCCGGTGCAACCCGCCTGTCACTACCCACTGTACAGGTGCCC
>SBFY01000132.1 GCA_006227085.1 Gammaproteobacteria bacterium
GTCTTGCCGGTGCCGGGCGGGCCGAAGAACAACAGGTGATGGGCCCCGGCCGCGGCGATTTCCAGTGCACGGCGTGCCTGTGCTTGCCCGCGCACATCGGCGAGGTCGGCGACCATCGATGGCTGTTGCGGCAGGGTGTCGGGTGCGCTGGGTAATGGTTGCTCGCCTTTGAGGTGAGCGACCAGGGCGAGCAGGTGATCGGTGCACAGCACGGTTGCTTCACGTGACAGGCCGGCCTCATCGGCATTGGCACCGGGCACCACCAGGGTGCGGCCCGCGTGCTGGGCCGCGAGCACTGCGGGCAGGACGCCATTGACGCCACGCACTTCGCCGGTCAATGCCAATTCACCAATCAGTTCGTAACGGGCGAGTGCTTCTGGCGGTATCTGTCCAGACGCGGCAAGGATGCCGAGTGCAATCGGCAAATCGAAGCGGCTGCCTTCTTTCGGTAAATCTGCGGGGGCGAGATTGATGGTGATGCGGCGTTGCGGGAATTCAAAGCGCGCGTTGATCAGCGCACTGCGCACCCGGTCCTTGCTTTCCCGCACGGCCGCTTCCGGCAGGCCAACAATCGAGAGGCCGGGCAGGCCATTGGAGAGATGGGTTTCAACCGTGACCGCCGGCGCTTCCACGCCAAGCTGGGCACGCGTATGCACGATGGCAAGCATGTGACCTTCCTTGGTGATGTCGAATGGGGCTGCCTTCCTGGCGGCCGTGTACGGGCATGAGCCCTGTCTTCTTTACCCTTTGCTGAGGCGGGCGAGCTCCTGCTCCAGTGCCTCCAGCTTGCGGCGGGTATTCTCCAGAACCGCTACCTGGGCGTCAAACTCCTCGCGCGGCACCACATCCAGCCGCGCCAGCCAGGCCTGCAATAACGCACGCACATTGCGGCGCATGTCGTCGCCCAGGCCCTCATTGTTGAGGGTGGCGTCCAGTTGGCGCAGCAGGGATTCGATGCGATCGCTTGGGCGTTCCGTTGGCATGTCCAGGGCTCCCGGCAAAAGGGTGCAGTGTATAGGGAAAGGCCCCTGCTGTGGGCGCACCATTATGGTGCTTATTGTGTCTACTTATAGTGCGCCGATGCCATGAACGCCTGCTTTTGCACCCTTCCTGAGCGCTTTTGCCGGGCCAGACCATGGCGGTCAAATATAAGTCATTGAAAAACATAGCATTTACAAGAGTTGGCACAGGCTTTGCAAAAAGGCGGTTGGGGGGTGCTCTGCAAAGACGCCCGACTACTTGTCAACAGGAGAGATTGCAATATGAAAACGTTTGCCAAAACCTTGATGGCGTCATCACTGGTCTTCGCGGCTGCAGGGGCTTCTGCAGAAGATATCGGCGGTGGCTGGGACTTGAGCGCCAATGTCACCTTGGCCAGTGAATACCTCTGGCGCGGTATCAGCCAGACCCAGGGCAAAGGCGCCATCCAGGGCGGTGCTGACCTGGCGCATGAAAGCGGCTTCTACATCGGTACCTGGGCATCGAATGTCGATTTCGACAGCGAAGCTTCTTCCGAGTGGGACTTCTACACCGGTTTCGCCTTTGAGGCCGGCCCGGTTGCGCTGGACTTCGGTTTGCTGGAGTACACCTACACCGAACAGAGCAGCCTGAACTTCCTGGAAGCTTACGCCAGTGCCGGGATTGCCGGCTTCACGCTGGGTTACCACTACCAGCTGGAAGGCCAGTCCAATGCCAACATCGCTGGCAGTGCGGATTCCAGTGAAACCTTCGACTACATCTACGCCAGCTACGACGTCGAGCTGCCGGGTGAAGTAGGCCTGGGCCTGCTGGTTGCCCAGTACGACTTCAAGGACGCCGTGTTCTTTGATGGCCCGCTGGATTTGACCGGCACTGAGAAATACATGCACTACGGTGTGACGGTATCGAAGACGCTGCTCGGCATGGATATGGCGCTGACCTACAGCACCAGTGACTTGTCCGATGACGAATGCGCCAGCTTCGCCGGCAATGACCACTACTGCAATGACGTGGTGGTGCTGTCAGCGTCCAAGAGCTTCTGATCGGGTCGTTCTTGAAACGCAACTGAATGCGGGCCGGCGACGGCCCGCCCTTCAAGGAGTAACAACATGAAACTGGTTACGGCAATTATCAAGCCTTTCAAGCTCGACGACGTGCGTGAAGCATTGTCCGAGATTGGCGTGCAAGGTATCACGGTGACAGAAGTCAAAGGCTTCGGTCGCCAGAAAGGGCACACCGAGTTGTATCGCGGTGCCGAGTATGTGGTGGATTTCCTGCCCAAGGTGAAACTCGAAGCCGCTGTCAGCGACGGTATGGTGGATAGCGTGATCGAAGCGATCAGCAAAGCCGCCAATACTGGCAAGATCGGTGACGGCAAGATTTTCGTGAGCGCGCTTGAGCAAGTCATTCGTATTCGTACCGGTGAAACTGGCGACGAGGCGATTTGATCGCTGTATTGAAGCATCCAAGCGGAGGATTGCATCGTGGAAAACAACATTTTTGAACTGCAGTACGCCATCGACACATTCTACTTTTTGATGTGCGGTGCGTTGGTAATGTGGATGGCCGCCGGCTTCGCCATGCTCGAAGCTGGTTTGGTCCGTTCCAAGAATACAACCGAAATCCTGACCAAGAACGTCGCTTTGTATGCGGTTGCGTGCATCATGTACATGGTGTGTGGTTACGCGATCATGTATGGCGGTGAGGTTTTCCTGTCCGGCATTGGTGATGTGGATGCTGATGCGGTTTTGGGGGACTTCGCTGAACGTGAAGACGGTTTCCGTGGCGGCTCGATTTATTCCGGCGCATCGGATTTCTTCTTCCAGGTAGTGTTTGTGGCAACGGCGATGTCGATTGTCTCCGGTGCGGTAGCTGAGCGCATGAAGTTGTGGGCGTTCCTGCTGTTTGCCGTGGTGATGACCGGCGTGATCTATCCGATGGAAGGCAGCTGGACCTGGGGTGGTAACCCGGTGTTCGGTATGTACACCTTGGGCGATCTGGGCTTCAGTGACTTTGCCGGTTCAGGCATCGTGCACATGGCTGGTGCTGCAGCTGCCCTGGCAGGTGTGTTGTTGCTGGGTGCCCGTAAAGGCAAGTACGGCAAGAACGGTGAAATCAATGCGATCCCTGGTGCTAACCTGCCATTGGCCACGCTCGGTACCTTCATCCTGTGGATGGGCTGGTTCGGCTTCAACGGCGGTTCCGTACTGAAACTGGGCGATATCAGCAATGCCAACGCAGTGGCCATGGTGTTCCTGAACACGAATGCTGCTGCCGCGGGCGGTGCTGTTGCGGCCCTGGTCCTGGCGCGCATGCTGTTCGGCAAGGCTGACCTGACCATGCTGTTGAACGGTGCCCTGGCCGGTCTGGTAGCGATTACCGCCGAGCCTTCAACCCCGACCGCGTTGGAGGCAACCCTGTTCGGTGCAATCGGTGGTGTACTGGTTGTGTTGTCGATCATCACGCTGGACAAGCTGAAGATTGATGACCCGGTTGGTGCCATCTCTGTGCACGGTGTGTGTGGCTTGCTTGGCCTGCTGTTGGTACCGGTGACCAATGACGGCTCCAGCTTCACTGGACAGCTGATTGGCGCTGCCACCATCTTCGTATGGGTGTTCGTGGCGAGCCTGGTGGTATGGGCCATCCTCAAGTTCACACTGGGTATCCGTGTGAGCGAGGAAGAAGAGTACGAAGGTGTCGACCTCGTGGAATGCGGTATGGAGGCATACCCCGAGTTTGTCAGCACTCGCAAGTGATCCCCCTTGTGGCCTTTGGGCCACTCCCTTCCAAGGGCGCCTCCGGGCGCCCTTTTTTTTGATCTGGTGTGATGTCCCCGGCTGGACATGGCCGGGCGGTGCCCTACAATGGTGCTTTGGAACAGTCGCCCAGAACCAAGGAGAATGCCATGAAACTGGTGACCGCAATCATCAAGCCCTTCAAACTCGATGATGTCCGTGCAGGGTTGTCGGAAATCGGCGTGCAAGGTGTGACGGTCACCGAAGTGAAAGGCTTCGGTCGCCAGAAAGGGCACACCGAGTTGTATCGCGGTGCGGAATACGTGGTCGACTTCCTGCCCAAGGTGAAACTGGATATCGCCATCGATGACAACATGGTGGATGCGGTGATCGAAGCGATTACCAAGGCAGCCAATACCGGCAAGATTGGTGATGGCAAGATCTTTGTCAGCCCCCTGGAGCAGGTGGTGCGGATCCGGACGGGCGAAACAGGGCCGGATGCATTGTGATGAGCCAGGAAAAGGAGCGCATGCGCTCCTTTTTCATTGGTGGTGAGGATTTTATGAAACAGTGGCGCTACATCGGTGTGTTGTTCGTGTGTTTATTGGCGATGCCAGCCATGGCGGGCGGCATTTACAAATGCGTGGGCGCCAATGGCAAAACCAGTTTCAGCCAGGAACCATGCCCGGATTCATCGATCACGGGCAATACCCCGGCACACCAGTTGTGGCGAACGCTGCGCGGCATGGCGAAAGAAGGCAAGGTGTTTGGCGCCAACCTTGAAGGCAGTATTGAATCCATCCAGCAATGCCAGGCAGCCACCGAAGCGTACCGTGCGCGCCTGGATGCGCTGAAAAAAGAAGCCCGTGCGGTTGCGCTCAAGCATCCGCATATCTATAAGGCGCATGAGCAGCTGTATGATTGCGCACAGTGCCGGTTCTCGGCCATCGCGTTTTGTGAGAAAGCCGACACCCAATTGAATGAAGCGATGGGAGCCTTGTAGGGGCTCCCTGTCAGGGTGCTACCGGAAAGGCAGTCACCAGGCTTTCGAACATCGGCAGGATTTTTTCACGCACCTTGGCGCGCCCGATGCGGTGGGCAATCGTTTGGCCAAATCCGCTGACCTTGCCTGTGAACGTGTGATTCAACATGCCGACAACGGTGTGATCGCCGTCGCGCAAGCACAGGATGGTGACTTGCAGGCCATCGAGGCTATGGCTGACATAGAACTGCCGCTCAGCAATCAAGGCATGGTCATCACCAATGTCGACCAATTGGTGCTTCAGGCTGTAAATGGGGCGACCGTCTTCCTGTTCAATGCTGGCAAAGAAAACACTTTTTTCATGCGCTTCATCCGCGCGCTGTGGGTAATGGCGCAAATGATCCTGGAAAGCGGGATAGTGCCGCTGGAAAAACCGCATGGTGTCGGTGGCATCGGCCAGGCTCTGGCTTGGGTTGGTGGCGTTTCCATCCCCACCAAAAGCGGCATCAGCGGCCAGTCCTGAGCGTTGGTAATCTGCGCTGCGCTGTTGCAACAGTGTCACCCATGCCTGGCTGAGGGTTCCGGGGTCGCTGGCAGATTGCCGTAAGCGGATCAGTTCGTCATCACTGATATTGAAGTGCTCGTGGGCCTCATCACCAAGCAGCGCGGCTTGTTCGGCCGGCGTTATGCTGTTGCCGATGTGTGCCCGCACACTATCCCAGCCAGTGGTCCCTGTGATGAGGACGGTTTGTCCATGACTCATCGCCGGCTTGTTTTCCAGTGCGGCCAGCACCTGTGGCAGTGA
>SBFY01000142.1 GCA_006227085.1 Gammaproteobacteria bacterium
GGGCTCCTGCTGCGGCTGTTGGCGGACATCCAGTCAAAACCCGACAGCACCATCGCCAGCCTGTTTGGCTACTGGCCCAATGACGAGGAACGCAGCCTGTTCGCCCAGATGGCCTCCGAAGCGCCACTGCTGGCCGACCGGGAATCCCTGCTGAACGAACTGCAAGGCTGCCTGACCCGCCTGCAGCAGGAAGCCAGCGCCCTGCCCGCCCGCCGCTTGCAAGCCGAACTGGCAGAACAGGGAACCACCGGCTACAGTGATCTCAGCCCCGAGCAAAAAGCGCGATTTGCGGCCCTGTTCAAGCCCAGCGCGGATAAAGACGGCTAACGCCACCGAAGGGGTGAAAAACCCGCCAACCTGCTGCCAACACGGGCGGTAGGATGGGGTTTTTGTGATATCATTGCCGGCTTTCTGCCCACGCTGGGCAGTTGTATTTTTTGACTTTGTCGCCACAGGGATCGCTATGAGTGACACCTCTTCACAGCCCTCCACTTCCCGCTTGAAAGACCTGGTCACCCTCGGACGGGAACAGGGTTACCTGACCTACACCGAAGTGAACGACCACCTGCCGGATGATTTCACCGATCCGGAGCAGTTCGAAGACATCATCCAGAGCCTGAATAACATCGGTATCCAGGTGTTTGAAGAAACCCCGGATGCCGACACCCTGATGCTGGCCGAAACCGACTCCCCGGACGATGACGCCGTGGAAGAGGCCGCCGGCATCCTTGCCTCGGTAGAAGCCGAAGCCGGCCGCACCACGGACCCGGTACGCATGTACATGCGCGAGATGGGCACCGTCGACCTGCTGACCCGCGAAGGCGAAATCGCCATCGCCAAACGCATTGAAGAAGGTACCCGTGAACTGATGGCCGCATTGGCCTGGTACCCCGGTGCCGTACAGAAAGTGCTGGATGACTACGCACTGACCAGCACCGAGGAGCGCAAACTCTCCGACGTACTGCTCGGCTATCTCGATCCGATGGAACACGTGCCCTCTGCCGCGGAGATTGCGGCCGCCAAGGAAAAGGAAGAAGAGGAAGCCGCTGCTGCCAAAGCCGATGAAGACGACGATGACAGCGGTGATGACGACGATGACGACACCAGCAGCGATGACGACGAAGGCGGCCCGGATCCGGTCGAAGCCAAGCGCCGTTTCGATGACCTGTCCGCACAGCTGCAAAAAGCCGATCGCGCCATCAAGCGCTACGGCCGCAGCCATGCCAGCACGCACAAGCAGCTGGATGCCTTGGGTGAACTGTTCAAGTACCTGAAGCTGACGCCGCGCCTGATCGAGCCGATCCTGGCCGACTCGCGCAACACCCTGCAAGCCATCCGTGACCGTGAAAAGGAGCTGATGAAGCTCTGCGTCACCAAGTGCAAGATGCCGCGCCAGGAATTCATCAAGCGTTTCCAGGGCAATGAAACCAATTTGCGCTGGGCGGACAACCTGTCACGCACCAAGCCCAAGTGGGCCAGCAACTTCACGCCGGAAATGCGCGAAGAGATCAAGCGCGTGCAAGGCAAACTGATCGAGATCGAAGGTCAAGTTGGCCTGACGATTGCCGAGATCAAGGAAATCCACCGCCGCATGTCGATCGGTGAAGCCCGTGCCCGCCGCGCCAAGAAAGAAATGGTGGAAGCGAACCTGCGACTGGTGATTTCGATTGCCAAGAAATACACCAACCGCGGCCTGCAGTTCCTCGACCTGATCCAGGAAGGCAACATCGGCCTGATGAAAGCGGTCGACAAGTTCGAATACCGTCGTGGTTACAAGTTCTCGACCTATGCCACCTGGTGGATTCGCCAGGCCATCACGCGTTCCATCGCTGACCAGGCCCGCACCATCCGTATCCCGGTGCACATGATCGAGACCATCAACAAGCTGAACCGTATCTCACGGCAAATGCTGCAGGAGATGGGCCGCGAACCGACGCCGGAAGAGCTGGGCAAACGCATGGACATGCCGGAAGACAAGATCCGCAAGGTCCTGAAAATTGCCAAGGAACCGATCTCCATGGAAACCCCGATCGGCGACGACGAGGATTCCAGCCTGGGCGATTTCATCGAAGACGCCAATGTGGCCTCACCACTGGATGCTGCCACCAGCGAAAACCTGAGCGAAAGCACCCGCATGGTTTTGGCCAGCCTGACCGCGCGCGAAGCCAAGGTATTGCGCATGCGCTTCGGTATCGACATGAATACCGATCACACGCTGGAAGAAGTCGGCAAGCAGTTCGATGTGACGCGTGAACGTATTCGCCAGATCGAAGCCAAGGCCCTGCGCAAACTGCGTCACCCGTCACGTTCGGAGCAACTGCGCAGCTTCCTCGACGAATAAGTCGGGCAAGCCGAGCAAGCTAGGGGCCCATAGCTCAGTTGGTTAGAGCAGGCGACTCATAATCGCTTGGTCCCAGGTTCAAGTCCTGGTGGGCCCACCACCCAATAAAAAAGCCACCCTCGCGGTGGTTTTTTGTTGGGCTAATGCGGTCTGGCGGGGCTTGCTCGTTAAAGGGTCCAGGTTCACAAAATGCAACGCATTTTGAAACGCGGTACCACTCACGAAACCCGCATCAAGCCGCGCGAGGCCCCACCACCCGCACCTTCAAATTCATCGGCTGCGTAAACGGCACTGCCACCACTTTCGGCTTGTCGTGGCCGGGCACCAGCTCGAGATCAAAATGATTGACCCAATACGACACCATTTCCTGTGAAAACAGTGGGCCCACCATGGCGCCGGTACAACGGTGCGCACCACTGCCAAAGGTCAACACCGTGCGCTTGAGGTTGGTCGCGTCATCCCCGAGGAAACGCGAGGGATCAAACACTTCCGGGTTAGGGAAAATCTTTTCGTTCATGTGGTTGCTGGAAATCTGCACGATCACCTCATCGCCCTTGCGAATGGTGTAACCGTGGAACTGGAAATCCTTCGTCGCGTAGCGAATCACCAACGCACCGGGCGGGTTGATGCGCGTGGCTTCCATGAAAATGGCGCGCAGCACTTTTTGCTGCATCGGGTCGACATGGCCTTCGGATTCTTTTGATAGCTGCTGGTATTCCTCCCTGACTTTCTGCAACCACTCCGGATGCGCCAGCAACTGGTACAGCATGAATGCTGCCGCCGAGGCCACCGTATCGTAACCGGCCAGATAGGCCGCGATCGGCACGATCTTCAAGTCACTGTCTTCCCAGCTGCCGAGGTTATCCGGTGGCGGGAAATCCAGGTACTGCCCCAACAAGGTGCTTGCCTTGACCTTGGGATCCGTCCGCACGCGATGAACGATCTTCAGCGAATTCTCGTTCATCTTGTTTTGCGCTTTCTTGTAGACCGGGTTATTCAACGCCAGCCACAGCGGCAAGTGCCCATAGGTAGCGAAAATCAGCGTGTGCACGACCGTGGATAATTCCTTGGCGGTAAACGGGAACGGCTCGCCATTGAGGATATGCGACAGCACATCCACCGTTTGCGATTGCGATTCTTTCAAGGGGTCAAACGTATCACCCGGCTGCCAGCGACTGGAATGCTTGCTCACCACCTTGATGATTTCGTCGCGGCGTTCACGCTCCAGGCCGCGATTGAGGAAGTTACTGTGGATCCTGCGGTAAAACTTGTGCTGCGGCCCATCGAAGGTGCCGGGCAGGCGGCTGTTGACGGCCTTCATCAGCACTTCCATGGATTTGGTGGTGCACAGCAGCTCGTCATGCTCCAGCAAGGCAATCGCATCATCGCCGCAGAGGATGGTCAGCTCGTTACCCATGATCGGCATACGAAAAGCATCACCGTATTTCTGGCGGGTTTCATTCAAAAACGGCAGCACATCGCCGGTGAATTGCCGGATGGGGCCGATGAACGGCAGGCACTTGATGCGCGGGGGGCGCTTGCCACTGCCGGTGCCCACTTTGATGCTGCCGGGGCTCGCTGCCGAAAACGGGCATTTCGGCTCAGTGAGCCCGTCCCGGCTCATGCCCCCGACCGGGCATGCGGCCGCTGGGGTGGATTCCTGTAAGGGTTCAGCCTGCATGGTCTCTCTCCTGGGGTGGGTAGCCGGCACTTGCCAGCATACAACATATTTTGTAATTTGTTGTATGCAGGATAATCCCCTTCCCCAAGGGCCGTCAACAAGTAATCCGCGGGGCTTTCCATTACCATGCCTGCACTGCCCCTTAACCACATGATTGGACAAGGTAATTTCCCCGTGACCCGCAACAGCCGCAAGGCCAGGAACGACACCCCCGAATACGCCGAAGTGAAACACCGCATGGTGGCCGCAGCCATCGAACTGATGGCCGACAGGGGTTTGCAGAAATTCCGCTTTGAAGAGCTGGCCGAGAAAGTGGGCTATAACCGCGCCACCATCTACCGCTATTTCGACAGCAAGCAGGATCTTGTCACCGAAGTGATGATGACCCTGATGCACGAGATCACCAATGACATCATTGAGGAAACCACCGGCACAGGCACCGTCACCCCGCAGACATTCACCGATGCCCTCTACAACATCATCACTGACCTGCGCACTGACAAGCGTTACGCCATCATCATGGACGCGCAAAACGTCGAAGCGTTTGCGCAACTCACCCATCAGTACTTTTCAGCCATCACCACCGACATGCTGGAAAAGCACATGATGGAAGACCCCGCCGGGCGTGTATTGAAAGAAGGCATCGCCATGGACGATGCCGTGCACTGGCTGATGCACCAGATTATTTCCTACGGCTTCCTGGGCCTGAAAGGCAATAACGAGAAAGAACAAAAGGCGTATCTGGAAAAGATGGTGGTGTCGGTGATTATCTAGGTGGCGGAATGTTACTCTGACCCCAATTATCCTCAGATTATTTCTTACGGCTTCCTGGGCTTGAAAGGTAACAACGAAAAAGAGCAAAAGGCCTATCTGGAAAAGATGGTGGTGTCAGTGATTATCTAGGTGGTGGAATATTTCCCTGATCCAAATTATCAGTTCAGCTTAAACGGATAATTAAAAAATATCCGAATAAAATCCACACCAAGAACACCATCCCGAAAATAATGGCAAATCCAACTGGATCATCTTTGTATTTCGGGTTAAATAAACTTCCATATGCCATATCAATGGAACCTTTCCTCAGCGCTTGAAACAAGGCATATGCAAGGCCAACCCAAAACAGTGCCAAAAGGATATTTAAAATCATTCCTTCAAGGCACCTTCTGGAAGGTACCGAACAAGCGGTCACACACCGATAACATCACCGAAATATTCTTCGGTTCGCGACTGGAATGATGGATGTCGTGGCAACGCGCAGTCGCAAAAAACCAGTCATATACCGGCAGCCGGTAATTGCAGTGCGTCACCATATTGACCGCGGTCACCGCGAACGCACCCACCGCAAAGGTCAGCGGATGAATCGGGAACAGGATGCCGTAGATATGGAAGCAGAAGAACACCGTCACGCCTTCCACCGGGTGCACCACCATCGCCGTCCAGATGGATAA
>SBFY01000037.1 GCA_006227085.1 Gammaproteobacteria bacterium
GGGCATGAGTCGCGCCAGAAAACGTTGCACCATATCCAGCGTGATGGCGGTGTTGGCATCCATGGCCGCAATGCTCAAATCCGCATCCTTCCGGAAAGACCATCCGAACGGCTTGTTGCGATCATCACACTGCAGCGGCAGATGATCTGCCAGCGCGAGCAAGTCGCGCTGGATGGTGCGCTCGGTGACTTCCATGTCTTCCTGGTCACGCAGGTACTCCTGAAGCTCCTTGGTGGTGATCTTCCTGGGCGCTCGTGGAATCCGCCTGAGCATCAGGATTTGTCGCAGCGCGGCTTCAGCCATAAATCACCTCGGACATATAGTGTCGGATGTTGGCAGCTTAATAGGTTTCCAGGACATTGCCAACAACCCGGACGGGAGCACACCATGACCCTATCCCTGATACCCGACACCCTGCGTCACAACGATAACTACATTGCCATCTGGTGCTTACGCGCCCTATTGGATCTGAAACTGCTGGAGCGATTTTCCCGCAATCGTCATGGTACCCCTGCCCTGGATGACAATCTGATCGAATTCCTGGGGCTGGAAGGCATCAATGACGATAGCCCGCTCAAGCAAGTACGGAAAATCTTGTCCCAACGCCTCAAAAGCCTGCCGCATACCGACCCGACCCAAAGCATACTCGGGGCCAATGTCCGGCTACTGAAGCAAAGGTTGCAGTTATCCGATACCGAAGCGGATGTCCTGCTACTGGCCATCGCTTCGCAAACCCACCCGGTACTGGACGAGCTGATGGATAGCATCGGCAAGATCGACTTCCATAGGCTGGTTTTTCTGGTGTCCGGTTTATTGCAGCGCCCTATAAAGGATGTATCTGCCGCATTGGGCCATGGTAGCCAACTCGCTCATTCAGGCATTCTTAGGCTGGAATGCCCGCGGTATGGTAACCAGTTTTCTTCCTGGTTCTCATTTATAGAGGGCCTGGAAATCAAGCTACTGCAGGAAGGCCAGACTGCAGAGAATATCCTGGCTCCCTATATCGCCACCGCATCTCCAGCAAAGTTTGGCCCACGGGATTTTTCACACATCGCCGCTCATTACCAGGACATCCGGCAATACCTGAAAGGCGTTCGCCAGCAGCACGCCAAAGGCGCCAATGTACTGGTGTACGGCCCGCCCGGCACCGGTAAAACCGAAATGGTAAAAACCCTGGCCGCAGAGCTTGGTGTCAGCTTGCATGAAATCGGCATTTTTCTTGCCGATGGTGACCCTATTGACCCAATGGGCCGGCTACGCTCCTACCGCTGGGCACAACATATGCTGGCCGATACGCCCGACTCCCTGCTGCTGTTCGACGAGATCGAAGATGTTTTTCCGAAGGGCGGTATTTTCTTTGCCGCTGCAAAGCACGCTGGTAAAGGCTGGATCAACCGGATGCTGGAAGAAAATCCTGTACCTACTTTCTGGCTAAGCAATGAGATCGGGCAACTTGACCCTGCCATGATTCGCCGCTTTGACCTGGTGGTTGAAATCAAGGCGCCCAATGCCAAAACGCGGCAGCGCTTGCTGCAAGATGCCGTCAGTGACTTAAAGGTAACGCCGCGCTGGGTGCAGGACATCGCCCGCAATGAAAACCTGGCGCCTGCACACCTCGAGCGCGCCGCACGCGTTGCCAGGTTGAGTGGCGCGACCGGTGATAAGGCCGAAACCAGCATGAGCGCGCAAATCGAGTCTTCACAGAAAGCGATGGGGCTGCGCGAACAGATACCGGATTACCACAGCGAAACGCCGTATGACCCGGCTCTCTCCAACACCAACCAGGATATTGAGCGTATCGTAACGGCACTGGCCAAAAGCGGTGAAGGCCGCCTTTGCCTGTACGGCCCACCCGGCACCGGCAAAACCGGTTTTGCCTATTATCTCGGCCTGAAACTGGGCAAACCGGTCATTGCCAAGCCAGCTTCGCAATTACTGGGGATGTTTGTCGGGGAATCAGAAAAAAACATTGCCCGGGCATTTTCAGAAGCTACCGAAAATAGCGCTATCCTGTTACTGGATGAGGCCGACAGCCTGATTCACGATCGCGCCGGCCACCAGCGCAGCTGGGAAACCACACAGGTCAATGAACTGCTGATGCAGCTCGAACGCTTTCGCGGCATTGTGATCGCCAGCACCAACCTGCTGGAGAAAGTCGATTCCGCTGCGATGCGCCGCTTCGATTTCAAGATCCATTTTGATTACCTGAAGCCCGATCAGGCCGAAGCGATGTTCATCAAACTGTTGCGGCAGCACCGTTACCGCAAGCCATTAACAGAAGCGCAGCAAAAACGGCTGCGGACGATCGCACCGCTGACGCCGGCCTGTTTTGCGGTGGCCGCGCGGCAGGCGCGTATTTATGGCGAAAAGCTGACGGCGGATACCTTGCTCGAAACACTGACGGAGGAATCAGCGATGCTGGACAGGGATGCCAGCCGCCCGATCGGCTTTGTGCACTGAGCGCATTATAATTGCCCAGGAACAGGAGCAATCACGATGCGCGCACAGGCACTGCAAGACAAACAACGATCCCTGCGCGGCACCCTGCCAGAGCCGACCGCGATACGGCTATGGCGTGCCGCCAGCTGGCTGGCCTGCGCGGAAGCCCAGGAAGAAAACCCCGACCTGCAGTTCATCAGCCTGTGGATTGCCTTTAATGCCTGTTACAGCGTGGACGAAGAACGCCCGCAAGGCCTCGGCGAGCGCGATGTTTTCCAGGGCTTTACACACAAACTGGCCAAGCATGATCAAACCAAGCGTATTTATAACTGCCTGTGGCAAACCTATAGCGGCCCAGTGCGGACATTGATCAACAACCAGTATGTGTTTGCGCCATTCTGGGAGGCCCAGCGCCTGATCAGCAATAACCAGCCTGATACCAGCAACTGGAAAATCCGCTTTGAAAAATCCTCCAAGGCGGCCATGGGGTTTCTGGCGCAACAGGATGTACCCGGCCTGCTCAGCGTGGTGCTTGATCGCCTGTATGTGTTGCGCAACCAGCTGATGCACGGCGGCGCCACATGGAACAGCCAAGTAAACCGCCCGCAGGTGCAAGACGGCTGCCACATCATGATGACGCTGATGCCGCTGGTGATCGACACCATGCTGGACGCGGGCGCCGAAGACTGGGGCGAGATTTTTTATCCCGTCATGAAGCCTTGATTATCACTTCTTCACCGAGCCACCGCCATCCACGGACAGGATCTGGCCGGTGATGAATGAGGCACGGTCCGACAGCAGGAACACTACGGCCTCGGCAATCTCGCGCGGTTCACCCAGGCGATTCATCAGCGATTGCTTTTCCAGTTGTTTGGCCATGTCTGGCTGTTCCTTGAAATACTTTTCCACGCCGGGTGTGCGGATCACGCCGGGCGACACGGCATTGATGCGAATGCCCTGGTGACCGTATTCGGTCGCCGCACTCTGCGTCAGGGTGTTCACGCCGGCCTTGGCCGCTGCATACGCCGTGTTGAAGGCCTGCCCACGCAACGAAGCGTTGGAAGAAATATTGACGATGGCGCCACCACCGCTGGCCAGCATCGCGGGGATTTCATACTTCATGCACAGCCAGGTATTGGTCAGGCACATTTCCAGTGTCTGGTCGAACACGCTGCGTTCATACAAATGGATCGGCCCGCTGCCGCGACTAAGCGCCGCACTGTTGCAGGCAATGTCGAGACGGCCAAAACTGTCGAGCGCTTTCTGGATGGTCGCCTGCACCTGCGCTTCATCACTGACATCACCGTGCACAAACACCGCCTCGCCACCAGCCTCACGAATGCGTTGCACCGTGGCTTCACCGGCCTCGGTGTTGAAATCGGCCACCACCACCTTGGCGCCTTCTTCTGCCATCAAACAGGCAATTTCGCGGCCGATACCCATGCCGGCACCCGTCACCAAACCCACTTTACCTTCCACCATGCCCATGCTGGTTCCCCTTAACGATCGGCTGCCTGGTTATCAAGATTGGTCAAATCGAATTGCGGCACATGCATCTGTGCGGTCTTGCCGCCATCGACCGGCAAGATGGTTGCGGTAATAAACGATGCATCATCCGATGCGAGAAAGCACACGGCTTCAGCCACTTCTTCCGGGGTGGCTGCGCGTTTCATCGGAATGGCATCGCAAATGACTTTTTTCACCGCCGCGTTCTTGCCGGTGGCGGCATTCAAACCCGGTGTGTCTACCGCGCCGGGCGCCACCACATTGACGCGCACATTGTGTGGCGCGCCTTCCATCGCGGCGCAGGCGCTGAAATGATTCAGGGCCGCCTTGGAGGCACCGTAAGCGCCGGAGGCTTCCGCCGCACGCAAGCTGCTCACGGAAGAAATGTTGACGATCGATCCGGATTTCTGCGGGATCATGATCTTGAACGCGGCCTGCATGCCAACGAACACGCTGTCGAGTCCCGCGCCAAAGTTTTTCTTCCAGTCCTCGAACGACTGCTCCACCAGCATGCCGCCAATCACTGACGGCGCGTTATTGATAAGGACATCCAGCCGGCCATATTGCTTGGCGGTGTCTTCAATCAACTGGCGAAAGGCATCGGCATCACCGACATCCAGGCCGACGCTGACAAAGCGCCCACCTTCCTGCTCGATGGCTGCTACCAATTCATCCAGTTTCGGTTTGCGCCGTGCGCAGCCAATCACGATCGCGCCCTCCCGCGCCAGTTGTTTGGCGATGGCGCGGCCAATGCCCATGCTGGCACCGGTCACGATGGCGACTTTGTCCTGGAAGCGTTTACGCGTCATGGTCTTGCCTACCTTGTTACTCATGATTGTGTGATTCATCCTGTGCCGGCAGCTGCAGCGTTGCCTTGCCGGCCACATGCGTTCCCAACCGGTTACGGCCTTCAAATGCCACGCTGACCTGCACATGGCGGCCGTTGCGTTGCAACTCATCAATCGTGCCCTGCAAGCGCATCACATCGCCCGGCGTGTTCGGCGCCATCAGCCGGAACTGCATATGCGTGAGCCGGCTGGCTGGGCCTGCCCAATCGCTCAGGTAGCGGGCGCACAGGCCATTGGTGGTGAGGATGTTCATGAAAATGTCCGGCATTGCTGCAGCGCGCGCGGCTTCGGCATTGTGATGCACGGGAATGAAATCCTGCGTGGCAATGGCACCGGACACGATCAGCTTGTGCGTGATGGGAATCACCAGCTCCGGCAGCGCATCGCCAACCGTCAGGCGGGACGGGTCAATGTCGGCAAAATCCGGCTGCCAGCCTTGCGCTGTTGCACTGGTTGCTGGATGGCTGGCTGCTGGTGTGTTGGCTGCTTGTGCACTGGCTGCCGCTGGCCGGTACTGGAAATAGGTGATCACGGCCTCCGCAAAACACTCGCCACTGCCAACCTGGTATTCGACTTTCTCGCTGACGAAAAAGCCCTTGCCCAAGGCCGTGGTTTTTTCATCACTGATCGACACCACCGTGGTGTGGTGATGCACGC
>SBFY01000109.1 GCA_006227085.1 Gammaproteobacteria bacterium
GATGAGAAGCTGGCTGCACGCCGGAAAGCCATGGAAGCCAAAGGCGACAAGGCCTGGAAACCGGCCAAGGCAAGGCCGCGACAAGTATCGGCCGCCTTGAAAGCCTATGCACTACTGGCCACCAGTGCCGATAAAGGCGCTGTTCGCGACTTGTCGAAGCTGGCATAAACAGGCAATAAAAAAGCCGCCTGCTGGCGGCTTTTTTATTTCTATGCCCATCAAAAGCGGAACAACACACCAACGATTGGACCTTGCTGGCGTGCTTCATAACTGTATTTACCAAATCCGCTGCCATCACTGTAATCGGTATCAATGATGCGGTAGCCCACCGCTGCTTCGGCATTTTCGGCAAAACGCCAACCCAGCAAGGCCGCAGCCGACCACGTCATGTCTGAACCATCCAGGATTTCAAAACCACCGATATCGGCAGACACGGCGTAATTCCACTGCTCATTGATATGACCGATATAACGCATGCCCACCACAGGATCGATCCAGGATTGCTCATCCGTGACCTTGAAACCAGGCGGCGTCAGTTTCAGTGACAAATCGTTTTGCATGTAACGCACACCCGCCGTCCATTGCAGGCCTTGTACATCACCGATATCAGCAGCCACTTTCATATCCAGGATGACAGCATCCATACCCACGGTGACCTTGGCAGGTCCCTGGTATCCTGAACCGGAAATGCTCAACCAGGTCAGGTCTGTGATGTACTGTACCGGATGGTCAGCATTTTTGGCTTCAAAATGCAGCTGCAGGCCGGCATCGAAGTTTTCAATGATGTCATCCCAGAAATCGATATCCACATCTGCAGGCACGCCTTTGACCGTGCTGTCACCCTGTGCATTCGCCATCCACACATAGGGCGCAACGACATATTCCCACTCTGCGGCATTCACTGCTGCCGGTGACGCCATCACCACTGCTGCAATCGCCATATTCATCATGTTACGCATCACTTGCCTCCCCCTTGGCCAGACCCTGTGGCCGACAATGTTTCCTGATAACCCCGATCACATGTTCCGGTGTTTCGCACGGAAAGATATTATCCACATCACCGGGGTCAATCGTCCCTGCTGGCACCAGTGTTTCCAGCAGGAACCTGCGTAGATTTTGCCAGTACTCGCCACCCACGACAATGATCGGGAAGTGATTAATCTTGCCGGTCTGGATCAATGTGGCTGTTTCAAAGATCTCATCCAGCGTCCCAAACCCTCCCGGCATCAACACAAAGGCACACGAATGCTTGACCAGCATGACCTTGCGGACAAAGAAATACTTGAAGCTGACGCGGATATCCAACCAGCGATTCGCTGTTTCTTCTTTCGGCAACTGGATGGTGCACCCCACGGATAAACCACCAGCCTGTTTCGCGCCACGATTGGCCGCTTCCATCACACCTGGTCCACCACCGGTCATGACGGTGTATCCCGCTTCTGCCAAGGCCTGACCGATGGCTTGTGCTTGCTGGTAATACGGATGATCCTGCTGGAACCGTGCGGAACCAAACACCGTCACACAAGGACCCAGCTTCCGGAGTTGCCGGAACCCCTTGAGAAACTCCCTCGCGATACGCCACGTCCGCGTAATGTCTTTCCAATGGTTTTGCGCGCCTTTTAACAGATCGGCATCATAAATACGCATGGGTCTTCCCGTTCTCCTGCCTGCGCCAAGTATAAAAGATACGCGCATAAAAAAAGCGCGGTAGTTACCGCGCTTTTTTTATCTTGCCTGATCAGCTCTTCTTGCCTCTCAGGTATTCGTTGATCTGCTTCTGGCGATCAATTTCCTTGATCATGTAGTCCTTCCACTGCTCAGCTTGCTTGCGGGTCTTCTCGTTCTTGAACGCGCGATCAAATGCCAGGGCCGCATTGTCAAAATCCTTGGCATAGAACAACGCCTGACCCAGCAACATGTCAGCATCTTCCGGGCGCTTCAGCTTGCCCTTGCTTTGACCGCTGCGGATAGCGGCAGCCGCTTCCTTGTATTGGTCGCGCGACATGTACACATACGCCAGACGGATGTACGCCTCACCATCAGAAGAAGCCTTGGCAGCCTTTTCCAATTCAGGCAGCGCCCAGTCCAACTGCTGTGCACGACGCCATTGCTCGCCCAGGAATTCCTGCAGCTTCGGGGTCGACTTGATGATGCCGTCACGAATACCTTCATCAACAATCTTGGCTGCCTTGAACGGCACATCACGCTGTGCCAGCAACTGTGCCAGCAACACCAGCTCGCCTTCCTTGTTCAGGTAGCCCTGCAGGTAAGCGGTTTCCAGAGTATGCAGCTGGCGATCTTCCTTGCCTGTCTGCCCATACATCATGGCCAGCTGGATCCAGTATTCATCTTTCGGCCAGCGGCGGGTCAACTCTTCCAGCACTTCAGCGGTCTTCTTGAAATCGCCTTTCTGGTAATAGATCACACGCAACATCAGGTACCAGGATTCCTTGATCTCGACACCACGCTCTTTCGCCAGATCCATGCCCTTGAAGACATTTTTCGCGGCAGGCTCATATTGCTCGGTGAGCAGATATGCCTGGGCCAGCAGCATATAGCTGTCGGGGCCCGGGTTGTCGGCCACTTCCATCCACTCGGTCAACATCTTGATGGCACCTTTGTAGTCTTCGGTTGCCATCATCAATTGGGCCAGCGTGTATTTGACCTCGGCTTCCATCCCGTAAGGAATGTTTTCCTGGGCTGCCACCTGCTTGAAGGCATTAATGGCTTTCGGGTAATCGGCCACCTGCAAATGGATGGCACCAATCGTGCGCCACACCATGGCGGTTTCATAACTGTTCAATTTGCCGGAGCGGCTATCGTCTTTCAGCAGCTCATCCAGCACATCAATGGCCGCCTGTGGATTCTGGGTCTCTTCGCCGGCTTTTTGTGCCTTCGCCATACCCTCAAACACTTTCATCCGCAATGCAGGCGTACGACGGGTTGGACGCTTGGGGGCCTCAGCCTCTTCCGCTGCCACCTGACCCATATCACCGGGCAATTGCGGCACGACCGCCGCCGTGGTCAGCGTCAACAACAGGGCAGTGCCTGCCACTTGCAGGCCACGCTTCCAGCGCCGGGTGTTATTCAGCATCATCACTTTCATTTCTCAAGCTCGAAAACAAATCGGTTTTGTACGCCGCCTACTTCCACTGGCTCACCATTAACCACTTTAGGTGAATATTTGAATTTAGCGGCCGCCTTGATAGACGCACTATCAAACACACCCTTGGGCTGACAATCTACCGGGCTCACATCCTTGGTTGCACCTGTTTTGGTAACGGTATATTCCACCGTGCAGTACCCTTCGATGCCTTTTGCCAAAGCACCTGGAGGATACTCCGGGGCAATCTTCACCAGAGGTATCGGCATCTCGGAGTCCGGCGGCAACAAGCTAACCTTGCCGCCATCGTTCGGCGGGAGCTTTGTGATTCCACCGTCAGTATCATCAATTACTGGATCTTGAATAACTTTCGGCAGCGGCTCAGGAGGTTCAACCGGCGGAGGTGGATCATCCGGCGTCGGTGGTCGCACGCGGGGGTTTTGCTGCTCGGTAACTTCAGACTCCGGCATCACCGGATCAACAACCGTTGGTTTTTTCTCGTCATCAAACGGCACTTCGTCCGTCTTCACCAAGGTATACATCAACACCAGCAACAGGAAGGTCACGATTCCTGCCAATACCAACCCGGCGCTGACCTTTCCTGTTTTCATGCTGGTATTTATTTCTCAAGCTGATAGGTAAAGCGGTTCTGTACGCCCGCTACTTCCACCGGTTCGCCGTTCACGACGCGCGGCTTGTACTTGAACTTGCTCGCGGCTGAAACCGACGCACTTTCGAAAATCCCTTTCGGCTGGCAATCCACCGGCACCGGGTCACGCACGGCACCTGTTTGTGTCACGGTGTATTCCACCGTGCAGTAGCCTTCAATGCCCTGGGTCTGGGCGCGGCGCGGATACATCGGCGCGACTTTCACCATCGGCAGGTATTCGCCATCAGCCGTCTGCAATCCAACCTTGTTGATTTCAATCTTGGGCTTGCCGGCACCAATGTTGGCCATGTCCAGCTTGACGTCGAGATCCACCTGCTCAATCTGCTGTTCTTGCGGCGGCGGTGTCTCATCGTCTTTTTCCGGCTTATCCGGCTTGCGCAACTTGGTGTTGTCCTGGATATCGGTATCAGGCATCTGGATATCGGCCAATTTCCGTGTTGGCGCTTCATCCAGTTTCTTGTCGCCCATCTCGATCAAGGTATACATCAGCACCAGCACCCCGAAGGTCGCCAGGACGCCAAATACTGCATTGATGGTCAATCTGACTGCATACATACCGGTGCTTACCGTTTACTGTTTATCCGTGGTTGCCAGTGACACGTCATACACGCCAGCGGCACGGGACGCATCGATGACGGCGGCAAACGTTTCTGCGTTGGATTCCTTGTCCGCCTGGATCACCACAGCACCTTTCGGGTTCTCGGCGTGCATGCGCTCAATCACTGAACGCACGGCCCGTACATCGACGCGCACGCGGTCGATCCAGATCTGGTTATCCGGGCTGATCGCAATGAGGATATTCACATTGTCTTTCTTGGTTTGTGTCGACGCCTCAGGACGATTCACTTCGATACCCGCTTCCTTGATAAAGGAAGCAGTCACGATGAAGAAAATCAACATGATGAACACCACGTCCAGCATGGGGGTCAAGTCGATTTCCTGCGAAGTTTCCTCGGCGCGTGATTGAGTTGCTCTGCGCATGGCTCTTCCCTAATCAGTGATCGGTAGTGAGGTGATCCGCGAACAGCGCTGATTCGCGCTCCGCGACCCTCGTAATATAGGTATTGGCAAAAACGCCTGACAAAGCCGCAACCATGCCCGCCATTGTCGGGATGGTAGCCATGGATACACCACTGGCCATGGCGCGGGCTTCACCGCCACCCGTCACGGCCATGATGTTGAACACCTGGATCATGCCCGTCACGGTGCCCAACAGCCCCATTAACGGGCAAAGCGCCACAATCGCCTTGACGATGCTCATGTTCTGCTGGATTTGCTCGTCAATTTGCGAAATCAGCGAGCGGCGGATTTGCCGCGCATTCCAGGATTTCCGCTCCGGACGGCTTTCCCAGATATTCATGGCTGCCGCTATATCCTTTTTCAAGGAGAAGCGGAAATACCAGATACGCTCAAACACCAGCGTCCACATCCAGAAGGTAAGGATGGCGATCATATAGAGCACCGTCC
This sequence comes from Gammaproteobacteria bacterium, assembly GCA_006227085.1. Lineage (GTDB taxonomy): Bacteria > Pseudomonadota > Gammaproteobacteria > Pseudomonadales > M0112 > M0112. Next base: position 5,241 of record SBFY01000109.1, read on the forward strand.
CACCTGCCTGCAGGAATGCACGGACACCTTCGTAATGTTCGTACAACCAGTACATACCGGATTACCCTTGTTTCTGCTGGGCTTCGTTACGTTCAGCAATAATGCCGGTGGTCTGCTCTTCCAGGATGTGGATGATCTTCTTGCTGCGACCGCTCACCCAGGTGTGCAGCAGCAATGACGGGATCGCCACACACAAGCCCTGCACCGTGGTCACCAAGGCGCTGGAGATACCGCCAGCCATGGCTTTCGGATCGCCTGCACCATAGATGGTGATGGCCTGGAAGGTGATGATCATACCGGTCACCGTACCGAGCAGACCCAGCAGCGGGGCAACACCGGTGATGATTTTCAGCATGGTCTGGCCATATTCCAGTTTCGGGATTTCCTTCAGTACTGCTTCGCTGAGTTTCAGCTCAAGGGTTTCAGCATCCACCGATGGGTTGGCTTCATACACAGCCAGCACACGACCCAACGGGTTGTTGGCATTGGCGGTCTGGCTCTTGAGCTGGGCCTTGACCTTGGCACCCACGGCGGTCAGCACTGCCACGCGGATAAAGGCAATAATGAAGGCCAGCACACCAATGGCTGTGATGATGTATCCAACATAACCACCTTGGTGCCAACGTTCTTCCAGTGTCGGGCTGTTGATCAAAGCCGCCAGGAAGGAACCACCGGTCGGGCCGGTCGGGTCGATGCCCACGCGGGTCGTACCAGAGGTTGATGCAGCCAGTGCCTTGGCCTGTGACAGGTAGCTACCTGAGGGCTGGCGCGGCAGTTCACTCACGCTGCCGTTTTCAAACTTCAGGTACTTGCCATCTTCAGAAACCAGGTTGAACGCACCAATACGCACGATGCGCTTCGGAGCCTGCTCGCCATCCGGGTTGGTGACCGTGGTTTCAAACGCAACCACTTTGCCGGATTCCACCATTTCACGCTGGATCTCGAACCACAGGCGCTCGATTTCCTCGATGCTGGGCAGCTTGTTGGTGCTGCTGGACTTCTTCACCAGCTCATCCAGGAACAGTTCGCGATTCGGATACTGCACGCTGGCCAGTGACGTACCAAACACCGTGCGCATATCGCCACTGGTGGTGGTGATATGGCCAAACAGCTCGGTCAAGCTACCCAGGCGCTCACGCAGGGTTTGCTCGGCAACAGCCAGTTTCTTTTCATTGGCATCGAAGGTGGCTTCCAGTTTGGCCGCGCGGGCTTCTTCAGCCTGGCGCTCGGCAATCGCTTCTTTCAGCAAGCTGGCCTGCTGTGAACGATTCTGGGCAAACTTGGCTTCACGCGCGGCGTTCTCACGCGACTCCGCCATGCGGCCCGCTTCAACCTGCTTCAACAGTTCTTCCAGTGTAGCCGCCGGCTCAACGCGGATGCGCTTGTAAGAAGCCTTGCTGGCCGCCGCTACAGGTTTTTTGCTCTCGCTGGCCGCCGGCTTGTTGCTGGCAACTGCGGCAGCATTTTTCAGCTTGGCCTGGCACTGCTCCACATCATCGATGAACTGCTTCACCATCGGGTTGGAAGACTCGCGGCCTTGCGCAAACATGGCTTTGCCGGACGCAGCGCTCTGGCCACTGTTCTGCTTGACCATTGCAATCACAACCGGGTTTTCCAACATGCCCTTTTCATGACATTCCTGCAGCTGGGCAGAGAACGTGTCGTAATCAAAGGCTTCAGCCATCGCTGCACCACTGGCAGCAACGGCGATCGCAGAACCGATCAGGAGCGACTTAACAGACAGCAATTTCATTTCACATCCTCCGGTGCAGCAATCGGCAGGTTCATGATGTCAATGGAAGCTTGCTTACGGGCCATGCGGATACCATTGCGCACAGAGGCACGGTATTCCGAAGCCGGCAGCTCCACCCACTGCTTCAATTCGTTATCCCAGACGCCGGTCTGCTTGGCATCGGTGGTCTGGTACATCAGGGCAATACGACCCACGCGCAGGATATCCACTTCACGATCCACCCCATCAATCTGGATGCTATCGGTGTAGGCCTCTACCTTGCGACCGTATTCGGTTTCGATCTTGTAGGCTTCCAGCACCTGGCGGAATTTTTCGGCCGGGCTCAGGTTGGCACGATTCAGGTTGGCGCGGATCTGCTTGACGCGGTCATAGCGCTCCTGGGTATGGAACGGCAGGTCCAGGCGAACAAAGTCCTCCAGGGCGTCCAGCATGCGCTCCGCCAAAGGCTGGATACGACGCTGGGTGACGGTAACCGTCTGGGTCTGCTCTTCAATGCTGGCCAGTTCCTCGACCTGGTTGTCGATCTGGATATCCAGCTTGGCGTTGTAGACCTTCAGGTCTTCAATCAGCTTCAGCTCACGCTTGTAATCCTGCAGCAGGTTGCCCGTTTCATCGCTGATGCGATCAATGGTCTTTTGTGAGCTTTGGGCCTGCGCGGTACGCACTTCGCCTACTTTCAGGACAGCGTCCAGTTGGTCTGCGGCGGCGACGGGAGCCAGGGAGCCCAGGGATACGGCGGCAAGGACCGCAACCGTCTTCAGTCGGTTCGTCTTCATGGGAACTGTTTTCCTACGGTTGTAAAACTACAGGGTTCTTTTTTTAGTGCTAATTGCTTCAGTACTTCTGCAACGACAGTGAGCGTCACTGCTACAGCGTCTGCATTTTATTCTTCCACCGACTCTCTCCGGAGGCGGCGCCCCTGTCTTTCGACAGGCTTGGAGTCACGCATTTAATAACAGCCGGATGCAATAATCAATGGCAAAACACCCTTGACTTACGCGACTGTTTTTCTTTCCCAGCGCTCAAATGTGCAAGGAGCCTGATCCGGTGCCGGCTCCGCAGAAAGCCGCTGCCATTGACGGGGATCCGGCTCGGGAAAGCGGGCATCGCCCTCCGGCGACAGGTGGACACGGGTGATATACAGGCGGTCAGCGACCGGCAATGCCTCGGCATACACCGCAGCCCCACCGATCACCATGACCTCATCGGCCCCGTCCCGGGCGGCCTGCGCCTGCCCCAGCCGCAGCGCCTCATCCAGGTTGGCAGCCACCACCACGCCAGCAGGCGCAAAGCCGGGCTGGCGGGTCAGCACAATATTGGTGCGTCCGGGCAGGGGGCGGCCAATCGACTCAAAGGTCTTGCGACCCATGATGATGGGCTTGCCCAGGGTCATGCGCTTGAAATACTGCAGGTCCGCCGGGAGATGCCACGGCAGGGTATTGTCCCGCCCAATGACACCGTTTTCGGCCATGCCGACAATCAGGGCAACCCGCATCAGACCGCCACCGGCGCCTTGATGTGCGGATGGGCCTGGTAACCCACCAGCTCGAAATCCTCGAAACGGAAGGCGAACAGGTCCGTCACTGCCGGATTCAGCTTCATGACCGGCAGGGGATGTGGCGTGCGTGACAGCTGCTCTTTCGCCTGATCGATGTGGTTGCTATAGAGGTGGGCATCCCCGAAGGTGTGCACGAAATCGCCGGGCTTCAGGCCCGTGACCTGCGCCACCATCAGGGTCAGTAGGGCATACGAGGCAATATTGAACGGCACGCCGAGGAAGATATCGGCGCTGCGCTGGTACAACTGGCAGGACAGGCGACCATCCGCCACGTAGAACTGGAACAGGCTGTGGCACGGCGGCAAGGCCATGCGGTCGACATCGGCCACGTTCCAGGCGCTGACCATCAGCCGGCGCGAATCCGGCGTCTTGCGGATCTGCTCCAGCACCTTGGTGATCTGGTCAATCTCGCCGCCATCGCGGGCCGGCCAGTGCCGCCACTGGTGGCCGTAAACCGGGCCAAGATCACCGTCGTCATCGGCCCACTCATCCCAGATGGAAACGCCGTTTTCCTTGAGGTAGCGGATATTGGTGTCGCCCTGCAGGAACCACAGCAATTCATGGATGATCGAGCGCAGGTGCAGCTTCTTGGTGGTCACCAGCGGGAAACCCTCGCTGAGGTCAAAACGCATCTGGTAACCGAACACACTGCGGGTACCCGTGCCAGTGCGGTCTTCACGCACGGTGCCGTTTTCCAGCACATGGCGCATCAAATCGAGGTATTGCTTCATAAAGGCTTCCGAGTGGCCGGTTGGCGATACGCCCATAGCAGGAAGGCAATACCACCCATAAACATGAACAGGGACAGCTCCTGCCCGCGCGTCATCCAGCCGAACCATTCCACACCGATGTGGGCATCCGGCTCCCGCACGAATTCTACAAGAAAGCGGCAGGCCGCATAGGTACAGAGGAACACACCGGTCACGCTGCCCGCCGGCCGTGGCTGCCGTGAAAAGGCATACACCACGACAAACAGCAGCACACCCTCCAGCGCGGCCTGGTACAACTGGGAAGGATGGCGCGCCAGCTGCAAGGTGTCTTTCGGGAACAGCATCGCCCACGGCACGTCCGTCGGCCGACCCCACAGCTCCTGGCCGATAAAGTTGCCGATCCGGCCCAGCCCCAGCCCGATCGGGGCCAGCGGCGCCACAAAATCAAACACGGCCAGCACCGGTCGCTGGCGGCGCCAGGCGAAATAACAGAGGGCCGCACCCACCCCCAGCAAGCCGCCATGGAACGCCATGCCACCCTGCCAGACCTTGAAGATCCACAACGGCTCGGCCAGCCATTGGTCCAGCCCGTAAAACAGGCCATAACCCAGCCGCCCGCCCAGCACCACGCCCAGCATGGCGTAAAAGGCCAGGTCCTCGAATTCCTTCGCCTGCACCACCGTGCCCGGCCGCCGGCATTCACGCATGCCCAACCACCAGGCCGCCGCAAACGCCGCCAGGTACATCAGGCCATACCAGTGCACCTGCAGCGGCCCCAGGCTGATCGCCACCGGGTCGATATCCGGGTGATGCAGCATCAGAAAACCCCCAATCCGCGCGCGATGAACTGGATGCCCAGGACCAGCAGGAACAGCGCGAACACCCGCTTCAATTTATCTGCCGACAGCCGGTGCGCCAGCTGCGCACCGACCTTCGCGCAGAGCGCGCTGGTCAGCACCACGCCGATCACGGCCGGCCAGTACACATAGCCGGTGCTACCTTCCGGCAGGTTCGCCGTGCCCCAACCCGTCACCCCGAACGCCAAGGCGCCGAACAGGGCAATCGGGATGCCACAGGCTGCCGAGGTGCCGACTGCTTCCTGCATCCGCACATTGCACCAGCTCAGGAAAGGAACAGTTAGTGAGCCCCCACCAATCCCAAACAGCGCGGAAATACTGCCAAATATAACGCCCACTGCGGCCAGCACCGGCCTGCCCGGCAGCTCCCGGCTGGGCTTGGGCTTCAGGCCAAGACCCATCTGGGCGGCCACCACCAGCGCAAATACGCCGATCAATCCCTGCAACTGCAAGCCCTGCAACCGGTCCGCCACCCAGGCACCCAGCCACACCCCGATGGCCAGTCCCGGTGCCAACGCCATGAACACCGGCCAACGCACCGCGCCTTTCTGGTGATGGGAACGCGCCGCGCTGCTGCCGGTCACGACGATGGTGGCCAGCGATGTGCCGATCGCCAGCTGGGTCAGGATCTGGGCATCAAAGCCCTGCAAGGTAAACACCAGGATCAGTGCCGGCACGATGATCAGGCCACCGCCAATCCCGAACAGGCCAGCCAACACACCCGCCACGCAACCGGTCAGCAGGTACACCAGCAGGGTTTGCAACAATTCCATGGGCATTCCGGTCACAAGGGCAGGCGGGTATTATCCGGTTGCGTGTTGTAAAAGGCCACCGCCCCATGTGCTTGATCGTCCTCGCGTATCGCGTGCACCCGGATTACCCGTTGATCGTCGCCGCCAATCGCGATGAGTTTTACGCACGCCCCACCCGCGCGGCCGCCTTCTGGCCAGACCAGCCGCAACTGCTGGCCGGTCGTGATGAGCAATCCGGTGGCAGCTGGCTGGGCATCACGCGCCACGGCCGTTTTGCTGCCGTCACCAACGTTCGGCAGCGCCAGATGGTGAACATCGGCGAACGCTCACGCGGTGAATTGGTCACCCACTTCCTCACCGGCACCGAAACGCCCGTGGCGTTCGCTGCCCGCATCGCACCGGAGGCACATCGTTACGGCGCGTTCAACCTGCTGTGCCTTGATGGCGATAGCCTGATCTGCCATCACAGCATCACCAATGAAACCGAAGTGCTGGCACCCGGCTATCACGGGCTCAGCAATGATCGCCTCAACACACCGTGGCCCAAACTGACGCGCAGCCTGCAGGCCTTGCGGCGCTGTGTGGAAACTGGCGCGACGATCGATGCACTGCAAGCACTGCTGCAGGATCGCGCCCGGCCCGCCGACCACGACTTGCCCGACACCGGCATCGGGCTGGCCAAGGAACAGTTGCTGTCATCGCCATTTATCCATTCAGCCGAGTACGGCACGCGCGCGTGTACGGTGTTGCGCATGAACCAGAGAGGGTTGGTTGAATTCGAAGAACGCTCATTTGGCCCGGACGGGATTGCGTTGTCGTCGCAACATCACTCCTTTACCATCAATCCCTGACAAAACGGGACAGGCATTCATGACCAAGCCTCTTGAATACCAGCATGGTTTTTCCGGCAGCAATGCCGCCATGTTCGACATCGAAGGCCGCCAGAAAAAAGCCCGTACGATGATTGCGGTGCTGGAAGACTTCCAGGACAAGCCTCTCGACCAATGCGCCTTGCTGAACGATGGCGGGTCAACAGGCATCATTGATGAATACCTGTCACGCCATGTCGGCTCCGTGCATGGCATTGATATTGATGAACAAGCCATCCGTCACGCGCAGGATAACTTCAAGGCCAGCAACCTGGTGTTCCAGGTGGCCGATGCATTGGCCTTGCCTTTTCCTGACAACCACTTCGACATCGTTATTTCGTCACAGGTGTATGAACACGTGCCGGATGCAGGGGCCATGATGCGGGAAATCCATCGTGTGCTGAAACCGGGTGGCGTCTGTTATTTCGCTGCGGGCAATCGCCTGTGCTGGCGGGAACCGCATTATGGACTGCCGTTGCTGTCAGTGATCCCGAAATGGCTCGCGCACCATTATGTGCGCCTCGCAAAACGCGGCAGTCACTACTACGAAACCCATTTCACGTATTGGGGACTGAAAAAGCTGGTGCGCGCATTCCGCATGCACGATTACACGCTGCGCATCATCAAGGAGCCTGAGCGCTTCCATGCAAGCTATATGATCAAGCCGGGCAGCCTGTCTGCCAAAGTGGCTGCGCTGGTCGGCACGTTGCTGCCATGGCTGGTGCCGGGATATATCTGGATACTGGAAAAGCCTTCCGAACGTGCTTAATGCGCTTCCGGTGTCGGGCGTAGCAGACGCGTGATGCCGGCAGAGGCCAGCGCCTCATCCAGTGCATCATGCACATCGCGTGCATCATCAAACTTCAAGACTTTCTTTAGCAGGCGCTCTGCCTTTTCCTGGCTGAAATAACGCACCACCGCTTTCACTCGCAACAAGTTTGTCGCGTTCATTGATAGCGAGTCATAGCCCATCGCCAGCAACAGCAACGCGGCACCGGGATCACCGGCCAGCTCACCACAGATACTGACTTGCTTGCCTTCCTTGTGAGCGGCTTGTGCGACATCGCGCAGGGCGCGCAACACTGCTGGATGATAGGGATGATAAAGATTGGCAACCCGCGCATTGTTGCGGTCAACCGCCAATAAATATTGCGTCAGGTCATTACTGCCCACTGACAGGAAATCGACGCGACGCGCCAGATCACGCGCCTGATAAACCGCCGACGGCACCTCCACCATCACACCCATCGGTGGCAACGGGATTTCCAGACCGTCTTCCACTAATTCGTCATGGGCGCGATACACCAGTTCCAGCGCCTCTTCCAGTTCCGGCACGCTGCTGATCATCGGCAGCATGATGCGCAGGTTGTTCAAGCCGACACTGGCTTTCATCATCGCGCGCACCTGGCCCAGGAAAATCTCCGGATGGTCCAGCGTGACACGGATACCACGCCAACCGAGGAACGGGTTGTCTTCCTGGATCGGGAAATACGGCAAGGCCTTGTCACCGCCGATATCCAGTGTGCGCATTACCACCGGGTGCGGTGCAAACGCTTCCAGCTGTTTGCGATAGGTAATGCGTTGCTCTTCCTCACTAGGGAAGCGGTCCTGCATCAGGAATGGCACTTCGGTGCGATACAAACCGACGCCTTCAGCACCATTGTCCAGTGAACGCGCAATATCGGATATCAAACCGGTGTTGACCATTAAAGGAATGCGATGGCCATCAGTAGTCACGCAGGGCACATCGCGCAACTCTTCCAGCCCGCGTGTCACCAGCTTTTCTTCTTCAAACACTTGCTCGTAATGCTGGCGCAAATCCGCCGCAGGATGCGTGTGCACCTCACCACTGTAGCCATCAATGATGACCGGCTGGCCATCCAGATCGCCATACGGCAGATCTGATGCGCCCATCACCGTCGGGACACCCATTGACCGCGCCAGGATCGCCACATGCGAGTTGCGCGACCCCTTGACCGAAACCAGTCCCACCAGTTTTTCGCGCGGGATTTCCCCCAACATGGAAGCCGTTAATTCCTCACTCACCAGCACAGTGGCTGCCGGATACTCACGCTGTGATTGATCGGCTTGCTGCAAGGCTGCCAGCACACGACGACCAAGATCCTTCACATCGACGGCGCGTTCCCGCAGGTAATCGTCATCCATCGATTCAAAGGTACGCACATGCTCCAGCATGACCTGGCTCCAAGCCCCTTGCGCCCATTGCTTCTGCTCGCGGATGACATCAATCACTTCCGCGACCAGCGCATTGTCATCGAGCATGCTCAGGTACACATCAAACAGGGCCTGTTCTTCAACAGCCAATCGATCTGATAAGCGATCACTCAATGAACGGATGTCCTTGCGCACCTGCTCAACGGCTTTTTTCAGGCGCGTGACTTCCTTCGCTGGCGCTGTCACCGTTTTGCCCGGCACGCCTTTCAGCTCGGCCTGCGGGAAAATCACCACGGCTTCACCAATCGCCACCCCGCCGGCGCCGGCGACACCCACAAAGGTGGCACCGCTGCCATCGGCACGTACCGGGCTGCGCACTGCGCCG
>SBFY01000032.1 GCA_006227085.1 Gammaproteobacteria bacterium
AAATGAGCACGCTGGCACATAAAACCTGTCGCAGCTTATTGGCCATGGCAACACTCGCTTGCGCAGGCGCATCCCTGGCCGGGGATTACCTTGGCGACGTGGCGATTGATAAAGAAGATATCACGCTCGGCGCAAAGCACTATTCACCATTTCTTGATCATTCGTACCCCAATCGCGTGTTTTGGGGCGACACACACCTGCATACCTCCTATTCAACCGATGCCGGCATGATCGGCAACACCCTCGGGCCTGATGAGGCATTCCGCTTCGCACGCGGGGAAAAGGTGCGCGCCTCGGTGGGCGATTACGCGCAGCTGGTCCGACCGCTGGACTTCCTTGTGGTGGCAGATCATGCCGAAAACCTCGGTCTTGCGCCGATGATTGCCGAGTCAAATCCGGATTTGCTGGCCAACGACTGGGGTCGAAAGCTTCACGATATGGTTAAAGGCGGCAAACCCATCGACGCCTATGTCGAATGGGGCGCAGCCCTCAACTCGGCCACTGACCGCATCGGCGATGACAACATCCAGCGCTCCATGTGGAACCGGATTGTTGAAAGTGCCGAGCGCTTCAATGAACCGGGTGTGTTCTCGGCCATCCACGGTTTCGAATGGTCATCGGGGCCTAATGCCAACAACCTGCACCGGGTCGTGATGTTTCGCGACGATGCTGACAAGGTGGAAGACCTTGTGCCGTTTTCAACGTACAACAGCAGCGACCCTGAAGACCTGTGGAAATGGATGCAGGCTTACGAAAAGAACACGGGTGGCCGCGTGATGGCCTTCCCCCATAATGGCAACCTGTCGAACGGCTTGATGTTTGATGATGTGCGCATGAATGGAAAGCCCATCGACGCCGATTATGCAAAGCGCCGCATGCGATGGGAACCGCTCTATGAAGTCACCCAGATGAAAGGCGATGCTGAAACGCACCCGGCGCTTAGCCCCAATGATGAGTTTGCTGATTACTACACATGGGATCGCGGCAATTTCGGCACTGAATTCAAGACCCCGGACATGCTGCCACGCGAATACGCCCGCCAGGCATTGGCGCGCGGACTCGTGTATGAGAATAAACTTGGTATCAACCCGTTCAAATTCGGTTTGATCGGTTCTTCGGACAGCCATACATCACTGGCCACCACACGCGAAGACAATTACTTCGGCAAGGCGAGTATTGTCGAACCGGGAACCGGTGCCAATCGCTACAAGGATTTCATCGTCCAGCCGGTCATCCTCGGTGAGAAAATTGCGATCCGGCACTATGAAACCCTGGCTTCCGGCCTGGCTGCCGCATGGGCACGCGAGAATACACGGGAAGCCATCTGGGATGCATTCAAGCGCAAGGAAGTCTATGCGACCACCGGCTCACGGATCACCGTGCGGGTCTTCGCCGGCTGGGATTTCACAGCTGACGATGTCTATCGCCCGGACTTTGCCAAAACCGGTTATGACCGCGGCGTTCCGATGGGCGGCGACCTGTTTGCAGGGCCGAAAGGTGCAGCCCCCACGTTCATGATTCGTTCACTGCGCGACCCGGATGGCGCCAATCTCGACCGGATACAGGTTGTCAAAGGCTGGGTTGGCACTGATGGCAAACCCAAAACCAAAGTCTTTGATGTCGCGTGGTCCGGTGATCGCCAGCCGGATGCAAACGGGAAGCTGCCCGCTGTCGGCAACACCGTCAAGGGCGACAAATACAGCAATAAAATTGGTGCAGCGATGCTAAGCGGTTTTTGGGTAGACCCCGAATTCAACCCGGCGCAGAACGCCTATTACTACGTTCGTGTCCTGGAAATCCCGACACCATCGTGGCTGGCTTATGACGAGGCATTTTATGGCCCCCTCAACTTGCCGAAGGATGCGGTGATGGTGCAACAGGAACGCGCTTACACATCGCCGATCTGGTATTCGCCAAAAACGCACAAAAAGCATTGAGCCTCAACGCCCCTCCCAACAAGAGGGGGCGCGTTGGGAACCCGCATCACAACGGTGCCACACTCTTCAGGATCAACTGCACCAGCTGGGTTTGACGGTTCACGCCGGTTTTGGCGAACACTGCACTCAAATGCGATTTGACGGTATTGCGTGACACATCCAGCTCGGTGGCTGCTTCATCCAGCGTCAGGCCATTAGCCAGCAATAACGCCAATGAGGCTTCAGCGGGTGTGAAGCCGAACAATTGCGTGAGGATATGCACCGGCGCGGCGCGCTGGGTTTCCGGATCACTGATAAAGATCGCTACCGCAGGCACTTCCTGCCCTTCCGGCAGTGCGCCACGCGGTAATGGGCGGACCAGCAGGCCGATACCGGCCAGGCTGTCACTTTTCTCAAGCCGGAATACCCGCACAAAGCTCGGTTCGGAACGGCGATGCGCGGCCATGACCTCATCCACAATGTCACGAAAGGCCTGGTTCTGCTGGCGGTTGCCGACTTGCAACTGCCCGGCTTTCACGGTGATTTGTGCCGGCTTGGCCATGATCGCTTCAGCCGCTTCATTCACATGCAGCACGGCGCCTTGCTCATCGAGGATGATGGCACCCAATGACAATTGACCGAACGCATTGGCATACACATCACGCTCGCTCTGCGTGCGCGCAATGCGGGACTGCAGGGTTACCGCCTGGTGGATGTGCGGAATCAGTGCAGCCACCAATTCACGATCAGCTTCGGAAAAATCCGGTGCACCCGGACCACGGGTGACACGCAAACGCACATCGGTACCACTGGCCGGGCGCATATCGACGCCCAGCATATGGAACACGCCAATCGGTGCCATGTATTCGCGGTAATAGTCACTGGCTTCGAGCACATCGCGTGGCAGGAATTCGGCCAGTGTCATTACACGGTCGGCCGGCAGATCGACAAACGGGTCTAATGCAAACCAGGTTTCGTTGTAGGCGGTATACACATCGGGCGAGACGACCACCGCATTCAATACCACGCCCTGGTCTTCGGCACTGGGTGGCCGCAGCAGCAGCGTGGCGAAATCGGCATTCAATTCATCGCGCAACAAGCGCAGGAAGCCCTGCCAGAGTGGTTCTTCCGGCCCTGCCAGCGGCCCGCGGTACAGCGCGAGCAACAGCTGGTCGATGTTGTCTGACAGGGCAAACGCCATATCAGTGCGGCATGAACTCGCCGCCGTTCACATCCAGGCAGGCACCAGTGACGGCACAGGCGTAATCAGAGGCCAGGAAGATCACCGCTTTCGCACAGTCGCCGTCCTCGGGAATATCACCGAGCGGGATGTTACGCGCCACGGCTTTGCGCATCGCTTCCACCGTGGTGTTGTTGCGCTTGGCTTCCATCTGCATGTACATCTCGACCGGCGGACCCCACATCCAGCCCATGAACGTGGAGTTCACGCGAATGCCGTAACGACCCAGTTCCAGCGCAAGATGACTGGTGGCGGAAATCAATGCCGCCTTGGAAGCACCGTAACCGGCCTGGTAGGCCAGCGGCTTGCGGGTCACCATGGTGTTGACCATCACCATCGCACCCTTGCCCTGCTGCTTCATGGGCGGGATCACGGCTTGCGATAAGTTCATGGTGCCGAACAGGTTCACATCCATGGTTTTGCGCCAGTCGTCCATGTCGGCCGATTCCACCGGCGTGAACTGTCCCGGCACATAGGCGCTGTTGATCAGCACATCGACTCGACCGAAACGCTCAACGGTTTTGGCCACCAGTGCATCGCATTGGGCGCGATCGCTGACATCGGTGGGCACTTTCAAGACAGGGGTATCCAGGCCTTCCGCGCGAATGGCGGCTTCGGCCTCATCGAGCTTGCTGGCGGTACGCGCGCAGACGGCGACACCGGCGGCGCCTTCTTTCGCGCACAGGGTAGAAAGCTCAATACCCAAACCCGGGCCAATGCCGGAAACGATCACGATCTTGTCTTTCAGTAACATGATGATGCCCTCGCAGAAACAGGAGAACACATTACCGCGAGGCTGGGGGGATTGCCATCACCCGGGGAGGTGAGAGTTTTTGGTTTTCTCGCGGGGGCCGGCCCCCGCACCCCCTCGCCTCAGACACCAACAGATGTATGGATTATTCGCGCCTTTCGCACTCACCCTTCGGGCCAGCTTGCAGCTGTTCTATGCTTCGATTGTCCCGCTTTCGCGGGAATGACGAGAAGACGCGGGAATTACGGGGAAGCACAAAGATCATGGGGAAGCCTGTTCATAACGGCACTCCGGCATATGCCATACCCTACCGTCATCCCCGTGAAAACGGGGATCCATGCGTCAAAATAGGCTATCCCACAAATCAGTCCATTCTGGATTGGTTGACTCAATCAGCTCAATTTTCCAGACACGATTCCATTTCTTGAGACACTTTTCCCTAAGAATGGCCGACTCCATGCTTTCATGCAGCTCGTAGTACACCAGTTGCTTGAGGCCGTACCGACGGGAAAATCCGTCAACAACACCCTGCTTGTGCTGCCAAACCCGGCCGACAAGGTCAGAGGTGATACCTACATACAAGGTGCCATGCTTGCGATTAGCCAGCATATAGATTGCAGGTCGTTTTTCACGAGGCATTCACCGGAGTCCTTTCCAGTGGATTCTATGGATTCCCGCTTCCGCGGGAATGACGGTACTTTTGAGACACTGCCAACCAGACAGCGTTAACGAGGCAGACGGAACAAGGCAAAAGCGCTCAAGAAAGCGGAGTTGACACGCAGTCAATGAGCATTTCGAGAGCGCTTTTAACACCGTTCCGGCAACGCAGTTAGCTGCCTTTAAGACTTCGCGTCTTCGATCTGGTAATACTCCATCAGGATCTTCGCCACTTCCGGCCGCGAAAACTCCGGCGGCGGTGCAATGCCATTACCCAGCATCTCGCGCACTTTGGTGCCAGACAGGGTCACAAAGTCATCCTTGGTGTGGTCTTCCGCTTCGCGCATCATCACCACACGGTTGAGCTTCTTCGAGTAGGCGGTGTTGTCGGCACGGAAGATTTCGATTTTGAGGGCACCTGCCGGCACTTTCTCGTCAAAAATCGTTTGCGCATCAAACGCGCCGTAGTAATCACCGACACCGGCATGGTCACGACCGACGATCAGGTAATCGCAACCCATGTTCTGGCGGAACACGGCGTGCAGCACGGCTTCACGCGGGCCGGCGTACAACATGTCGAAACCATAACCGGTGATCATCACGGTGTTGGGCGGGAAGTACACTTCCACCATCTTGCGGATGCAGGCATCACGTACGGAAGCCGGGATATCGCCCTTCTTCAGTTTGCCGAGCAACATGTGAATGACGATACCATCCGCACCCAAACGCTCTTGTGCCATGCGGCAGAGCTCCTCGTGCGCGCGGTGCATCGGGTTACGGGTCTGGAAAGCGACGACTTTTTTCCAGCCACGCCTGGCGATTTCGTTACGGATCTCGACGGCGGTACGGAAGGTTTCCGGGAATTCGCTTTGGAAATAGCTGTAATTGAGCACTTCGATCGGGCCGGAAATCACCTGGTTACCGAGACCGAGGAACGTGCCTACGCCGGGATGGTTTTCATCCAGCGTGCCGAAAATCTGTGCGGCCATGCTGCGCAGTTGCTCGTCGGTGACGGTTTCAATCGCATCCACCGTCATCACCGCCAACACCGGGTGACCTTCGACATTCGGGTCTCGCAGGGCGATACGCTTGGCGCCTTTGATGGCCGACACATCCTTGGCGATATTGACGATCGGTACCGGCCAGAACAGTCCTGCGGTGGTGTGCAGCTTGTCGGCAACCGACAAGGCATCCGCCAGGTTCATGTAACCGGTCAACGGATTGAAATAACCGGCGCCCAGCATCACGGCATTGGCTGCGGCTGCAGAATTGAGCAGCAAGGATGGCAGGGATTCGGCTTCTTTCGCCAAGGCGGCACGACGGCTGGCATCATCAACAAACAGCGGCTTGAGCTGATCGGACCCGTGGGGCTTGATCATGGGGTTCTCCTCACATCGGGTAAAACGGGGTGTTTTGGCTTTCCCTGCTTTCTCGCTTTTTGGGGCAGGGCCGGCGGGGCGGCATTATAGCGCCCTGCCCCTTCCGCGGCTATCGAGCCGGCCCATCCTTCGGCTATCGGGCCGGCGATGGCTGGCCCGGTCAGTTCTTGCCCAGCAGGCCGCGCTTTTGCAGGTCTTCAAGGATCAGCTCGACTTCATCCTGCACCGACATTTTCTCGGAATGCAGGTGCAAATCGGGCTTCAGGGGCGCCTCGTAGGGGTCATCGATACCGGTGAAGTTCTTGATCTCGCCGGCACGGGCCTTCTTGTACAGGCCTTTCGGGTCACGCCGCTCGGCTTCGGCCAGCGGGCAATCCACATAGATTTCGAGGAACGGCAGGTTATCCGCATCGTGCAGCGCACGCACCATGTCGCGGTCTTCGCGATACGGGCTGATAAACGAGGACAGCACGATCACGCCGGCATCAGCAAACAGCTTGGACACCTCGCCAATGCGGCGGATGTTTTCCTTGCGGTCTTCGGCGCTGAAACCGAGGTTCTTGTTGATGCCGAGGCGCACATTGTCGCCATCCAGGCGGTAGGCAATCTTGCCACGGCGCAACAGGGCCAATTCCAGTGCCACGGCAACGGTGCTCTTGCCGCTGCCGGAAAGGCCGGTAAACCACAAGGTGCCGCCTTTCTGGCCCAGCACTTCATAGCGTGCATCGCGGTCGACCTTGCCTTCATGCCAGTGGACGTTGGTTGCTTTCTGTTCAGTCATGCCTGTGCGCCTTATTCCTGGGTGTTGTTATGGGTTATGGGATCCCGGCATCAATGCGACGATTGATGCGCAAGGATAAACCTTTCCCGGTATTCTGCAAATTGCGCCGCAATCCCCGCCTCGGTGAAGCCGAATTCGGCCAGGGTGTAATGATGGGCCGGGCGGCTGTCGCGGCGGTTTTCTTCCTGCCAATGCTCCATCGCCTGCCGGGCTTGCGGGGTCAAGGCCATGCCGATGAAGTCATAGACCTGGCCAATCACCCCGAACGGGTCGGCCACGGTATCGTTGTACTGCACATCAAGGAAGCGGCTGTCCGCCCCGCCATCGCGCACCGCCATGGTGTGATGCATGCCCTTGGCAAACTTGGCTGCCCACATCTGGCCCACCGCCACCGGATCGGCCACATCGCTGCCCAGTTTCCACAGTTCATAGTGGAAGCTCGCGATGGAGGGAATGGTTTGCAGCGGATCACGATGGGTCTGGATGACGACGGCATCCGGGAATTCGCGCAACAGGATATCCATGCAATGCAGGTGATGCGGCGTTTTCAGCAGCCAGCGTTGGCCGGCCTGGCCCTGGCGCTTTTTCTGCCACTGCAGGAATTGCAACAGGCGTTTCAGGTAACGGTAACCGGGGGTGTTGTCATGCGCTTCCTGCCAGGCCATGTACGACGGCACGTTGCCAAAGGCCGGCGGCGTGGTGCTGAAGAAACTGTGCTCCAGCAGCATGATTTCCTCATCAGCGCCAGTGGCATTCATCGGGTGGATGGCGGCGATATCGGGGTTCGCTTCCAGCATCATCGCCACCTCGGCCTCTGCGGCGGGAATGCGTGGGTCGGGCCCATCAAATGCCCACCCCGGGAACGGTGCCGGATGCCGCACTTCATACCAGATCGGCGCGAAGAAACGCGAATCGCTGGCGAGGATACGGTGCAGCATGGTAGTGCCGGTGCGCGGCAGGCCAACAATCACCACTGGTGCTTCGATGCGTTCGTTGGCAATCTCCGGATGGCGCTGGAACCAGTCTTCCACGCGCAGGCGATTCACCAGCAAATCCACCGTGCGATAGAACTGGCCCATGCGGCCAACATCATTGAGATGCGCTTCCTGCACGAGGGAATCGATCAACACCTGCAAGGGCTCACGGAAACTGTCATCACCAAAATCCGTCAGGCCATCACGCGCGCAGGCGGCAGCCAACACACCGTTGACACTCAAATCGATGGCATTCATGGCAAATCCTTCACGGCATGCAGTGGCACCACGCGCACCTGCGGATGCACGATCTCTTTGGCGCCTACCCAACGGAAACACAAAGTGCCAACGCGATGGCCGGCCGTGGTCAGCCAGTTCGCCACCATCGGGTCATTGGCGCACACCACAATGCGCACACTGCCATCCACCCGCCGGTGTGCGGTGTGCTTGTTGACATGAATGCGGTGATAACGGTAATCGAGCGACTCCATCCAGTAATTGTTCACCTGCAGGTTCCAGGTCTGGCAATCAGGGATGCGTGCCACGTCAATCACCAGCGCCTGATCATCGGTGAGATCGTAATAACCGTGGTAATAAAAAATATTCGGGTCGCCACCCACTGCCTGGCAGAGCGCCTGATCAGCCGGTGGCAGCTGGTTCGGTGCCGACTGGTACGACTGCGCCCAGTCAGCGAACAGGCGGGCCGTGCCTTCGACAAAACCGGCCGCAGCCGCCAGCCCCTGCAGCAAGACCTGGGGCTGCAAAGGCGCCGGGGCGGAACCGGCATCCAGTCGCTCGATGGTCATGGTCGCAGGCGTTTCACTGGCGCGATCAAGGAAGGTCTGGCGCACGATCACGGTGCGGGTGTCATGGGTCATTGGCAGCCAGTTTCCGGGCTGCTGGTTAGCCGACAGGATGATGGTGAAGCGGCCATCGGCATCGACCTGCAACTGGCGGCTATCGAGGTAGCCGGTGGGGGCATTGCGGCCATCCTTCTCATAACCACCGGCCTGGGTGCCAAATCCGAGGTAATCGACCGTGCCACGGCTGCCAGTGATGCGGTAATCGTGCGCACCATTCAACTCGGCGCGCAGGTAGAGGTTATCGGGGTTATCCGCACCGATCTTGGCGGTTTCATGGGAAGGCTTGTAGAACACCGGGAAATCGCGGTCAGCGCTTTCCACGTGCATGTCCAGTGCAATCCTGAGTAACCGTGTCAGGTACCGGTAACCTTCAGCCCGGTCAAGCGGACTGTCCGGGGCCTCCGGACGCAGGACCTGTTGACCCGCCCGTTTCAGGGTGTCACAAAAATCAGCCCAGGCCTTGCCTGACAGCAGGGATTCCGGCGATTCCAAGGCATTTCCTCCATATTTCGGTTATCTTGGCCCAATCCCCCGCCTGACTGCATCACCCAGTCAGGTGAACCGGTGCAAACTACCTAACCAAGTAGGTATTTTAGGCTGGCAGTCCCGGCAGTATCGACTAAACTTGAAGTAGCTCACAAAAAGCCAGGCGGCCTGCCTGGCCTCATGCCACTGATTTATTTGCAGGGTATTTCGTGCAAGTGCCTATCAACAGCCCCAAGAAAGAGGCGAGCTCCCTGACTGGTGAGCAACCCGTTAATAAACAGCGCGTGCTGGCCCACGATGCGGCTGAATTCGAACGCCTGTTGATGGCAACGATCGGGCGCGAACCCCTGCCCCAAAATGGTCAGGGAACCACCGCCAATACCAAGGTATTGGTCACACAGCTCAACCAGCTCCAGCTAAAGGGGATATACCCCCACAGCCAGAAAGACAGCGTACTGGCCTTATTGCAGGCCAATGCCCCCAGCGCCGCCCACATGAGCCTGCGCGACCGCAACATTGTCCAGTTCCTGGACCAGGTCTTCCGCGCCCTGCTGACCAGCGTCAATCTCGACCCTGTCATCAAGGCGTTGTTGCACCGGGTGCAAACCCCGATCACCAAACTGGCATTGCTGGATCACAGCTTCCTCGATAACCCGGATCATCCGGGCCGCCTGTTTGTCGACGATATGTGCTACCACGGCATCGGTTGGTATGACGGCATCGGCAAGGCCGGCCAGCGCTTCATGGACAGTGTCTGTGATGCCTTGAGCCAGCTTGATCACCGTTTTGATGACAAGCCGGCTGAATTCCTCACCATTTACCAGGACCTGGCTGACAAGCTCTCGAAAGAAAAGGAGCAGTTCAGGAAACTGGTTGAGCGCACCGTCGCCACTGAAAAAGGCCTGCAGAATGTCCGCAAGGCCGAAGCGGAAGCCATCGACCTGATCAACCGCATCACCGCCGGCAAAAAGCTGCCACCACGCATCACCCTGCTCTTGCAAAAAGACTGGTATGCCGTGCTCAAGCAAATCCTGATTCACCATGGCAGTGACAGCGACACCTGGGGACGCATGAAGAAACTCACCACCAATGTGGTGTGGACAGTATTGCCGAATGAAACCCCGGCTGAACGCCAGAAAGCCATTGCCATCATCGAGAAACTGCCGGATTTCATTACCGGCGAGCTGGAATCCCTGCAGCTGCCCGGTATCAGCATCCAGAAAATCATTGACCAGTTGCAATGGGTGCATGTGCAGATCCTCAAGGGCGAAGCACTCGAGTACCTGCCGGTTAACCCGATCTGCAGCACCTCTGCTGAAGCCGGCGTGGATGTGGACATCAGCCAGCATGTCCTGAACCATGCCCGCTCCATCGACATCGGCCAATGGTTCCAGTTCAGCCAGGACGGCCAGATCCACCAGCGCATCAAACTGGCCAGCAAGGACAATGACCAGTTCCTGTTCGTCAACCGGGCAGGCTTGAAGGCCACCGACCTCTCCACTGAGCAAGTCGCTTATTACCTGCTGAATGGCAGCCTGAAAGCACTGGAAAACCATCGCCCGTTCAGTAAGGCCTACCTGCAACACACCGCCCTATTGCTGCGGCTGTATGAAGAGTTGACCGAACGTGACGCCCGCGAAGCCGAGCGCGAGCGCCTGCGCGCCGAACAGGAAGCCGCTGCCAGGGCCGCTGCAGCCGAAAAGGCCCGCCGCGAAGCCGAGGAAACCGCCCGCCGTGAAGAAGCCGCCCGCCTGAAAGCCGAAGAAGAAGCCCGCAAAGCCGAAGAGCGTCGCCATGCGGAAAACCTGGCCAAGGAACGGGCCGAACTGGAAGCCCGGGAAGCCGCCTACAAGGAAGCCATCAATGGCATGCCGCTAGGCACATGGGTGCAGTTTTTCCAGGAAAACGGGGATACCCTGGACTGCAACCTGGCCCTGAAAATGCGCTCCACCAACAAGTTTGTCTTCGTCAACCGGGCTGGCATCAAGGTCGCCGAGAAAAAAGGGGACGAATTGCTGGCCTTGATGAAAGACGGCAAATTTGCCATCGTAGACCATGGCTCGGTTGCCGATAGCGCCATCCAGCGTCTTATTGGCTCACTGAAACGCGATTAACCTGCTGCCAGCAGGGCCAAAAAAACAGGGGATGGCCATGTCGAGCACCGATAACCGCAGCGAAGTCCGCTTGAAGGGTAACTTCACGGTGCTGATTGAAACCTTTTCTGCCGCGCCCGGGGATGACACCCCACCGAAAGTCGTCATTTGCAGCACCCTGGATCTGTCAGCCAACGGCCTGATGATCTGCATGGATGAGGCGCTGACACCAGAAGCGATCTTCCAGCTCTACATTGAATCCAGCGAACCGCCCTACCGCTTCCACCTGGTCGGCGAAGTGCGCTGGTCACGCCCGACCAACGATGGCCAATTCCTCACCGGCTTCACCCTGTACGAATCCGATGGCAGTGATATCGTGCAATGGAAACAGCTGGTCGCCGACCTGCTGGAAAAAGACACTCCGATCGCCAACTGACGCCCGACCAACTGATGCCCGACCACCTGGGCCCCGGCCAATTAACGCCCGGTTTTTTGCTCGCGCTTCAACAAATGCTTGTTGTAATCCAACGCCGGCTTTTCCAGCCAATGCCAGCTGGCATACGCCATGGCCGCCACCGTCGGCACACTGAGTGCCAATACCCCCAACGGCGTGATCGCCGGGAATACCGCAATCCAGGTTTGCTGCACCGGGAAGGCATACACATAAGTGCCGTAGGAAAAATCACCAAACCGGTTATAACGCCGTATCCAGCCCGTCGGCACATAGGCGGCATACAGCAACCAGAAGGTAGCCGCAGCCGACAGGAAAAACTCGTAAAAATGACTGCCATGCGCCAGCCAGGCAACAACCGATAAGGCCAGCCCCACCAGCAGGCCACTGTGCCAATCCATCGGTATCCAGCGTGCATGCATCTGGAAGAAAGCACCCCAGAAGAAATAAATCACGATGCGGACAAACTCATCCTTGGCGGTAATCTCGCCGGCAAACCATTCCGGCCGGAAGAACACAGCGAAATACCAGGCAAGGAATGCCGTCGCAAAGACATAGAATTTCCAGCGATGCCTCAATGCCCCCACACAGCCGATCAAGGCCGCAATCGCATACATTTTCAATTCATAGCGCAAGGTCCAGAGCGAACCGTTAACCGCAGGCGGATCATAAGGATTGCTTTCAAACACCCCCGGCAAGTAATACATGGTTTTGGTGAGGAGGATATTCTTGCTGATATAACGCCAGACTTCTTCATGCCGGAAATAGTCCCACAACGGCAATGTCGTCATCAGGGGGCCAATCACCAGGGCACCCAGCAATACGGCGGCTATCAAGGCGGGCATCAAACGGAACATGCGCGCACGCATGAAGCGCATCAAATGCCCCTGCCGGACATAACTTTGCGTGATCAGGAAACCACTGATGGCAAAAAACAGGTTCACCGCCATTTCGCCGATGGTGAACATCACCGGATACACACGCGGTGCCTGCGATCCCACCAGCAACCCAAACGAGTGTGCCAGCAAAACAAAATACGCTGCACTGACCCGGATCAGTGAAAAATTATTGTCGTGGCTTTGCGCCAGGGTTTCCAGGCGAGTCATGCATCACCTTGCGGACGTTGCTGCAAGCGCCGTTCGGCAGCACGTTCCAGCACCATGGCCAGGATCATGAATAACACCACAGGCCACCAGTTCCGGTGATACACCGCCAATGCCAGCAAGGGCAGTGATAACCACCACAAGGTGGCTTCCAGTTGCTGCTCTACCCGGCTAAGGTCTTTCATGAGTCACCCGTCAAGTGGTGTTCACGAGTGGCTGCAAATTCGATGTCCGGCCACTTTTCCTGTGTCAGCGTGAGATTAACACGGGTCGGCGCCAGATAGGCAAGGCAGCCACCACCATCCAGTGCCAGGTTCTCCGTCGACTTCTTGCGAAACTCGTCCAGCTTGCGGGGATCCTTGGCCTTGAGCCAACGCACGGTATGGGTATTGACCGGCTCGTACACCGCTTCGACCTTGTATTCGTCCTGCAGGCGGAAAGCCACCACATCAAACTGCAGCACACCGACCGCACCCACGATAATGTCGTTGTTATGCAGCGGGAAAAACACCTGGGTGGAACCTTCTTCGGACAATTCCTGCAGGCCTTTGCGCAGCTGTTTCATTTTCAGCGGGTCACGCAGGCGGATGCGGCGGAAAAGCTCCGGCGCAAAGTTGGGAATCCCGCTGAATTGCAGGTTTTCACCTTCAGTAAAGGTGTCGCCAATCTGGATCGTGCCATGATTGTGCAAGCCGATGATATCGCCAGCCACCGCTTCCTCGACATTCTCTCGGTCACCGGCCAGGAATGTCACCGCATCGGCAATGCGGACAGTCTTACCCAAACGCACGTGCTGCATCTTCATGCCGCGCTCATAACGACCTGAACAAATGCGCAGGAACGCAATGCGATCACGATGGCGCGGATCCATATTGGCCTGGATCTTGAACACAAAGCCGGAAAACGCATTTTCAGATGCTTCAACTTGCCGGGTATAGGTGGCACGCGGCAACGGTGCTGGCGCCCATTCAACAAAATCATCCAGCAGTTCGCGGACACCGAAGTTGCCCATCGCGGTACCGAAAAACACCGGTGCCTGGCGCCCTTCCAGATAGGCTTGCCGGTCAAACACATGACTTGCGCCGCGCACCAGCTCAATGGCATCAAGCAGGGGTTCGTACTCATCACCCAAGGCTTCCCGTGCCTCATCCGACGCAAGCCCCTGGATGCGCTTGTCATCCGGAATACGACTGCCCTGACCCGGGGTGTAGAGATGCACGGTATCGGTATACAGGTTATAGACGCCCTTGAAAAACGAGCCCATGCCTATCGGCCAGTTAATGGGGGATGCTTCAATTTTCAATACAGATTCAATCTCATCCAGCAACTCGATCGGGTCGCGGATATCGCGGTCAAGCTTGTTCACAAAACCGAGGATCGGGGTATCACGCAGGCGGCAAACCTCCATCAGCTTCACCGTGCGATCTTCCACGCCTTTGGCACCGTCAATCACCATCAAGGCAGAATCCACCGCCGTCAGTGTGCGATAGGTGTCTTCCGAGAAATCCTCGTGACCGGGCGTGTCCAGCAAGTTGACGGTACGACCCTTGTAGGGAAACTGCATGACCGATGAGGTCACCGAG
>SBFY01000163.1 GCA_006227085.1 Gammaproteobacteria bacterium
CAACAGGGCCGTGTCTTCCTTGCGAACAGCCCATGCCAGTGACTCCTGCGTCAGTGGCCGGTACAGGCTGATCAGGGTATCCGCCCACGGCGATACCGCCAGGTCCCAGCTGGTGGGGGCATCATGGATAAACACATCGATCTGGCCTGCTGACAGTGCAGTCAGCGCCAGCTCCACGGACGCATACCCCTGCCGGCTTTGCACCACCGGTGTGTTATCCACAAAAGCCTGGCCCGTGGTGTCATTGATGTAACCCACCTTGGCACCCGATTCCAGCGCCTGCATCGGCGTACGGAAACGGCCGGCATCACGGATACGGATAATCGCCATCTGCCCCAGGGTCATGTATGGCTCACTGAAAGCCACCAGTTGCTTGCGCTCGTCGGTCACCGTCATGCCTGACATCACCACATCGACATCACCGCGCATCAGTGCCGGTAGCAACTCAACCCATGGCATCGGTACCAATTCCATGGTTTTCCCCATGTCGGCAGCCACCTCCATGGCCAATTCCACTTCCATGCCCTTGATCACGCCATCTTCCACATAAGCCATGGGCGGATAATCCGGCGACAAGCCAACCCTCAGCGTTTGGCCAGTGTGATCAACGCCGGTATCTCCCTGCGCCACATCCTTGTCCGGCGTGCTGCTACACGCCAACACAATCATCGTCATGATGGCCAATGCCACGACTTTCAACTGCTGCATCAAGGAATCCTCCCCCTGCGATTGGAGCGTCCATGGTACCAGCGAAACGCGGATCGTGGATATGCAGGCGCACGCCCCTGACGCTGCCCCAATCGGTCAATCGTGCTACCATCACGCCCTGCACGACCATTGGCCGACCTTGACCCATGAGCCCTGAAAAACCCGGCAGCATCGCCCTTTACCGTCGCCTGGTCAGTTACCTGAAACCGACGTGGCATTACTTTGCCATCAGCATCCTAGGGTTCATCGTGTATGCCGCCACCCAACCGTGGTTGGCCAGCATCATGAAAGATATTGAGGAAACCCTGAACGGTGGCCCCGACGTCAATTACTTGTATGTGCCCCTGCTGGCACTGGGTATCGTGCTGGTTCGCGGCACCGGTGAATTTGTCGGCAATTTCTTCATGGCCCTGGTCGCCCGCGGCCTGGTGCACCGGCTGCGCACCCAAAGCTTTGACAGCATGCTGCTGTTACCCACACGCTTCTTTGAAGACAGCTCTTCCGGCCAGCTGATCTACAAGGTCACCGCCCTGGTGGAAAACGTGACCGCCGCTGTCACCCGCGCCCTCACCATCATCATCCGTGAAGGTGCCACCAGCATTGCCTTGCTCGGCTACATGATCTGGAGCAACTGGAAGCTGACCCTGATTTTCCTGGCCACGGCTCCCTTGATTGCCCTGGTGGTGCGCTGGACCAGCATCCGCATGCGCAAGCTCAGCAAACAAATGCAACAGTCACGGGGTGTCATCACCCATATTGCTGCCGAATCCATCAATGGCTACAAGGAAATCAAGGCGTTTGAAGCCCAGGCCAGCGAGTCACAGCGCTTTCGTGATGCCAGCCTCAAGAACATGCAACAGGAAGTCAAACGCAGCCTGACCAGTGAAGCGGCCACCCCGATCGTGCAATTCATTTATGCCGTGGCCCTGTCCATCCTGCTGGGCATTGCCCTGTACCCGAGCATGAACAATGGTTCCATGGGTGAATTGATGGCTTATGTGGCCGCAGCGGCATTGATGCCGAAATCCCTGCGCCAGCTCACGACCGTCAACAGCGTGATCCAGCAAGGGCTGGCCGCTGCGGAAGACATCTTTGCCCTGCTCGACGAAAAACCGGAGCACGACCCCGGCCAGCGTGAACTACAAACCACCCGCGGTGACATCGTTATCCAGAACCTGTCGTTCCAGTATCCGGGACAGGACAAGCACGTGCTGGATAACATCAGCCTGCATATCCCGGCCGGCAAAACCGTGGCGATTGTGGGTCGCTCCGGTAGCGGTAAAACCACTTTGGCCAAGCTGGTTGCACGCTTCTACGATTACCAGCAAGGCAACATCCTGATTGATGGCAGCGATGTGCGCGAGTTCACCCTGAAGAGCTATCGCCGCCAAATATCCATCGTCAGCCAGCAAGTCACACTGTTTAACGGCACCATTGGCGAAAACATTGCCTTTGGCCTCTATCAGGATGCTTCGCATGACGACATCCTGCGTGCTGCCAAAGACGCCTACGTCAGCGAATTCCTCGAGCAGCAACCCAAAGGACTGGACACCCTGGTGGGCGAAGACGGCGTTAACCTGTCTGGTGGCCAACGCCAGCGCGTCGCCATTGCCAGGGCCTTGCTGAAAAACGCACCGATCCTGATTCTCGATGAAGCCACGTCAGCACTGGATAATGAATCCGAAAGCATGATCCAGGCTGCCCTGGAAAAAGTCATGCGTCACCGCACCACCATCGTGATCGCCCACCGGCTGAGCACGATCGAAAATGCCGACCTGATCGTGGTCATGGACGAAGGCCGCATTATTGAAAGCGGCAGCCACCAGCAACTGCTGGCCAACGGCGGGCACTACGCCCGCCTGCACAGCCGCCAGTTTGCCGACAATGGTGACATTGCCTGAATCGCCGGTTTACTTGCCGAAAACAATCCTGTCGTTCTCCAGTGACAACTTGACCGTATCACCCGGCGCGTAATGCCCCGCCAGCACTTCCTGTGCCAATGGGTCTTCCAGCATGCGCTGGATGGCACGACGCAAGGGGCGCGCACCATACACCGGATCAAAGCCACTCTCGACCAGCTTGGCCAGCACGGCATCACTCACTTCCAGCGACAGCTCACGGTCTTTCAGGCGCTGGCGCAACTGCGCCAACTGCAAATCCGCAATACGGCGGATGTGTGCCTTGCCCAAGGGATGGAACACCACCACTTCATCGATACGGTTAATCAATTCAGGGCGGAAATGGTCACTGACCACTTCCATCACCGCATCGCGCATTGCCTGGTAACGGTTTTCCTGCTGGGCAGACGCATCGGCTTCATCTTCTTCCAGGGTAATGAAGTCGTACGACTTATCGGTTGCCAACTGCTGGATGCGATCCGAACCCAGGTTTGAGGTCATCACCACTACCGTGTTGCGGAAATCCACCGTACGGCCCTGACCGTCCGTCAGGCGGCCATCCTCCAGCACTTGCAGCAGGATATTGAACACGTCCGGATGCGCTTTCTCGACTTCATCGAGCAACAGTACGGAATACGGCTTGCGACGCACCGCTTCCGTCAGGTACCCGCCTTCTTCATAACCGACATACCCCGGTGGTGCACCAATCAAACGCGAGACGGAATGTTTCTCCATGAACTCGGACATGTCGATGCGCACCATCGCATCACGGGTGTCAAACAGGAATTCTGCCAAGGTCTTGCACAATTCCGTTTTACCGACACCGGTGGGCCCCAGGAACAGGAAAGAGCCGTTCGGGCGATTCGGGTCTGACAGCCCGGCGCGCGCACGGCGCACGGCATTGGACACCGCACGCACGGCCTCATCCTGGCCAATCACCTTGGCATGCAAGGCATCTTCCATGTGCAATAGTTTTTCGCGATCGCTTTCCATCATCTTGGTGATGGGAATGCCCGTCCACTTCGACACCACCTCGGCAATCTCTTCATCCGTCACGCGATTACGCAACAGGGTTTTCTCACTCGCTTCTGCCGACTGCGCGGCAGCCAACTGCTTTTCCAGGGCCGGGATAATGCCGTATTGCAATTCCGACATGCGCGTCAGGTCGCCAGCGCGACGTGCTGCATCCATATCCAGACGTGCCTGCTCCAGCTCGGTCTTGGTTTGCTGGGAACCTTGCAGTGACAGTTTCTCTGCTTTCCAGATCTCTTCCAGATCGGCATATTCCTTTTCCAGCCGTGCGATATCCTCGTCGATCTTCGCCAAGCGCTTTTTCGAGGATTCATCCTCGTCTTTCTTGACGGCCTCACGCTCAATTTTCAGCTGGATCAGTTTGCGATCGAGTTTATCCATCGATTCCGGCTTGGAATCGATTTCCATCCGGATACGGCTAGCTGCCTCATCAATGAGGTCAATCGCCTTGTCCGGCAAATTGCGGTCCGTGATATAACGCTGCGACAACTTGGTGGCAGCAATGATCGCCGAGTCGGTGATATCGACGCCATGGTGCACTTCGTAGCGCTCCTTCAGGCCCCGCAAAATCGCAATCGTGTCTTCCTCTGTCGGTTCATCAACCAGCACTTTCTGGAAACGACGCTCCAGTGCTGCATCCTTTTCTATGTATTGCCGGTATTCATCCAGCGTGGTGGCACCGACGCAATGCAATTCACCGCGCGCCAATGCCGGCTTCAGCATATTGCCGGCATCCATCGCACCATCGGTCTTGCCTGCACCGACCATGGTGTGCAGCTCATCAATGAACAGGATGATCTGGCCGGCTTCCTGTGCGACTTCCTTCAACACGCCTTTCAGTCGCTCTTCAAATTCACCACGGTATTTGGCGCCCGCCAACAGCGCACCCATGTCCAAAGCCAGGATGCGCTTGTTGCGCAAGGTTTCCGGCACTTCACCGTTGATGATGCGCAAGGCCAGGCCTTCCACGATAGCGGTTTTACCGACACCGGGCTCACCGATCAGCACGGGGTTGTTTTTGGTCCGGCGTTGCAACACCTGGATGGTGCGCCGGATTTCATCATCACGGCCAATCACCGGGTCAAGCTTGCCGCTCTCGGCACGCTCGGTCAGGTCAATCGTGAACCGCTCCAAAGCCTGGCGCGAACCTTCCGCTTCCTGGTCTGTCACACGCTCTCCTCCACGCAAGTTATCAATCGCGGCATTCAATGCCGACTCAGTGATGCCGTTTTCTGCCAGCCAGTGGCCAGCATCCACCCTGGTTTGCAACATCGCCAGCAACACCAGTTCGCTGGCAATGAAATTATCCTGCCGTTGTTGCGACAGTTTGTCGGCCTGGTTCAATACCCGCACAAGGTCATTGCCGACATGCACATCACCGGCACGACCTTCCACACGTGGCATGCGCGCCAGCGCTTCTTCCGCCTTGCGCTTGATGGCACCCACATCGGCACCTGCCTTGCGCAACAACGGTGTCGTCGAGCCACCTTGTTGTTGCAACAAAGCCTGCAGCAAATGTGCTGGCTCGATCATCGCGTGATCGTGGCCCAACGCCAGTGATTGCGCTTCAGCCAGGGCTTGTTGCAACTGGCTGGTTAATTTATCCATCCGCATGAGTGTCTTACCCGTTCATGACCTGTTGGGGCAAAGATGGGGGTAGCGACGGGCAATTTCAACGGCCAACGCTGTTTTATTGATGCAGGGCAATCACACTGGCCATACGGCCGGTCACCCCGTCACGGCGGTAAGAAAAGAAATGCAGCGGGTCACTGGCTGTGCACAGGTTGCCGCCACCCACCCAACCGACATCACGCGCTTGCAGTCGCAAGCGTGCCAGCTGGAAGATATCCGCGAGAAACCGCTCACCATCCGGCTGGAAGGCCTTGGCGGTGTCTACCGCCTGCGCTGGCCGGGCGGACAGGAAGGCATCCCGGACCTCTGGCCCCACCTGGAATGCCTGCGGGCCAATGGCCGGCCCCAACCAGGCCAGGATGCCCGCCGGTGCTGCCTCAAAACAGTCCAGCGTTGCTTCCAGCACCCCGCCACACAGGCCTCGCCAGCCGGCATGGGCCACCGCAATCTCGGTGCCCGCGCGGTCACAGAAAAACACGCTGAGGCAATCGGCCGTCATCACTGCCAAAGGCAAACCCGGCACCCGTGTGTAGGCCGCATCGGCTGCCACCTCCACCGGCGATGGCCGGTCGAACACATGGCAATACGTACCATGCACCTGCTGCATCCACTGCACGGGTTGTGGATACCCCATGCGTCGCTGCAAGGACTGGCGGTTGGCAGCTACCGACTGTGGATCGTCGCCGACATGGGTCGCCGGGTTAAAGCTGTCCCATGGTGACTGGCTGGTGCCGCCCTGACGACTCGTCACCACCGCCTGTACCGCGACAGGTGCGGGCCAATCCGGCCGGATCCAGCCATGCGGCAGTGGCATCGTCACCACTGCGCCTCCCGGTGCGCGCGAAGGCCCGCCAGCAAGGCCTGCATGTCCGCTGGCAAGGGGCTCTCCCAACTGCATGGCTTGCCCGTGACCGGATGATCGAAGGCCAGCCGGGCGGCATGCAGGGCCTGGCGCGGAAAGCCTGATAACAGCGCCCGCAAGGCCTCATCGGTTCCCTTGGGCAGCTTCAGGCGCCCGCCATAGACCGGGTCACCCACCAGCGGGTACCCCAGCCAGGCCATGTGCACACGGATCTGGTGGGTGCGCCCGGTTTCCAGCTGCACATCCACAGCAGTGTGGGCCACAAAGCGTTCACGCAGGCGGTAATGGGTCACTGCCGGCTTGCCACCTGCCACCACCGCCATTTTCTGGCGCTGGCGCGGGTGCCGGCCAATCGGCTGGTCCACCGTCCCGCCCCCGGTCATCACGCCATTGACCACTGCCACATATTCCCGGCTCACGTCACGGGCCTGGATCGCCGCTACCAGCGCCTGGTGGGCCGCCGGGGTACGGGCCACCACCATCAGGCCACTGGTGTCCTTGTCGAGCCGGTGCACGATACCCGCGCGCGGTAACAAGCGGGCTTCGGGATAGCGGTGCAGCAAGGCGTTCAGCAAGGTGCCTTCGTGATGACCCGCGGCCGGGTGCACGACCAGCCCTGCCGGCTTGTCGATCACCACCAGGTGCGCATCCTCATGGACCACCACCAGCGGCAGCGCCTGTGGCGCATCCTCAATCAGGGCGGGCAGGTGCGTGGACAGGCACAGGTGTTGCCCTTCCTGCACCCGTGTATTGGGTTTGGCCGGCTGCCCATCGAGCGTCAATGACCCGTCAAGGATCCAGCCTTTCAGGCGTTCGCGGGAAAACCCCTCCACCAACCGTGCGGCCACCTGGTCGAGGCGTGCGCCGGCATCAGCGGCCCCGATCCGGTGCTGCACATCAATGGCATCGGCGCTATCGGCCGGAAATGCGTGATCACTTGTCATCTGCCTAGTATGCGGGGCGACCGGGCCGGAAGAAAGGCGGTTTGGAATAAAGAACGCCTGTGTTTTAATAGGCGCTTCCTGAATCCAGCCCGGTTGTTGTCCATGCCCTTGCGTCATTGCCTGTTGTGCCTGTTGGCTGTTGTGAGCGTCCTGCTGGGCGCCTGTGCCAACAATGATGAAATCGATGAGGCCATCCCGGAATCCGAGCTTTACGAAACCGCCCGCAAGCAAATCGACAGCGGCAATTTCACTATTGCCATCCGCAACCTGGAAGCCCTTGAATCGCGCTACCCGTTTGGCCGTTATGCCGAACAGGCACAGCTGGAACTGATTTACGCGTATTACAAATCAGCCGATAACGAGCTGGCCATTGCCGCCGCTGACCGCTTTATCCGCCTGCACCCGCAGCACCCGCAACTGGACTACGCCTACTACATGCGCGGGCTGGCGAAATACACCATCAACCAGGGCCTGATCGAACGCTTCCTGCCGTTTGATGCCACCGAGCGTGATCCCGGCCCGGCACGAGATTCCTTTGCCGATTTCGCGTTGCTGCTGCAGCGTTTCCCGAACAGCGACTATGCACCCGATGCCCGCCTGCGCATGGTGTACCTGCGCAACCTGCTGGCTCGCTATGAAGTAAACGTAGCGAATTATTACCTGAAGCGAAAAGCCTGGCTGGCCGCCGCCAATCGCGCACGCGGTGTGGTGGAAAACTTCCCGCAGACACCTGCGGTTCCGGATGCACTGGCCATCTCGACGCAAACCTACCTGATTCTCGGCATGAATGACCTGGCACAAAACAGCCTGACCTTGCTGCGCACCAATTACCCACAGCACCCGGCGCTGGACGAGAACGGGGAATTCATCCCGCAATTCACCGAAGACTCCACGAAGAAACCCTGGCTGGAAAAACTGACGTTCGGCCTGTTTGGCCGCCCCGATGCGCCGGAGTTTGATAACCGCCAGGAAACCTGGCTGCCGCCTGCGGAAACGGTACCTGAACCCGCCCGCTAATCAGTCACCGGCTTTCCAGCCGGAGGTCACCGGGTAACGACGGTCACGCCCGAAACCACGACGCGTGACCCGCAAGCCGATCGCCGCCTGTCTCCGCTTGTATTCATTACGATCCACCAAACGGATCACGTGGTACACATCCGCTTCAGTAAAACCATCCGCAATGATGGCACTGGCAGACTGGTCATGCTCGATATAGCGTTCGAGTATCGCATCAAGGCTGTCGTAATCCGGCAAGCTGTCACTGTCTTTCTGGTCAGGCGCAAGCTCGGCCGATGGCGGACGATCAATGACCCGCTGCGGAATGACCGGACTGATGCGGTTGCGATAGCGTGACAGGGCATACACACGTGTCTTGTAGACATCCTTCAGCACATCCAGGCCACCGGCCATGTCCCCATACAAGGTCGCATAACCCACCGCCATCTCGCTCTTGTTGCCCGTCGTCAGCACCAGGCCGCCGCTCTTGTTCGATAGCGCCATCAGCAACACACCACGGCAACGTGCCTGGATATTCTGTTCGGTGACATCCACCGGCAAGCCGGCAAACTCCTCTGACAAGGTCGCCATAAAGGATTCAAACATCGGCTCGATGGAAAGCACGCGGTAATCCACTCCCAACACGCGCGCTTCGGCTTCCGCATCCTCAAGGCTCATGCTGCTGGTGTAACGGAATGGCATCATCACCGCACTGACCCGCTCTTTACCCAAGGCATCGACGGCAATCGCCAAAGTCAGCGCGGAATCAATACCACCTGACAAGCCCAGCAGCACCGACGGGAAGCGGTTCTTGTTCACGTAATCGCGAACACCCAGCACCAGCGCCTGGTATAACGCGGCATCCTCATCCAGTGCCGGCGTGATACGGCCAGGCTGTAACTCCTGGCCGTCAAACACCACCGGCAACAGGCACTCTTCATACCAGGCGGCCTGCGCCTTGCATTGGCCATCGCGCCCCATGGCAATGGAGCCACCATCAAACACCAGCTCGTCCTGCCCACCGACCTGGTTGACATAGACCACCGGCATATCGCCATCACGCGCACGCTGCTGCAGCAAGGCCAGGCGCTCGGCCGGCTTGCCGCCATGAAAAGGACTGGCATTGATATTGAGCATGAGCCGGGCGCCGGCAGCACGCGCCTGCGCCATCGGTGCCGGCTCCCAGATGTCCTCACAAATCGTGATCGCCACCGGCGTACCGGCAATGTCGATCACACACGGTGCATCACCCGTCACGAAATAGCGCTTCTCATCAAACACCTGGTAATTGGGCAAGTGCTGCTTGGTGTATTCCGCCAGCAACCGCCCGCCATGAAACACACCGGCCGTGTTTCCGAGGCCCTTGCCGGTACGTTTCGGGTAACCGCAAATCACCCACAGGTCTTTCGGCAGTTGCTGGCACAGCTGTTCCCATGCAGCCGCCATGCGCACATCAAGGCTGGAGCGCAGCAGCAGGTCTTCCGGCGGATAGCCGGTCAAGGTCAATTCAGGGAATACCACCACCTGCATGCCGGCATGGTGTGCCTGCCGGGCAACATCCACGACCCGCTGGACATTACCGGGGATATCCCCGACCAGCGGATTGATTTGTGCCATGCCGATTGTGAGTGCCATAGGATTCACCATGAAAGCAGGCGCCCATTGTCGGGGATGGTTGCAGCAGGAACAAGGGCAATGGAAACACGACTGCCAACGCCCGCTGGGCAAGCCCATCTGGTACACTCAAACTTCTTCACCCTGAGGATTGGCGCATGATGCGCTGGCTGCTAATCGCTGCAATTGTCTTCATTGCCTGGCGCCTGCTGACAGGCCGCCCACTGTTCCCGCGCCATGACGACCCGGCATCACCAGGCGCCAATGACCGACCTTCGGATCCCCAGCCCTCCGACAAGGGCGCGGAAGCCATGGTGCGCTGCAAGCACTGCGGCACCCACGTGCCGGCACGCAAGGCCATCCTGGAAGGCGATGACTGGTACTGCTGCCCGGAACACCGTGATGATGCCTGCCGCTGATCACACCATACCGCTGCGCAGCACACCGGAAGAAACGCAGCGACTGCTGCGGGTTTACAACTGGTATCGACTACTCTTGTCACTACTGCTGGTGTTGATGTATTTCGCCCAATGGCAGGGCAAGCTGGTGGGCGAACTGTACCCGGATCTCTATGTAGCGACGGCTGCCAGCTATGTCGGGTTCAGCGCACTGTCCTTGCTGATCCTCAACTTGCAGCAAGCACCACCCAGTAATGCCCAGCTGTTCCTGGTCATCATGGTCGATATTGCCGTGCTGTCCTTGCTGGCACTGGCCAGCGGCACACTCGAAACCGGCCTCGGTATGCTGATGATCGTGTCGGTGGCGGCCGGCAGTATTTTCTTCATCGGCAATATCGCAACGTTGGTAGCAGCATTGGCGACACTGGCAGGCCTGGCTGTCACGCTCTACCTCACCATCCTGATCGATCGTGATGTCCGCCATTTCATCCAGGCCGGCATCCTCGGTATTTTGCTGTTCATCACTTCATGGGTTTTCCGCACGCTATCCGAGCGCATCCGCCGCGGTTACCAACTGGCCGAAGTCCAATCGCAAAGCATCGCCAAACTCGAGCAAATCAACGAAATGATCGTGCAGCGCATGCGCACCGGCGTCATTGTCGTTGATGCCAGCCAGCACGTTCGCATCATGAACAGTGCAGCCCACGAACTGTTCGGGATTGACCCCGGCCACACCCCCGACAAATTGCCCATCGAGATAGCCCAGCCCATGATTCGCTGGCAACAGCAATACCAGCAGCCGCAGCGACCGATTCGCATCCGTGACCAGGGGCCGGAACTGCAGGTACGGTTTGCCTCGATGGAATACGGCAATACCAGTGATGTGCTGGTGTTTATCGAAGACATCAGCCGCATAGCCCAGCAAGCGCAGCAGATGAAACTGGCTTCACTGGGGCGCTTGACGGCCAGCATTGCGCATGAAATCCGCAATCCCTTAGGCGCCATCAGCCATGCCGCCCAGTTGATGCAGGAATCCCCGGCACTGGACAAGGAAGACCGGCGCCTGACCGATATCATCCAGAGCCATTCCCTGCGCATGAACGGCATCATTGAAAACGTGCTGCAGCTGTCGCGCCGGCAAGCCGCCAAACCGGTGCGCATCAATCTCAGCGAATGGTTACCGGAATTCGTCCAGCAGTTCCGCGCAGGCCATACCCTGCCGGAAGCCCATATCCATATCGATACACCACCGTTCTTCCATGTCAGTGTGGACCCTTCGCACCTGAACCAGATCCTCACCAACCTGTGCGAGAACGGCCTGCGACACAGCAGCAACCACACCGTCACGATCAAGGCCCATATCGATCCCAAGGATGACCACCCCTTGCTGGATATCCTCGATAACGGCCCGGGCATTGCGGATACCCATCGTGCCCAGCTGTTCGAGCCATTTTTCACTACCGAAGCTACCGGCACCGGCCTTGGACTGTTCATTTCACGCGAGCTCTGCGAGTTCAACCAGGCCAGTCTCGACTTCTTCCGCACCAGCGATGAGCAGAGCTGCTTCCGGATCCGTTTCTCACACCCGGACCGGCGCATCGACCTGGAGCTGGCAAGCCCGGCAGAAATCGGGTAGAACTGGCGCAAGGAACCGACAGCAGGCATGGACATGACTGACAAGCGCGTACTGGTAGTGGATGATGAGCCCGATATCCGGGAACTGCTCGAGCTCACGCTCAACCGCATGGGGCTGGACACCCACACCGCCAGCAGCTACCAGCAAGCCCTGTCACTCCTCGATACTTCCCGTCCCTTTGATCTCTGCCTCACCGACATGAAACTGCCGGATGGTGACGGCCTGGCGCTGATTGAGCACATCCAGGCGCACCACCCCAAACTGCCGGTAGCGATGATCACCGCTTACGGCAGCATGGACACGGCGATTGCAGCGCTCAAGGCCGGTGCCTTTGACTTTGTCAGCAAGCCACTGGAGCTGCCCCGCCTGCGCAAGCTGGTGGACTTTGCCCTGTCACTGGCTGACACGCGGCAGATCGGTAGTGCTGGTGAAAGCCGCCTGACGGGTAACAGCAGTGCCATTACCGCCGTGCGTGAAAAAATCGGCAAACTGGCCCGCAGCCAGGCCCCGGTCTACATCAGCGGCGAATCCGGCAGCGGCAAGGAGCTCGCTGCACGACTGATTCATGCCAACAGCTCACGCAGCGATGGCCCGTTTGTGCCTGTGAACTGTGGCGCCATTCCCGGCGAACTGATGGAAAGCGAATTCTTTGGTCACCGCAAAGGCAGCTTCACCGGCGCCCACGCTGACAAGCAAGGCCTGTTCCAGGCCGCCGATGGCGGCACCCTGTTCCTCGATGAAGTGGCTGACCTGCCATTGGCCATGCAAGTGAAACTCCTGCGCGCCATCCAGGAAAAAGCCATCCGCCCGATTGGCAGTGCACAGGAAGTGCCCATTGATGTGCGTATCCTCAGCGCCACGCATAAGGATTTGTCTGCCGAAGTACAGGCCGAGCGTTTCCGTAGCGACCTGTTTTACCGTATCAATGTGATCGAACTGCAGATGCCCAGCCTGCGGGAACGGCAGGAAGACATCCCACAGCTGGCACAGTCCATCCTCACCAAATTAGCCGACCAGTCTGCCAGCCCGCCGATCCGCATGGATGCCAGTGCCCTCAAGGCCCTGCAGGGATACCCGTTCCCCGGCAATGTGCGTGAACTGGAAAACATCCTTGAGCGTGCCTCCACCCTCTGTGAAGGCAACACCATCACCGCCAGTGACCTGAACCTCGGGAGCCAGACGATCCCGGCCAGCACTGATTCAACGCCTGGCAGCAGCACCATGGACCATGCCTTGCCGGAACGTGGCAACCATTCACTGGAAGACTACCTGGAACAGATCGAACGGAAGCTCATTACGGATGCACTGGAAAGCTGTCGCTGGAACCGCACCGCTGCTGCCGACAAACTGGGTATTTCCTTCCGTGCCCTGCGTTATCGCCTGAAAAAACTCGGCATCGAATAAGCGCACAGGCTTTTCCTCGATCACCTGCAACATAACACTGCAATTTCGCACACCCTCCACACCCCCTCCGCCGTATCGTCGCCTGCACCGAACCATCATGCATCGCCAGGGAGGGCACCATGCAGGTCACAGGGCAAGCAAGACTACCCGCACAAGCCGGCTTCACGCTGGCCGAATCACTCAGTGTATTAATGATCGCCAGCATCGTACTGGTCGCCGGCATACCGGCATTCCAGTCCGGCATCGGCAGCATGCGTTCACGCCATGTCATCCAGGATGCCTTCCATACCATCCAGCACGCCCGTGATCTCGCCATCCAGCACAAGAGCGGCACCATCACCCTGTGCGGCAGCATGGATGGCATGCATTGCCATGCCCACTGGGGCTACGGCTGGATCCTGTTTGCAGACGACAATGACAACCACAGGCTCGACGCGGATGAAGTGCTGTATCGCCGTAACGACAAGATACTGGCCGGCGAACTGGTGTGGCGCGGCTCGGGCGGCCGGCCGTATGTACGTTTTGATCCCACCGGCTATGCGATGGAGTTTGGCGCATTGACCTGGTGCCCGGACAGCGGTGACACCCGCCATGCCCGCCAGATCACCTTGAACCGCCCTGGCCGCGCCCGCCTCTCCCGCGACAGGGATCATGACGGCATCCACGAAGACATGAACATGAAGTCACTGGCATGCGAGATCGCCAGTTAAGCCTGCCAGACAACGACAAGGCAAAAAAAAGCCGCCAGAGGCGGCTTGAAGCACTTCAGTACATCCCTCGACCTGCGGGGGAAACGAAAAATCAGGGCCAGCACGTAGCAGGGCTTTTCACCCCGGTATTGGTGATGGTCAATGTGGTACACGCCTGACTGCCAACCTTGTCATAAACCTGGTCATTCTTGGCGGTGGCCGTGGCGGTAAACGTTGAACCCGCGGCTGTGACCGTTACCTCGTACCAGACACCGGCACCGGTGGTACCGGTCGGCACAACCACCTTGGTGGCATCGGTAGTGTTCAACGGGGTAGCATCTCCATTCTTGTAGCTGTTATTGGCATTGAAGTATTTCTCTTGCTCATTCACTACCTGCATCAGCCCATTGATACCTTCGGCCCGGCGAACCTTGCGGGTGTAGTTGTTGTATTGCGGGTA
>SBFY01000084.1 GCA_006227085.1 Gammaproteobacteria bacterium
TTTGTGCAAACTGAGCGGCTGGCGCCGCCCATCATTGGCCAGGATCGCATAGGCCTGCGCCAACTGCAGCGGTGTTACCGCAAACCCATAACCATACGCAATCGTGGCACGATCAATATCCGGCCAGCGCCGATGGCTCGGCAACAAACGCGAGGCTTCACCCGGAAAACCGATACCGGTTGGCTGACCAAAACCGAAACGCGCCAGCACATCCGGGATCTTATCGGGCTCGAGCGAGAAAGCGATTTTTGTCATACCGACATTACTGGAATGCGTGATCACGCCGGTAATGTCCGTGAGCCCGTAATTGCGATGATCCTTGATCAATTTGGTAGTCGTTTTACCAGTGCGCACACCGATATAACCGGGACGGGTATCCATCGGTGTGTCCGGCGTGTATTTACCACTTTCCAGTGCAGCCACCATGGCCAGTGGTTTTGCGGTTGATCCCGGCTCCAGCAAATCGGTAATGGCGCGATTGCGCAAAGCCGACATGTTGAGCGAGCCACGGTCATTCGGGTTATAGGAAGGCTGGTTAGCCATCGCGAGGACTTCGCCGGTGCGGCTATCCAGCAATACGATGGAACCGGAGTGCGCCTGCGCTTTTGCCACCGCCGCTTTCAACTCGCGATAAGCAAGGTATTGCAGGCGCAAATCAATGCTGAGTTGCAAGTCTTGACCCGGTCGCGCCGAGCGCACCAGCCCCACATCACGAATGATCTGGCCATTCAGGTTGCGCACAACCCGCCGCGCACCAGGCACACCGCGCAAGGCTTCTTCATAGGCCAATTCCAGGCCTTCCTGGCCCTGGTCATCAATATTGGTGAACCCGACAATATGCGCAGCGACTTCGCCAGCAGGGTAATAACGACGGTATTCCGAAATCTCGGACACGCCGGGCACACCCAAGGCCAAGACGCGATCCGCATCAGCGGGCGTCATGTGACGGCGCAAATACAAAAAGCTGCTGCCCTTTGCCGCCAGCAATTTTTTACGGAACTGGTCTTGCGGCATACCCAGGGCCTTGGCAAGCACAGGCCACTTGTCCGTATGCTCCAGCAAAATTTCCGGTTGTGCCCACAAGGTCTTGACGGGCGTACTCACCGCCAGGGGCTGCCCATGCCGATCCGTGATCATGCCGCGATACGCTGGCAGGCTGACGGTACGCAGGGCTCGTGCATCACCTTGCTGCTGCAGGAACTCATGATCGTGTTCCCCCACATCCAGCACTTGCAGCACCAGCAAGCGACCCACCAGCAAGCAACCCAATACAGCCAGGCCAGATGCCACCAGCCAGAAACGCCACGGTGCAACGCCGCCTTCAACAGCATTAGCCGTTTTCTGCGCTCCCCGCACGTGTGTTTTTGCCTGGCTTGTCACGGTTGCATCACTCGCGTTTCTTCCAATAACGGTTCCCGCATACCCCAGGCACGCACCATCTGCTCCACCGTACCGAGCGAACTGCGCGTGCTACGCTCCAGCAGCAGCTTTCCCCACTCCACTTCCAGGCGGTTCTGCTCCTGCGACAACTTCTGCAACTCATCAAACAACTGGCGACTGCGGTGCGTGCTGTACACCACCGCCAATGCAGAGACCAACACCAGCGCCCACAACAGCATCAACATCCCGAACCAGCTGCCCCTGTTCCCAGTCGTCATCACGCCACCTTCTCGGCAACACGCATGATGGCGCTACGGGCACGTGGATTCGCCGCCACTTCATCAGCCGATGGCTTGACCGCAGCACCCACCAGTTTCAGGCGCACACCCGAAGTGGCGGCACCGGTGACCGGCAAGCGTTTCGGCAATTGCTCTCCTCGCGACTGGTCACGAAAGAAACGCTTAACGATGCGGTCTTCCAGCGAATGGAAACTGATCACTACCAAGCGGCCACCCACGGCGAGGCAATCCAGTGCACCTTTCAGTGCCCTCTCGATTTCCCCGAGCTCGTCATTGATGGCAATACGGATGGCCTGGAACACGCGTGTTGCCGGATGCTGGCCACGCTCATATCCCGGGCATACCTCAACCACCAGCTCGGCCAGTTCACGCGTGGTTTGCAAAGGTTGCTCAGCGCGACGCGCGACAATGGCCCGCGCAATGCGGCGTGCGAATTTTTCCTCGCCGTATTCACGGAACACACGGGTCATTTCATCTTCCGGGGTTTCGGCCAACCAGCGGGCAGCCGTCATGGGCTGGCGATCATCCATGCGCATATCCAGCGGGCCTTCGCGCATAAAACTGAAGCCGCGAGCGGCTTCATCGATTTGCGGTGATGACACCCCGATATCCAGTAGCACACCATCCACCGCGCCATACCAGCCATGCTGGCGCGCGCAATCGGCAATGGATGAAAATGCCGCGCGCTCAATCGTGAAGCGATCATCGTGGATTGTGCTGGCCGCATGGCTGATCGCTGCCGCGTCGCGATCAATTGCCAACAAGCGCCCTTGTTCATCAAGACATTCCAGCAACCGGCGACTGTGCCCACCTCTCCCGAAGGTGCCATCGATGTATTTGCCGTTCGTGTTATGCATCACGGCATCCACGGCCTCATCGCGCAGTACTGTTATATGCATGTGCAACCCCAAGCCCTTACAGGGCAATGGACTGCAGTTCTTCGGGAATCTCGACCGGCTGCTGGCGCACATCCTGCCAACGGTGTTCATCCCAGAGTTCAAATTTATTGATTTGCCCCACCAGCACGACTTTCTTGTCGAGGCCTGCGTATTCGCGCAGCGAAGCAGGCAGCAACAAACGGCCATTACCATCGAACTCGATCTCGGTGGCATAGCCGACAAACAAGCGCTGGAAGTTTTGTACACCGGGTCGCATGGTTGGCAGTGCCTGGACTTTCTCCAGTACCTGCTCCCAGGCCGGTTGCGGATAGATAAACAGGCAGGGCGAGCTGACATTCACGGTTGCCACCAGGGTGCTGTTGCTGTCCGGGCCCAAGCGATCACGCTGGCGGGCCGGGAACGCAAGGCGCCCCTTGGCATCCATGTTGATGTTATGTACTCCTGTAAACGCCTGGGCCATGCCCGGCTCCCCTTCAAAGTGGGGTCAAAATACCGCTTTGACCCACAATTACCCACATCTACCCACTAACCGCCACTATAGGGACGCAGGGAAAGCCTTGTCAAGCAGAAACCCGCTATCTGGCAGGGAAAATGTCGAGAAAATTCAGGGAACTGCGTCGAAAAGTCGATTTCAACGCTGAACTGGATAAACAAGTCTTTTTAAATCCAGAAGATGCCAAAACAACTTAAAGTGAAACCTTAAGTTGTTTGGCTTTTGGGGATCTTTCAGTGGGATCAGGGAGGATCAGGAGTCGGCCGATAAGCCGGGTTCTGTCGTGGACAGTCATTCATCTGCGGTTCGTGTCGCCACGAACCTGAAGCGACCTACCCGAACCCGGCGCGGGTCACACCATCGGGTTCCTATTTGGTCTTGCTCCGGGCGGGGTTTGCCATCGCCACGCACTGTTACCAGGCGTGCGGTGCGCTCTTACCGCACCGTTTCACCCTTGCCGTCACGGCGAACCGTGCTTGGGCGGTCTACTCTCTGTTGCACTTTCCGTGGGCTCACGCCCCCCAGGCGTTACCTGGCGCCCTACCCTGTGGAGCCCGGACTTTCCTCTATCCCGCGCCTGCCGGAACCTGCGGGACCGGTACGCATTCGGGACAGCGACTGCCTGGCTGACTCCTGACGCCCAGTATGACGCGGGAGCCTCACAACTTTCAAGAACTTTGCACCGATCGTGCCGGCTTCATTTCAATCGCCCTTCAGCAAGGCCTGGTAGATGGCGCGCCGCGGCAAACCGGTGATGCGGGCCGCCAGATCCGCTGCCTGGCTCACCGGCAACTCAGCGGCCAGCAAACGGCCCACACGGACGCCCTCATCGGCATCCATGGAAGCGACAGGATCGGCACCAGCCACCATCACCACAAATTCCCCCCGGCAATGATCTGGCGATGCGCCCAACCAGGCCTGCAAGCCTTGCAGGGTATCCCCATGGATGGTCTCGTAGAGCTTGGTCAGCTCACGGGCAATCACTGCCTGCCGGTCCGGGCCAAACACCGTCACCATGTCGCCAATCGAGGCTTC
The DNA here is from genome assembly GCA_006227085.1 of Gammaproteobacteria bacterium. Classification (GTDB taxonomy): domain Bacteria; phylum Pseudomonadota; class Gammaproteobacteria; order Pseudomonadales; family M0112; genus M0112. The sequence goes on from SBFY01000084.1 coordinate 4,107, forward strand.
GATGCGATGACTGGATTCATAAAACACGATCGTGCGCGATTCGGTCGCGATCTGCTGCAATGCCTTGCAACGGGCTGATGCCTTGGCTGGCAAGAATCCCTCAAACACAAAACGGTCACAGGGCAGCCCGGCCGCACTCAAGGCAGTAATGGCAGCACAGGCCCCCGGTACCGGCACGACGGTCACGCCCCGTTGCCGCGCCTGCTGCACCAGCTTGAAACCCGGGTCGGAAATCAGGGGCGTGCCGGCATCACTGATCACGGCGAGGGACTTGCCTTCCTGCAACAAGCGCAACAAGGCCTCACGTTTGGCCTCCGTGGAATGATCATGGTAGGCCGTGATATCGGTCGTGATTGCAAAATGGTCGAGCAATTTACGACTGTGGCGCGTGTCTTCTGCTGCAATCAGGTCCACTGTCTGGAGGATGTCTATGGCACGCGGTACCATATCCCCCAGATTCCCCAGCGGGGTGGCTACCACATACAGCACGCCTTGGGTCATGTCTCACCTGATCAGCCGTTGGATCAATGTGCCATCAAACCACTCACGAGATCGCATGAAAAGCCCTTCCCGCATACTGGTCACCTTCATCATGGCCCTGGCACTGTGTGCCTGTGGCACACCGAAGCCATCGCAACCGCAGCCAGACCACTCGCTGCAATCAGCCCGGCAATTGCTCAATGACGCCAATACCGCCTTGCCAAATGAAGCCACCCGCATGCGGATTGAGGCGGCCCGGCAACTGCTGGCACTCGGCAAGCCCCGCCAGGCACTGGATGCGCTGCTACTGACCCATCGCATGCATGTACCAGACACCTTGCTGGCACGCTACAGCAGCACATTGGCGGCCACTCACCTGGCCTTGGGCGACACCGAATCGGCACGCAGCATCCTGCTGGATGATGCCCGCCTGAATGACAGCTTCCTGATCCTGCCCGATGACGAACAACTGGCCTTGGGCGCACTGCGCGGCCAACTGCTCGGCCAATTGGGCGAACCACTGGCCAGCGCCCGTGAATACATCTATATCGCCACCTTGTCGACAGATGCCGGACAGAAAAGCCGTTTCCACGATGCCATCTGGCAAGCCCTGATGAGCACACCGCTCACAGACCTGCAACAGATCGCCCTCAACAACAACGCTGCAGACACTGACTTCAATGGCTGGGTGGCACTGGCCATCATTGGCAAACAAAACCAGGGTGACCTGGATGCCCAGGTTGGCGCACTAACCCGGTGGCAGCAGGCCAACCCGCAACATCCCGCCGCCAAACAGGCGCCTGGGGGACTCGCCATACTCAAGACCCTCTCAGCCAACCGCCCCAAGCAGGTAGCCGTACTGCTGCCATTTGCCGGCCGTTATGCAGCGCCCGGCGAAGCCGTGCGGGACGGGTTGATGGCGGCCTGGTACCAATCACAGATGATGGGTAGCCAAACCCCCACCTTGCGTTTTTACGATACCGGCAATGAACAGGTCGCCTTTGAAGCCCTCTACCAGCAAGCCATTGCAGACGGCGCTGAGTTTGTCATTGGCCCGCTGGACAAGGACAAGGTCCGGCTGCTGTTTGATATGGGAGACCTGCCTGTGCCGACACTCGCCCTCAACGAGATCAGCGACTACGGCACAGCCCCGGCCAACCTGTACCAGTTTGGCTTGGGCACAGATGCCGAGATCCAGCAACTGGCCGGGCGCATGACAGCCAGCAGCCACACGCACGTTATCCTGGTCCATAGCCAGGAACCCTGGGCATTGCGTGCTGCCGACAGCTTCCGCAGCCAATGGCAGGCCGATGAACAATACATCCTTGCCACGGCAAGCTGGGAGCGCTCGCGGGATATCCCGGCCAGCCTCAAGAACGCCCTTGGCATCCAGCGCAGCCAGGATCGCCAGCAAACCCTTGAGAACATCCTCGCGATGCCCCTCAAGGCCGAACCCAGGCGACGCCAGGACGTGGATGCCATCCTGTTGATTGCCAATCCGGAAACCGGTCGCCTGCTCATGCCGATGCTGCAGTTCCTCTATGCCGGTGACATACCAGCCTATGCCACATCCCATGTGTTCAGCGGTACGCCAAACCCGGCCACGGACACTGACCTCAACCGGATTCGCTTTTGCGATATGGGCTGGCTCTTGCAACCAGGCCACCCGCTTCGCACCAGCCTTGAGCCCTGGGTGGGTCCAGCGCAATCACCCTATTTGCGACTGTATGCCATGGGCGCCGATGCGTTCCTGATTCACCCCCGCTTACCGCAACTGGTGCAATACCCGGACAGCCGCTTTTTTGGTTACACCGGACAGATCCACATGAATGCCGCTCGCCAGATGGAGCGACAACTGGATTGTGCCGTCTTCCGGCAAGGAACGCCCCGCTTGCTACCCACCATCGTGAGCCAACCGGTGCCATGATGCGCTGGCCAGGCAAGCGCCCGCAAAGCCGGGATACAGGCAGCGCCGCTGAAGCCAAGGCCGAAGCCCACCTGAAACAGCAGGGATTGTTATGCCTGGAGCGGAACTTCCAGGTCCGTGGCGGCGAAATCGACCTGGTCATGCAAGACGGCGAGCATGTCGTGTTTGTTGAAGTACGTTTCCGCAACGACGACCGTCACGGCAGCCCGCTGGAAACCGTCACCGCCCACAAGCAGGCACGCATTCGTCATGCCGCCAGCCATTACCTGCAGCAGCATCCACAACTGCAATCACGGCCCTGCCGGTTTGATGTGGTTGGCCTACTGGCAGCTCCCATGGGCCACCGTGTTACCATCGAATGGGTGAAAGACGCCTTCAGTTGAGGGCTACACGGAGCCAAGCGATCATGCGCGAGCGGATCATTCGCCAATTCAACGACACCATTGATGCCACCATCCGCTCCATTGAGCCATTGCTGCCCGGCATTGAACTGGCAGCCAACCATTTCGTGACCACCCTGCTCACTGATCACAAGATCCTCGGCTGCGGCAATGGCTCCTCAGCAAATACCATCCGCCAATTCACCACGTACCTGATTGATCATTTCCATCATGAGCGCCCGGGGTTACCTGCCATGGCACTAGCCGCTGACAGCGCCACCCTGTCCGCCATTGCCAGCGACTATCATTTCAATGAAATTTTTTCCCGCCAAATCCGTGCACTGGGCCAGCCCGGTGACACCCTGCTGATCGCCACACACAAAAGCACCAGCAGTAACCTGGTGCATGCCCTGCGTGCAGCCCACGAACGGGACATGGCGGTAGTCTTGCTGGCCGGCGAGGAAACCACGGATTTGTCACCACTGATGACAGGGCGCGATATTGCCCTGCACATCCCCTCAGCATCGAGGGCCCGCATCCAGGAGGTGCAGCTGATGGTGGTCCACTGCCTGTGTGACCTGATTGAAACGCAACTGTTCGGGGATCCCGAACAAGGCCGATAGGATTTACTTCACCACCCGCAGTGCAGGCCGTTCATGGCCACCGGACGGCGGTGTGGGCTCATCATCCGGATCATCGTCGCCTGATCCATCCGTATGCTCAAACACCATGCCCTGGCCATTTTCGCGCGCATAAATACCCATGATCGCAGGCATGGGCACATGGATGTCATAAGGCGAACCGCCAAACCGGGCATTAAAAGACACCGATTCATTCGCGATCAACAAGTGCCTGACGGCACTCGGGGAGATATTCAGGACAATGCGGTCATCTTCAGCATAACCTGGCGGCACAGCCACACCATTGACGGTGACATCCACCAGGATATGGGGCGTGCAACCGTTATCCACGATCCACTCATGCAGTGCACGCAACAGATAAGGTTTACTGGAATTCATTACCCAGGAACCGGCCCGATGGCTTAGCCAACCTGGCGCATTTCCCGTTCACGTTCAGACAGGCTGGCCTTGAAACCAGGGCGAACAAACAAGCGCTTCATGTACTCGTTGATGGCCTTGGATTGCTTGCTCTTGGGCAATTCGATACCCAGCACCGGCAAGCGCCACAGGATTGGCGCCATGCAGCAATCCACCAAGGTGAACTCCTCGCTCATGAAGTAGGGCTTCTCACTGAAAATAGGCGCCATGCTCAACAAGTTATCCTTCAGCTCCTTGCGGGCCTTGGTGGCATCCTTGGAGGCACCATTCTGGATAGTGTCAATGAGACCACACCAGTCACGCTCAATCCGGTACATGAATTGGCGGCTTTCTGCCCGTGCCACAGGGTACACCGGCAGCAACGGCGGATGCGGGAAACGTTCATCCAGGTATTCCATCATGATCTTGGATTCGAACAGGATCAGCTCGCGATCCACCAAGGTTGGCAGGCTGTTATAGGGATTGACTTCAGCCAGCTCCCGCGGTGGATCCTTGGGGTCAATATTGACGATATCGACCGTAACACCTTTTTCTGCCAACACAATGCGCACACGATGACTGTAGTGATCCGTGCTATCGGAGAAAAACGTCATGATCGAACGTTTGGTGACCGAGCTGCTCATAAAGCCTTCCTTGTGAAGGTGCACTGACCGGGATCAGTGCACGTCTTTCCAGTATTCGCGGTTCAGCATCCAGGCCACAATCAACAACAGCAGCAGGAACAACATGGTAAAGATACCAATGCGCTGGCGCTCCAACTGCATCGGCTCACCGACATATTCCAGGAAACTCACCAGGTCTGCCACGGTACGGTCATATTCTTCCGGCGTCAGCTGACCAGTGCCTGCCACGTGCTCAACACGGCCACAGGGATAATGCTCGTCTTCCAGGTTCTCATATGTCACCGGGTCACGGGCAATGCCACCATTGGCCGCAATTTTCCACGCCGGCTTGCACACCTGCTGGCCCTGCAACTCATATAAGGCATGCGGCATGCCGACATCAGGGAATACCAGGTTGTTGGCACCATACGGGCGCGCCGGGTCAACATAAAAAGAATGCAGGTAGGTATACAACCACTCCGGGCCACGACGGCGCGCAATCAGCGTCAAATCCGGCGGTGCGGCACCGAACCACTTCTTGCCCTGTGCATCCGGCAAGGCGTTCTGCATCAGGTCGCCAATCTTGCTGTCCCCAAACATCAGGTTTCCCTGCACCATCTCGGCAGGAATCCCCAAGTCATTGGCAGTGCGCTCATAACGCGCATAACGCAAGGCATGACAGCCCATGCAGTAGTTCATGTATACCTGGGCACCACGCTGCAAGGCAGCCTTGTCATGCAAATCCACGTCAAAGGCATCGCATTCGATTTTGCCGCAGGATTTGCCACCGGCAGCCAACGCTGCCACCGGCGCCATAACCAGCAAACATGCAAGAATCAGCTTTTTCATCGCATTGTCACCCTTTCCGGAACTGGCTTGGTACTTTCCAGTGATGTGTAAATCGGCATCAGGAAGAAGAAGGCGAAATACACGATCGTCAGATACTGGGCTGCAGCTTTGCGCTCCATGCCCAGGAACGTACCTTCTGCCGGGATAGCGCCCAGGTAACCCAGGATCAGGAACACCACGGCAAATACCGGAATCGCGATCTTGGTCGCCAATCCTTTGTAACGCCAGGATTTCACCGGACTCCGGTCAATCCACGGCAGCACAAAGAAAATCGCCACAGCACCGCCCATCACCACAAAGCCCCAGAATTTCGAGCTCAGGCCAAACCACTCGAGCGTGGTGGCACGCAACATGGCGTAGAACGGAGTGTAGTACCACACCGGTGCAATATGATCCGGGGTTTTCAGGGCATTGGCTTCTTCGAAGTTGGCATACTCAATAAAGTAGCCGCCCATTTCCGGCGCGAAGAAGACAATGGCACAGAAAACGAACAGGAACACTACAACACCCACGATATCGTGCACTGTGTAATACGGATGGAACGCAATCCCGTCTTTGGGAATACCGTTTGCATCCTTGTTCTTCTTGATTTCAATGCCATCAGGGTTGTTGGAACCCACTTCATGCAAGGCCAGCAGGTGCAACACCACCAAGGCCAACAGGATGATAGGCACAGCCACCACATGCAGGGCAAAGAAACGGTTCAGGGTGATACCGGAAATCAGGTAGTCACCGCGCACCCACTGCTCCAGGTCCGGACCAATCACCGGGATCGCACCGAACAGTGATACGATCACCTGTGCACCCCAGTAAGACATCTGGCCCCATGGCAGGACATAGCCAAGGAAACCTTCCGCCATCAGGGCCAGGTAAATCAGCATGCCGAAAATCCACACCAGCTCGCGCGGCTTCTTGTACGAACCGTACATCAATCCACGGAACATATGCAGGTAGACCACCGCAAAGAACGCCGAGGCACCCGTGGAGTGCAGGTAACGGATCAGCCAGCCCATTTCCACATCACGCATGATGTATTCAACAGATGCGAAAGCGGCTTCAGCACTCGGCACATAGCTCATGGTCAACCAGATACCGGTCAGCAGCTGGTTCACCAGTACAAACAGGGACAGCACACCGAAGAAGTACCAGAAGTTGAAATTCTTTGGCGCGTAGTACTTGCCCATATGGGTGTCCCACGCACGCATGATCGGCAGACGGGCATCCACCCAATCGCGCAAACCAACCAGTAGCTTGATCATTACGCAGCGCCTCCATCCAGACCAATCACAATGACACTGTCGCTCTCATAAAAGTGCGGCGGGATTTCCAGGTTGGTCGGTGCCGGCACCGATTTGTAGACGCGGCCCGCCAGGTCAAACATGGAACCATGGCATGGACAAAAGAAGCCACCACGCCAATCCGGTGTAATCGACCCTGCTTCGGGACGATATTTCGGTGCGCACCCCAGATGGGTACACAAGCCTACCGTAATCAGGAATTCATCCTTAATGGAACGGAATGGACCCTTGGCGTAATCCGGCTGGATGGATCCAGCAGACTCGGGGTCTTTCAATTTGTCTTCCTGGGCCTTGATGTCTTCCAGTACAGCCGGGGTACGACGCAGCACATAGACAGGCTTGCCGCGCCATTCAACGGTCGTGATCTGGCCAGGCTCCAGTTTGCTCAGGTCAAACTTGACCGGCGCACCAGCGGCCTTGGCCTTGGCACTTGGGGTCCAGGATTTGACGAATGGAACGGCCACTGCTGCAGCACCTACTGCCCCTACCGCGGCAGTCGCCGCTGTCAGGAAGTAGCGCCGGGATTGATTGACTCCGCCATCACTCATGACGATTGATCTCCCCAGTTCTCAAGGCAACCGGCCGGTCGGGAAACCGGCCGGCCGCAATAGTGAAAAAAGCGCGGCAAATCTTAATGAAATTCCGCAATTCTGACAAGGAAAAAGGCATCTTCCTGCCGCTTTTTCCTTCCCGACCGCCAAAACTTGACCTATCACAACACCGCCCCGCACAGGCCATAAACAAAAACGCCCGCTGGGAATCCATGCGGGCGTTTGCAGCCAAGCAGCAATGATCAGCGCTTGGAGTATTGCGGACGCTTGCGCGCTTTGCGCAAACCCACTTTCTTACGCTCAACCTCACGGGCATCACGGGTCACATATCCCGCTTTGCGCAAGGTCGGGCGCAGGCTTTCATCATAAGCCATCAGGGCACGGGTGATGCCGTGACGCAAGGCACCTGCCTGGCCGAAACTGCCACCGCCGGAGACCGTTGCAACGATATCGAACTTCTCGCTGCTATCGGTCAGTGCCAAGGGCTGGTTCACGATCATGCGAGCCACTTCGCGACCGAAGTAGTTCTCGAGGGTACGATCGTTGATGGTGATGCGGCCAGAACCCGGGCGCAGGAACACACGTGCGGTAGACGTCTTGCGGCGGCCAGTGCCGTAGTATTGAGTTGCTGCCATAGTCAGATAGCCAGTTCTTTGGGTTGCTGTGAAGCATGCGGGTGCTCGGCACCGGCATACACTTTGAGCTTGCGGCCCATGGCACGACCCAAGGGGTTGTGCGGCAGCATGCCACGCACGGCGATTTCAATCGCACGCTCGGGAGCACGCTGGATCAGTTTGTCAAAGGTAATGCCTTTGATACCACCCGGGAAACCGGTGTGGTGGTAATACACTTTGTCACTGGCCTTGTTACCGGTGACAGCCACTTTTTCAGCATTGATCACAACGATGTAGTCACCCGTATCCACATGGGGGGTGTACTCAGGCTTGTGCTTGCCACGCAGGCGGCGGGCAATTTCACTGGCCAAACGGCCCAGTGTCTTGTCCGTGGCATCCACCACGAACCATTCTTGGGCTACCTGGCCCGGCTTGGCGCTATAGGTCTTCATCACTTGTTTCCCAGGGACCCTGAAAAAGGAGCGCGAATGCTACAGGAAAGAAACCCCCTTTTCAAGCACCCCGGAAGGGCGTGCTGGCCAGCACGGGCAGCCGGGTACAAACGCCCCGCGACCCGGCAGGGCCAGGCCCAAGGGCAAGGCTTCAGGGCTTGTGAGGGCGCCCCAGGTACTCCCGGGATTGCATCTCCAGCAAACGGCTGCGGGTACGCTCGAATTCAAACGCCAGGCGCTTGCCGGTATAGAGGCTATCCAGCGGGGCGGCCGCCGAAATCACCATCTTGACGTTGCGGTCATAGAATTCGTCGATGAGGTTGATCAGGCGCCGGGTCTGGTCATTATGGTCATCCCCCAGGGCCGGGATATTGGCCAGCACCACCGCATGCAGTTCGCGAGCCAGCTCAATGTAATCGGCCGGGCTGCGGGGCCGGTCACACAGCTCCGTGAATTCAAACCAGGCCACATCATCAGCCAGGTAGCGGGCACGGATTTTCCGGCCATTGATATCCAGGTCAACCTGTTCGTGCGGCTGTTCCGGTGCCAGTTGGCGGAAACTGTCCTGCAGGCTGGCATCCGCATGGGCTCCCAACGGGCAATGGTACAACTCCACCTGCTCAAGGGTCCGCAGCCGGTAATCCGTGCCGCCATCAACATTCAACACCCGCACATGGGCTTTCAAGACATCGATGGCCGGCAGGAAACGCTCGCGCTGCAGGCCATTCCGGTACAGGTCATCCGGCACGATATTAGAGGTCGCCACCAGGCTCACACCACGCTGGAACAAGGCCCCGAACAATCCCCCGAGGATCATTGCATCGGCGATATCCGACACAAAGAATTCATCAAAGCAAATCACCCGGGCCTCGCGGGCAATCCGCGTCGCCACCATATCCAGCGGATCTTTCTGGCGTTGCTCCCGCAGGTCATTGAGTTCCGCATGCACCCGCTGCATGAACCGGTGGAAATGCGAGCGCATCTTGCGCTCAAACGGCAAGCTCTCAAAAAACAGGTCCATCAGGTAGGTTTTGCCGCGCCCGACCCCACCCCAGAAATACAGCCCCTGTTCCGGCAGCCCACCGTCACGGCGCCATCCACTCCACCAGCGCGACACACCGGGGCGGGAAGCCTGTTCACGAGCCACCAGGCGCTCATACAGGTCTTGCAGGTGTACCACGGCCATTTCCTGGGCCGGATCAGCCACAAAGCCGGGTTGCTGCAGGTCAGACTGGTAGCGCTGCAAGGGTGTCGCGATCGTCATCAATGGACTCGCCGGGAACAGCCAATGAAAGAAAACGGGCGCACATTAACCGAAGCAGCAACCCGTAAGCAAATACGCTCAGCATTGCCACTTGGCCTGCAAGCACACTGAGTTGTGTCTATAATGAGGCCTCTTCCCCCGCAAACGAGGATCAGGCTTTGGACGCTGCAGGCAATCTCTGGCTGGTGGGTGTGTTTTGTACGGCACTGGGAGCCTTACTGGGGTATGCCGCAGCCCTCATGCTGGGGCCAGGCGGTGGCGGCAGTCGCCGCGACCTGGAGAGCCGCCTGCAACAATCGCGGGATGAGCTGAAAAACTACCAGATGGAAGTCAACAGCCACTTTACCCAGACGGCTGAACTGCTGAACCGGCTGAACGAGAATTACCGGGAAGTCCACAATCACCTTGCACAGGGTGCACAGGCACTGTGTGATCGCCCGGGCCAGCCCCCCTTGTTGCAGCCCCTGCCGGAGCAGGATGCGGGTCGCAAGGGCCAAACCATTGCCGGATCCAGCTTCGCCTCCGCCAGCCTCCAGGCACCGCTGGATTACGCCCCCAAAGCTACCCAGCATGAACGCGGCATCCTGCGCGAGGATTTCGGCCTGGAAAAACCGTCCATGCGCTACGAACCCACCATCAGCACGCATTACCAGCTGGATGACGATGACCTGGGCGAAGGCGATGACGACTACACCGGGTTATCGCAATCCCGGAATTCGTGACGGATACCCAGGCGCCCAGCCAAAGCCTCCCCCAGGGCCTGCACACCATAACGTTCCGTCGCATGATGGCCTGCCGCAAAACAATGGATGCCCAGCTCGCGCGCTTCGTGCACCGTTTGTTCTGAAGCCTCACCGGTAATATACGCATCGACACCGGCATCCGCCGCCAGTTTCAGGTAACCCTGCGCTGCACCGGTACACCAGGCAACACGCCGGATAAGGGCCGGACCTTCACCAAAGGACAAGGGCGGGCGCTGCAGGGCTTCCGCCAACGCTTGCGAAACAGCATCCACCGTGGCCGGGGCCGACCACTCACCCGCCCAGACCAGCGAGCCTTCCTGTAATGGTGCAGGGTTCCTGATACCCAGTTGTTTCGCCAGCATGGCGTTATTGCCCCATTGCGGATGGGCATCCAGTGGCAAGTGATACGCCAGTAAATTGATGTTGTGCTGCAACAACAAGCCAAGGCGCTGGCGCAACATGCCTGTCACGGCCGGATGATCGCCTTTCCAGAAATACCCGTGATGCACCAGGATGGCATCCGCACCCATCGCAATCGCTTCTTCGATCAGGCGCTGGCTTGCGGTCACCCCGCTCACCAACAAGGCAATCTCCTGCCTGCCTTCCACCTGCAAACCGTTCGGGCAGTAATCCTGGAACCGCTCCGGCGCCAACAGCTGAGTAGCCTCATCCAGCAAGCGTTGCCGCGTCACATGGGTCATGGGAACCTCCTTCCGCTCTGCCGCTATAATAACGCGTCACCTGCGGAGTCCGGACACATGTCGGTTTTCCATCGTTTCCTGTTATGGCCCGTGCTGAGTGGGTTGGTTGTGGCCATGCTGATCCTTGCACTCAACCCCGGCTTGCTCCAACCCGGACAACGGCAGATTGATACCCCCGCCATCCAGGGCTTTGCTGACACGGTTGAAACCTGTGCGCCTGCGGTGGTGAACATCTACACCCGCCGCATCGTGCCGGACCCACGCCCCGGCAGCGACGGCCAACGCAGCCAGCAAAGCCTGGGTTCTGGCGTGATCGTTGATTCGGATGGACACATCCTGACCAACCTGCATGTCGTTGCCCAGGCCACCGATATCCTGGTGATCCTCAATGATGGTCGTGAGTTACGTGCCACCATGGTAGGTGGCGACGAGGACACCGATCTCGCCGTACTGGCCATCAACGCCAGCGGCCTCGTGGCCATGCCGTTTGCCAAACCGGAATTCAGCCGCGTGGGCGATATCGTGCTCGCTATCGGCAACCCCTGGGGATTTGGCCACAGTGTCAGCCAGGGCATCATCAGCGCCACTGGTCGCTATGGATTACAACTGCAACGCTTTGAAAATTTCATCCAGACTGATGCCGCCATCAATCCCGGCAACTCCGGTGGTGCGCTGGTGAATACGCGCGGTGAATTGCTCGGCATCAATACCGCTATTCATTCACGCACCGGTGGCTTTGAAGGCATTGGCCTTGCCACACCCGCCGATACCGCACAACGCGTGCTGCATGACATCGTTCGCCATGGCCGCGTGGTGAGGGCCTGGCTGGGTGTGCAGGTGCAAGGATTAAGCCCGGCGCTCGCCAAGGCCCTGGGCGCGCCGTCGGCAGACGGCTTGCTCGTTAACCGTGTCGTCAATGACAGCCCAGCCGCCCATGCCGGCTTGCAAACCGGCGATATCCTGCTGCATGTGGATGGTGCACTGATCCAGGATGGCCAGCAAACCATGCAGGACATCGCCTGGCGACATCCGGGAGATACCGTTGCGTTAAAGATCTGGCGTGAAGGCACGCTGCTGGATGTATCGATCACGTTGGGGCAGGAACCTGCCCACTAAACAGGTCAGCGATTGGCTACGATCGCCTGCAAGGCCTGCAGCAATTCGGCATTTTCTTCCGGCTTGCCAATGGTAATGCGCAAGAAATTATCAATGCGTGGCGCATTGAAGTAACGCACGATGATGCCTTGTTCACGCAAGGCTGACGCCAATGCTGCGGCCGGTTGCACAGCATGCTGTGCCAACACGAAATTCGCTGCCGACGGCAACACGGAAAACCCCAACGCCTGCAATCCCGACACCACCGCATCACGTCCAGCGATAACGGCCTGACGGGTTTGCTGGAAATAGTCCTCATCACGGAATGCCGCAACACCCGCCACAATAGCCAGACGATCCAGCGGATAGGAATTGAAACTGTTCTTGATACGCTCCAGCGCTTCAATCAAATGCGGTTGCCCCACTGCGAAACCGATACGCAGCCCTGCCAACGAACGCGATTTTGACAAGGTTTGCGTGACCAGCAAGTTGGGATAACGCGACACCAAACCGATGGCCGTCTCACCCCCGAAGTCGATATAGGCCTCATCAACCAACACCACCGATTGCATGTTGGCCTGCAACAGCGCCTCGATGGACGTTAACGACAGCAGGCATCCGGTCGGTGCATTCGGGTTGGCGATAATGATGCCGCCATTAGGGCGCGCATAATCCGCAACATTGATCCCATACATGTCATCCAACGGCACGCATTCATAATCAATGCCATACAAGCCGCAATACACCTTGTAAAAACTGTAGGTGATATCCGCAAACAGGATGGGTTTATCGTGCTGGAAAAACCCCATGAACGCATGCGCCAGCACTTCATCGGAGCCATTGCCGACAAACACATGATCAACCGGCACCGCGTAATAGCCGGCGATGGCCTGCTTGAGCGCATCCGCATTGGGATCCGGGTACCGCCGCAAATCTTCGTTGGTGGCAGCACGAACCGCATCCAATACCGCCGGCGATGGCCCATACGGGTTTTCATTGGTATTGAGCTTGACGAGTTTTGCCAGCTTCGGCTGCTCACCCGGCACATACGGCACCAGGCCATGCACGAACGGGCTCCACAATTCACTCATGCATCGGTCCTGCAAGCTGCCGAAGCCGCATGCGCCGCCAGCGACTCACTGTCGGCCAGCACCCGCGCGGCTTCAGCCAGCGGCTTCGCACCGGCGGGCGTGCAACGGATGACGGACATGCGCTTCTGGAAATCATACACACCCAGCGGCGAGGAAAAGCGGGCTGTACCCGAGGTCGGCAAGACATGATTGGGGCCTGCACAATAGTCCCCCATCACTTCCGCCGTATACCGCCCCATGAACACGGCACCGGCATGACGGATATTCGCCAACAAGGCATCGGGATCTGCCACCGACAATTCCAGGTGCTCCGGGGCGAGACGATTGCACAATGCAACCGCCGCATTGAGGTCGGGCACATGAATCAAGGCACCACGGTTTTGCAGCGACTCGCGGATAATGGCCGCCCGTGGCTGCTGCGGCAGCAGGCGCTCAATGGTGACCGCCACAGTATCGAGGAATGCCGCATCCGGGCTGATCAGGATCGATTGCGCCTGCTCATCATGTTCAGCCTGTGCAAACAAGTCGAACACAATCCATTCCGGATGGGTCTGGCCATCACACACCACCACCACTTCCGATGGACCGGCAATCATGTCCAGGCCGACCTGGCCAAACACCAGCCGTTTCGCTGTCGCCACGTAGGCATTGCCCGGCCCGACAATCTTGTCGACCGCAGGGATGGTACGGGTGCCATACGCCAAGGCCGCTATGGCTTGCGCACCACCCACGGTAAACACACGATCGACGCCCGCGATGTGTGCAGCCGCCAACACCATCGGGTTCAACACCCCTTCCGGCGCCGGCACCACCATGATGATCTCATCCACACCAGCAACCTTCGCCGGTAGCGCATTCATCAATACCGATGACGGGTAACTGGCCTTGCCACCTGGCACATAAATGCCCACACGATCCAGTGGCGTGACTTTCTGGCCCAAGCGATTCCCGAGCCCATCGGTATATTCCCAGGATTCCGCCAACTGGTACTGGTGATACTCGCGAATACGTGACGCCGCCAGCTGCAATGCGCTTTTCAAGTCTGCCGGCAATTGCGCAAAGGCCTGCGCACAATCGGCCAACGGGATTTCCAGCTCAGTCATGGAAGAGACTGTTCGCCGGTCAAAACGTGCGGTGTATTCCAGTACGGCGGCATCACCACGGGCACGCACATCGTCCACCAAGGCCTGCACGGTCGCGATGAGTCCTTCATCGCGCACACCATCACTGGCCATCAAGGCTTGGAGTTCGGCATCAAAACCGGACGTGTCACTGTTGAGGCGGCGCATCATGTCAGTCCTTGCTGACAGCTGCAGCAAGCTGGTCGGCCAAGGCCTGGATACGATCGTGTTTCAGCTTCATCGCCGCTTTGTTGGCAATCAGCCGGGAGGAAATATCCGCGATGCAATCCCGTGCTTCGAGGCCATTCGCTTTCAGGGTCTTGCCACTATCCACGATATCGACAATCCAGTCTGACAAGCCCATCGCCGGCGCCAGTTCCATCGCGCCATAGAGGGGAATGATGTCAGCCTGCCGGCCTTGCTCGGCGAAGAACGCCTTGGCCACGTTCACGAATTTGGTCGCCACCCGGATACGGCCGGAAGGCAGCCCTGCACCAACGGGTGCTGCCGTCATCAGCCGGCAACGGGCAATCTTCAAGTCCACCAGTTCATAGGTGCCATCCGCACCGTATTCCAGCATCATGTCCTTGCCGCAAATACCGACATCGGCCGCGCCATAGCGCACATAGGTCAGCACATCCTGGCCCCGCAACACCAGCAGTCGCACATCCGCTGCGTTGGTGGCAAACAACAACTTGCGACTGTCCGCAATGGATTCGGCCGGCCGGATACCGGCAGCCTCCAGCAACGGCAAGGCATCATCCAGGATGCGCCCCTTGGTCAGCGCAATGGTGATGGTGGATGCTGGCATGGCGTCCCTCACTCGGGCAGCCGGCGAATATTGGCGCCCAGCTGCTGTAATTTTTCCTCAATGCATTCGTAACCGCGATCAATATGGTAGATGCGATCGACCAGGGTCTGGCCATGGGCCACCAGGCCGGCAATCACGAGGCTGGCGGATGCCCGCAAGTCAGTGGCCATCACCGGCGCACCTTTCAGGTGCTCCTGGCCCTCGACAATCGCCATATTGCCTTCAATGCTGATTTTGGCACCCATGCGATTCATCTCATGGGTCTGGATCAGGCGGTTTTCAAACACCGTCTCGGTCACCGTTGCCGTCCCTTCTGCCACCGCATTCATGGCCGTGAACTGGGCCTGCATATCCGTCGGGAATGCCGGGTATGGTGCCGTGCGGATATTGACAGCTTTCGGGCGACAGCCATGCATATCCAGCTCGATCCAGTCCTTGCCGGTGGTGATATCCGCACCGGCTTCCTTCAACTTCATCAGCACCGCTTCCATCACCTCGGGATCGGTGTCTTTCAATTTGACATGCCCGCGTGTGGCTGCCGCCGCCACCAGGTAGGTACCGGTTTCAATGCGGTCCGGCATGATGGTGTAGTCACAACCGTGCAAACGCTCAACACCGTCGATCACCAGGGTATCCGAACCAATACCACTGATCTGTGCGCCCATTGCCACCAGGCAATTGGCGAGATCCACCACTTCCGGTTCACGCGCGGCGTTTTCAATCACGGTTTGCCCTTCTGCCAACACCGCTGCCATCAGCACGTTTTCCGTACCGCCGACCGTAACGGTGTCCATGAAGATATGCGCACCCTTCAGGCGGCCATTGCTCCTGGCATTGATGTACCCATCCTGCACATCCAGCTCTGCCCCCAGGGCTTTCAGGCCCTTGATGTGCAGGTCCACCGGCCGGCTGCCAATGGCACAGCCGCCCGGGAACGATACTTGCGCCTGCCCAAAACGTGCCAGCAACGGCCCCAGCACAAGAATGGAAGCACGCATGGTCTTGACCAGCTCATACGGTGCCGTGAATGACTGGATGGTGTTGGCATTCACTTCGATACCGAGGCGCTCATCGATGGTCAGGTCAATGCCCATGCAACCGAGCAGTTCGATCATCGTGGTGATG
Source organism: Gammaproteobacteria bacterium (assembly GCA_006227085.1). GTDB lineage: Bacteria > Pseudomonadota > Gammaproteobacteria > Pseudomonadales > M0112 > M0112. The sequence continues at coordinate 20,269 of SBFY01000084.1, forward strand.
TCATGCAAATGCGGCAGGTTGCGGATGATGACAGGCTCATCTGCCAGCAAGGTCGCCGCCAGGATGGGCAGGGCCGCATTCTTGGCCCCTGAAATCCGTATTTCACCCTCCAGGCGCTCACCGCCCAGGATCACCAGTTTATCCAACACACTCCCCTTACATTCCCAAACCGTCGCATGCCAGTTATTGGCCGTTTTCCGCAGGTGTCATCGCCTTGATATTGACCGCATGCACCGTGCCATCGGCAATCAGGTGCTTGATGGCAGCATACACTTTCTGCTGACGCTGCACGGGACGAAGCCCCTCGAACAGTTCACCCACAGCGATAACGGTGTAGTGATACCCATCCGTTTCCACCGTCACCGTACAGCCCGGCAAACCTTCACGCAGCAACACTGCCAATGACCCTGTATCCATTAATAATTACCCTTGCTTATCCGGCGGCCCATTCACCGTCCAGGTATCGATCACCTGACCCATGTCCTCCTGGTAACGCTGCATGGCACTGGCAAACTGGCCGCGATAGAGCAGCCCAATATTGACATCACCAATCAACACGTTCAGCAGCTTCCAGCCTTCTTCGGGACTGCGGCGCACAAGGAAATACTTGATCACCAGCGGCTGCGCATCCTTGCCATAAATATTCTGGATGACATAAACACGGCCACTGGCCATGTCCTGCGGCGACACCGGCAACACCTCAATCCGTTCACCGCTGAAGGCCAGCACACCCTTGCCATAGGTTTCGATCATGCTGGCACGGAAGGCCTGTGCAAACCGGTCAGCACTTTGCTTGAGTTGTAACCGCTCCGCATCGGAAGGCAGGGCATTGTAATAGCTTGCCGTACCCCACTTCCCCATCACCAGTCGCGCCATGCCATCAAAATCCACCATCGGATCAAGGATGGCGCCAATCTCACCAAAATAACGGGCCGGGTCTTGTTCGTAATAGCCGCGTGCTTCTTCAATCACCGCCAGCAGGCGGTTGGTGGCATCACTCACCATCTGGTCCGGCAAGCGGTTGCCGGCAACCGGTGCTGGCACCGGATCAGCCGATCCAGCCGCCAACACCCCACCTGCCCCGAACAGGCAGGACACCAGGAGAATCCCGGCCATCACAACTGGCTTGCGCTTCATGGTGTCTCCTCTGCAAAGGCCATTACGGGGTAGACCAGGGCGGGATATGGCGGGTTCCGGGCCACGACCCGGGACACACCGGCATGCGCCATCCCCCAAAGCTGTGCATGTTACCGAATTTCACCCAGCCCAGCCATTCGAAACAGCAGCCGGAATACCCCGCAAAGACTGTGCTGGACGTACGCTACCGCTATAATGACCCCTGGACTGTGATGGAAACCGCCCCATGAGCGCCCCAACCCCTGACTTGATTGCCTCCGGCTTGCGCACCGTACGCATGGAAGGGGAAGCCATCAGTGCACTCGCCCAATCCATCAACGCCGATTTCCAACGCGCCTGCGAATTGTTGCTGACTTGCAGCGGCCGGATCGTGGTGATCGGGATGGGCAAATCCGGCCACATCGCCAACAAGATCGCCGCCACCCTGGCCAGTACCGGCAGTCCGGCGTTTTTTGTCCATCCCGGCGAGGCCAGTCATGGCGACATGGGCATGATCACCCGTTCCGATGCCGTACTGGCGCTGTCCAATTCCGGCAGTACCCAGGAAATCCTGACCCTGATCCCCTTGCTGAAGCGCCTGCACGTTCCCTTGGTGAGCCTGACGGGCAATCCCGATTCACCCTTGGCGCGCGCAGCGGATGTCAACCTGCATACCGGCGTCACCACAGAAGCCTGCCCGCTAGGCCTTGCACCAACATCCAGCACGACCACCGCCCTGGTGATGGGTGATGCGCTGGCGATTGCCTTGCTGGAAGCACGCGGTTTCACTGCCGAGGATTTTGCGTTTTCCCATCCCGGTGGCGCACTCGGTCGCAAGCTGCTGCTGAAAGTCTCTGATGTCATGCGCGGCGGTGATGCCATTCCCTGCGTCAATGCCGGCACCAGCGTGCGTGAAGCCCTGGTCGAGATCAGCCGTAAAGGCCTCGGCATCACCACCATCGTTGATGGTGACAAGCGTTTGCTCGGTGTGTTTACCGATGGCGACCTGCGCCGGGCCATCGACCAGGGCATTGACCTGCACAACACCCCCATCAGTGAATTGATGAATCGCCATCCCAAGCAAGTTGCTGCGGAAGCCCTCGCCGCCGTCGCACTGAATGAGATGGAAGACAACAAGATCACCACACTGGTCGTCACTGACCAACACCAGCAGCCCTGCGGCATTGTGCACCTGCACGATTTGCTGCAGGCCGGCCTGGCCTGAGGATTGCGCATGAACCCGCAACTGCAACAACGCGCCAATGCTATCCGGCTGTTCGTGATGGACGTGGACGGTGTACTGACCACCGGCGGCATTTGCTACACCGCCAATGGCGATGAACTGAAAACCTTCAACATCCGCGATGGGCTCGGCATCAAGCTGCTGCAACGTGCGGGCATTGAGACAGCCATCATCACAGGCCGCAACTCAACCATCGTGGAGCGCCGCGCGAAGGAATTGGGTATTCGCTACCTGTTCCAGGGCAAAGAGGATAAGCGCCAGGCGTTTGCTGATGTGCTCGCACAAGCCGGCGTCAGTGCGGCGGCGACAGCCTATATCGGCGATGACTTGCCGGACCTTCCGTTAGTGAAACTGGCAGGACTGGGCATGACCGTTGCGGACGGCGATCCACGGGTGTGCGCCCACGCGGACTGGATCAGCAGTTGCCCGGGCGGCTGCGGCGCGGTTCGCGAAGCTGCCGAGATGATCCTGTCGGCCCAGGGCAAACTGGCAGGCTTGCTGCACGCTTATGAATAACCGGCGCCGCATACTGGACCACCCCTTGTTTCGCCTACTGGTGCTCGGCGTGCTATCGATACCGTTGGTATTGATGATCACTACTCCCAGGCAGAAAGCCCAGAAACCCGATGCCTTGCAGCAACTGGTTGAACAACAAGTCAGCGAACCCGACAGCTACATGACACAGCTGCACCTGAAACGGTTCACCGCAGACGGCACCCTCGAATACGAATTCCATTCCCGCCGTGCGTCACGCCAGGCCAATACCACGCTGTCATTCCTCAATGAACCCCGCATGGTGTTCCTGGATTCATCCACCCCGTGGTCATTGGAAAGCAATTTCGGCAAATTGCATGGCACCGGGCAAACCGTGGAACTCTGGGACAGCGTGCACGCCTATCGTGCTGATGATTCAATGCACATCCACACCAGCGCCCTGACACTGTATCCTGAGCGGGATTATGCAGAAACCGACCGAGCCGTTACCATAGACGGCAATGGCACCCATACGGAAGCCGTCGGGCTGGAAGCCTACCTGAATGAAAGCCGCATGCGACTGCTATCCGATGTCCGGAGTATCCATGAAACGAAACGCCCGTAACCACGCACTGCTCGCTGCCATCATCGTACTGGCCAACAGTATGGCAATGGCATTGCCGGACGATCGCGACCAGCCGGTACACATCTCCGCCAATCAGGCGGAACAGGATGAGCAACGCGGCATCACCATCTACCGTGGCAATGTGCTGATCACCCAGGGTTCCATTCGCATGACCGCAGACGAGGTCATCATTTACTCGGAAAACGGCGATGTTTCCCGCATGGATGCCCGTGGCGCCCCTGCCGTCCTGCAACAGAAGCCTGCTGTCGACAAAGGCCTTGTGTTTGCCCGTGGCAGCCTGGTGCGCTACCACCTCGACAGTGAGCACCTGGAGCTGATCGGCCAGGCTTCACTGGAACAGGAAGGTTCAACCGTACGCAGCGAACGTATCGACTATTACATCCAGAAGCGTTTGGTGAAAGCTGCCGCCAGCGAGAGCGGCGAAACCAACCAACGCGTGGAAGTGGTCTTGCCTCCCAAACCCAAAACCACCCCCACGGAACCCGGCAACTGATGGCACGCCTGCAAGCCCTGAACCTGGCCAAGCGCTACAAGGAGCGCACGGTCGTCCATGATGTGTCGCTGTCCGTGGAGAGTGGGCAGATCGTCGGCCTGCTGGGTCCCAATGGCTGCGGCAAAACCACCTGCTTTTACATGATCGTGGGGCTGATCCATGGCCACCGCGGCAAGATCCTGATTGATGACGAAGACATCACCGGCCTGCCCATGCATGGTCGTGCCCGCAAAGGCATCGGCTATTTGCCACAGGAAGCCTCCGTCTTCCGCAAGATGACCGTGAAAAACAACATCCTCGCGATCCTTGAAACCCGCCGTGACCTCGATCGCAAGCAGCGTCGCCAGAAGCTGGAGCAGCTACTGGAGGAATTCCACATCACCCACCTGCGCGACAGCCTCGGCATGGCCCTGTCCGGCGGCGAACGCCGGCGGGTGGAGATCGCCCGCGCCCTGGCCACCGAACCGCGCTTTATCCTGCTGGATGAGCCCTTCGCCGGGGTCGACCCGATTTCAGTCAATGACATCCAGCTGATCGTGCAGCACCTGAAGGATCGCGGCATCGGGGTCCTGATCACCGACCACAACGTCCGTGAAACCCTGAGCATTTGTGAAAAGGCGTTTATCGTCGGCGAAGGCCATATCATTGCTGAGGGAACAGCGGACGAGGTCCTGGCCAACCGCAAGGTCCGGGAAGTCTACCTGGGCGAACAATTCCGCCTCTAATCCTTGAGCGGCTTGCTGGCTGGCCCCGCCATCAAGCACTAGAATGGGCATATACCCGCTGCCGGATACTGGTGTTCCGTGATCAAGCAATCACTGCAACTCAAACTTGGCCAACAGCTGTCGATGACACCACAGCTGCAGCAGGCTATCCGGTTGCTGCAGCTGTCCACACTCGACCTGCAGCAGGAAATCCAGGCTGCGCTGGAAAGCAATCCGCTGCTGGAAATCGCCGATTACGACAGTGATGATGCGGATGTGCCAGAGCAGGACTTTGCCGATGATGACCTGCCCCTGGCACCGGTCCCGGACACCAGCCCCATCGACAGCAGCGAACCGGCCCCCGAAGACGCCTGGCAACAGGACCAGATCCCGGATGACCTGCCTGTCGATGCCGACTGGGACAGCTTCGTGGACAACGATTTTTCCAGCGACAGCAGCCATTACGACCGCGATGAATTCCTCGCCAATACCCGGGCTGCCCGCGAAAGCCTCGGCGAGCACCTGACCTGGCAAATCAACCTGACCCCGTTTTCGGAGCGCGACCGCCTCATTGCCCAGGCCTTGGTGGATGCCATCAACGATCGCGGATTCCTCGAAGGCTCCCTTGAAGACATTGCCGAAGGACTGTCCGAACTGGACGGGCTGGAACTGGATGAGCTGGAGGCTGTGCTGCACCAGATCCAGAACCTCGACCCCCCCGGCGTGGGTGCCCGCGACCTGCGCGAATGCCTGCTGATCCAGCTAAGGCAGATGCCGGAATCAACACCGATGCGCCAAGCCGCCATGCGCATTGCCCAGCACCACCTGGACTTGATCAGCAACCAGGACTTGCGCGGACTGATGCGGGCCACCAACCTTGAGGAAACCGATATCGCCCAAGCCATGCAACTCCTGCGCAGCCTGAACCCGGCTCCCGGTGATGCCCTGGCCGATACCGATATCGAATACATCACACCCGATGTTTTCGTTCACAAGGATGGACAACGCTGGCGCGTTGAATTGAATCCGGACATTGCCCCGCGGCTTCGCATCAACCGCCAGTACGCATCCATGATCCGCCGCGCAGACAACAGTAGCGACAATACGTTCTTGCGCAACAACCTGCAGGAAGCGCGCTGGTTCCTGAAAAGCCTGCGTAGCCGTAACGAGACCCTGTTGCGGGTTGCCACCTGCATCATCGAACACCAGCAAGGCTTCCTGGAACATGGCGAAGAAGCGATGAAACCGATGGTGCTGGCTGATATCGCGACCCAGCTGGAATTGCACGAATCGACCGTTTCCCGCGCCACTACCCGCAAATACATGCACACACCGCGTGGGGTTTTTGAGCTGAAGTTCTTTTTTTCCAGCCATGTCAGTACCAGTGAAGGCGGCGAGTGCTCGGCCACCGCTATCCGCGCCATCATCCGCAAACTGGTCAATGAAGAAAACCCGCGCAAGCCGCTCAGCGACAGCCGCATCACCGATATCCTGGAAGAACAAGGGATACAGGTTGCCCGGCGGACCGTCGCCAAATACCGTGAATCCTTATCCATCCCGTCATCCAGCGAACGCAAACGACTGGTCTAGACAGTGGTAAAATAGGCCTGTCCCCAATAGGCATGACGCTCACCCAAGGAGGTTTCCATGCAAATCAATATCGATGGCCATCATGTCGAAGTGACTGCCCCACTGCGGGAATATGTCACCAGCAAATTTGAAAAGCTCGATCGTCATTCCGACAAAATCACCAAAGCCCATGTCACCCTGGTGGTGGAAAAGAATCGCCAGAAAGCAGAAGCCAACGTGCACGTTTCCGGCGCTGACTTGTTTGCGACCTCCGAACATGAAGACATGTATGCCGCCATCGACAGCATGGTCGATAAACTCGACCGGCAGCTGATCCGCCATAAAGAAAAAATGAAAAGCCACAAGTAACGGATTTGCCGGCATCCATGAATATTGCATCTGTTCTCAACCCGGAACGCGTTTGGTGCCAAGCCCCCGGCGGCAGCAAGAAACGCGTACTGGAAAACCTGGCGGAATTCATTGCCCAGCACACTGCCGACATGGATGCCGGCCTGTTATTCACACAACTGACCGCTCGCGAACGCCTGGGCAGTACCGGCCTGGGCCATGGCATCGCCATCCCCCATTGCCGCCTGCCCAACCTGGCTGCACCGATCGGCGCGCTGGCGCGACTGGAAAACCCGGTGGATTTTGAATCGCCTGATGAGCAGCCGGTTGACCTGCTGTTTGTGCTGGTCGTCCCGGAGCAATCCACCAGCGAACACCTCGAATTGCTCGCCACCCTGGCCGGACAATTCAGCCAGCCCGAGTGGTGCCAACGCCTACGCGATGCTGGCTCTTCCCAACAGCTGTTTGACGCGGCCATCGCAGCATGAAACTGGTCATCATCAGTGGGCGCTCGGGTTCCGGCAAAAGTACGGCACTGAACCTGCTGGAAGATTGCGGTTTTTATTGCATCGATAACCTTCCCGCCACACTGTTACCGGAGCTGGCCCGCATTACCCTCGCCAGCCCCGACCAGGAAGCCCGCCAATTAGCCGTCTGCATTGATGCCCGCAATGCCCCCGAGGACCTTGCGCACTTCCCGGCCTTGCTCGAACAACTGCCCAAAGATGCCAAGCCGGTCATCGTTTACCTCGATGCCCTCGACAGCACCTTGATCAAACGCTTCAGTGAGACACGCCGGCCGCACCCCCTCAGCAATGAAGAGCGTGCCCTGCAGGAAGCCATCCATGCCGAACGCGACCTGTTGGAACCGATCGCCCATCGCGCTGACCTGATGATCGATACCAGCCACCTGAACCTGTACAGCCTGCGCGATGTGCTACGCAAACGCCTGGTGGACAAGCATTCCAACAGCCTGTCCATCCTGTTTGAATCGTTTGCCTACCGCCGCGGTGTGCCGATTGATGCTGACCTGGTGTTTGATGTGCGCTGCCTGCCGAACCCTTACTGGGATCCTGAATTGCGACACTATTCCGGCCTCGACAAACCGGTCATCGATTTTCTCGACCAACAGGAACCTTGCCAACGGATGTTCCATGACATCCGTGACTTCCTCGAACACTGGCTCCCCCGCTATTCGGAAAGCGACCGCCATTACCTCACGATCGCGATTGGCTGCACCGGCGGCCAACACCGCTCCGTATACCTGTGTGAAAAACTGGGCCAGCACTTTTCGGCCAACCGGGACAACGTCCAGATCCGCCATCGTGAACTGGTCTCCCTGCAAATGGATAAACATTGAATGGCCACGCAGGAACTCACCATCATCAATAAACTGGGCTTGCATGCGCGTGCTGCCTCGCGACTCGTGCAAACCACATCGCGCTTCAGCAGCAGCGTCCGCCTGAGCTGCAAAGGCAAAACCGTCGATGGCAAGAGCATCATGGCGGTGATGATGCTGGCAGCAGCGAAAGGGACCCCCATCACCATTGAGACACAGGGCAGTGATGAGGATTCCGCCCTGTCGGCGATCGTGGCGCTCATCAATAACCGCTTTGACGAAGCCGAATAAGGCCTCGGTATTATCCAAACCGCACTGACAGTGCTATCCTAGCCGCCATTCTGCATCAACCCTGATAACCCCCGGGTGATCGCGCACCATGGCCAACAGCATCCCGAACGAGCATGTGCAGGACCAGCTGACCGAAGTCAGCGCCCTGCTCGAGAGCGGCACCTTTATCAAGGTCCGCCGCATGCTCAATGGCCTGCCCGCCGCCGATGTAGCGCACCTGCTGGAAGCCTCCCCACCCAAATTGCGTGAAGTACTCTGGAACCTTGTTGATGCCGACAACGAAGGTGAGGTACTGCAATTCCTGCACGAAGACATCCAGGCCGATTTCCTCAGCCGGATGGACTCGGAAAAGCTGATTGCCATCACCGAAGGCCTGGAAACCGACGACATCGCCGACATCCTGCAGAACCTGCCGGACACGGTGATCCGCGAAGTCCTGCAATCCATGGATGCACAAGACCGGCAACGGGTTGAACAGGTCCTGACCTGGGACGAGGACTCTGCCGGCGGCTTGATGAACACCGACGCCATCACAGTGCGCCCAACCAGCACACTGGATGTGGTGTTGCGATACCTGCGTCGCCATGAGGAATTGCCGGAAATCGTCGACAAATTATTTGTCGTCAATCGCGATGATGAATTCCTCGGCGTGCTGCCCATTCACCGGCTACTGGCCTCCGATCCCGACATGACCGTTCGCGAGATCATGCAAAGCGAGGTGGAGCCGATTCCGGCCAGCATGCCTGCCAGCGAAGTGGCCCGCCTGTTCGAGCGCCACGACTGGGTTTCTGCACCAGTCGTGAGCAGCCGCGGCAAGCTGCTGGGCCGGATCACCATTGACGACGTGGTCGACGTCATCCGCGAAGGTGCGGATCACTCACTGATGAGCCTGCACGGCCTGGATGAAGACGAAGACACTTTTGCAACGGTCATGCGCACCACCCCACGACGTGCCATCTGGCTGGGCATCAACTTGCTGACCGCCTTCCTGGCATCAGCCGTCATCAACATTTTCGAAGAGACCATCGAACAGGTGGTGGCACTGGCTGTGCTGATGCCGATCGTGGCAAGCATGGGCGGCGTGGCTGGCAGCCAGACACTGACGGTCATGATCCGTGGTATGGCGCTCGGGCAAATCGGCCGCAATAACGCCAACTGGCTGCTCAACCGTGAATTGATGGTCGGCGCCTTGAATGGCGCGTTCTGGGCATTGATTGTGGCATCCGCGGCCAGCCTCTGGTTCAGTGATATCCGCATCGGCCTGATCCTCGCCGCCGCACTGGTGATTAACCTGCTGGCCGCCGCAGCCACCGGCACGCTGCTGCCCATCCTGCTGAAAAGCCTGCGCATTGATCCAGCCTTGTCAGGCAGCGTGATCCTGACCACGATTACCGATGTGGTCGGCTTCATGGCCTTCCTCGGCCTGGCCACCTGGGTATATGCCTGATGGCCGGATCCACTGACGAACGCCCCAGCAAATCGCAACGCAAACGCGATCACCTGGCACTGGTCGAGCTGGCACGCCAATTAGCCGCGCTGCCCGATCGCACCCGTCGTCATCTGGTGGGTGATGAGGTCGTACTGGAGCCCTTGCAACAAGCCGCCAGCATGAAAGCCAGCGGTGCCCGCGAGCGACAGCTTAAATACATTGCGCAACTGCTGGAAAAAACCGATTACCATGCGTTGCAAACAGCATTGGATGAACACGCCAAACCGTCTCGCGCCAGTGTCGCCCT
>SBFY01000014.1 GCA_006227085.1 Gammaproteobacteria bacterium
CCGCCTTGTCCGCCAGGTCCGCTTGCTTGCAATAACAGTAATTTGCCAATAAAGCCGGATAACGGTGGCAAGCCAGCGACGGCAATGGCGGCGATAAAAAACAGTGTGCCCAGTGTGGCAGGTTGCTGCAGCTGCGGGCCTGGTTTCAGCAAACCAGACATGCTGCCGCGTTGCTGGCCAAGGATGCCGGCCAGCAGGAACAGTCCGCCGGTAATCCAGGTGCTGTGTAACAGGTAATACAGCAGGGCTGTCATGCCCGCGACCGAACTGGTTGAGTGCATGCCAGCGAACAGGCTGCCGACAGAGAGGATTACCAGGTAAGCCAGCAGGGTCTGGAGGTTGCGCGCTGCCAAGGCGCCGATGGCACCAAGCGCCATGGTTAACAAGGCGACAGGCCAGACCCAGGGTATGACCAGTCCTGCCAGTTCGCCCGCATGTGTCCCAAACAGTAATCCATGGACACGCAAGACGGCATAAAGTCCCACCTTGGTCATCACGGCAAACAGGCAGGCAACGGGAGCACTGGCCTCAGCATAGGCGCGAGGTAACCAGAAATACAAAGGCAATAATGCCGCTTTGAGTCCAAATACCAGCAGTAATAGCAGCCCCGCTGCCGCTAGCAATGGCGTGTCCGTGACGGGTGCCAATGTGATGGCAAGCGCCAGTGCCGCCAGGTTGAGTTGCCCCGTCAAGCCGTACAGCATGCCGATGGCCACCAGGAACAAGGCCGATCCGCCGAGGTTGAGCAAGACATAATGCACGCTGGCACGGATCCTGGCCGGGCCGCCACCATGGGCCAGCAGGGCATAGGATGCAATCAGCAGGATTTCGAAAAAGACAAACAGGTTGAACAAGTCGCCGGCAAGGAATGCACCGTTGATGCCCATCAGCTGGAATTGGAACAGGGCATGGAAATTGCGCCCCTGACGGTCTGTGCCGCAAACGGCATACAGTATCACCGGCACGGCTAATGATGCAGTCAAGGCAAGCATCAGTGCGGACAGTCGATCCAGTACGAGCACAATGCCAAAAGGTGGTGCCCAGTTACCCAAGGCATAGACGTGGATCACGCCATCGCGTGTTTCGTGCCAGAGCCATAGTGCGATAGCGAGCGATGCCACGGTGGCCACGCCTGACAGGATGCGTTTCACTGCCAGTGACTGCAATGTCAGTAATACCATCAGGCTGCCTGCAATGGCAGGCATCAGGATGGGCAGGATGGGCAGGTGATTCATTTGCCGGCTTCCTTGTCGCTACCGCCAAGTCCGTCGACATGGTCGCTGCCGAGTTCGCCGCGTGCGCGCATGGCAAGCACGATGGCATAGGCAGTCATGGCAAACCCGATCACGATAGCCGTGAGCACCAATGCTTGTGGCAGCGGATCCACTGGCGTGCCTGTGCGGTCCAGGATGGCCGGAACCCCCGTGACTGGGCGACTCATGGCAAACAGGAACAAGTTGACCGCATAGGAAAGCAGGGTCAGCCCAACAATGACCGGGAAGGTGCGGGCGCGCAGCAGAAGATAGATGGCGCAGCCGGTCAGTATACCGATCGTGCTCGCCAGCAAACATTCCAGGCTGATGATCACAATGTCTCCTCCCGGTATTCGGGTACGGTCATCTTGCCAAGATTGGCAAGGATAATCAGCGTCGTTGCGACGACTACGAAGTACACGCCGAGGTCAAACGCCAATGCCGTGGCCAGGTGCACGGAGCCGATGAGTGGCAAGTTCAGGTAGCCATGACTGGACGTCAGGAATGGGTAGCCGAACGATAGGCTGGCGAGACCAGTGATGATGGCAATCAGCAAACCGCTGGCTGCAAGGCCGTAGTAATTCAGGGTGAGACGTGCCCGGGTCCAATGCACGCCGCTCGCAATGTACTGCAGGATCAATGCAACGGCTGTGACCAGTCCTGCAATGAAACCGCCGCCCGGCAAGTTATGGCCCCGCAGGAAAATATAGATAGAGACCATCAGTGCCAGTGGTAATAGTGGCCGGCTGATCATTTGCAGGATCAACGGATGGCGTTCGCTCGCCCAAGGGCGGCCTGTGGCATCGGTCATTGGTTGGGGAAGTTGCAGGCGGTGAATCAGGCTGTAGACAGCGATGGCCGCGATCACCAGTACGGTGATTTCACCGAAGGTATCAAAGCCACGGAAATCGACCAATATGACATTAACCACATTGTTGCCGCCGCCCCCAGGTTGGCTCTGGGCCAGGAAAAAACCTGCCAATGTGGTGTCGTATGGGCGTGTCAGCACGGCCCAGGTAATCAGGGCCATGCCGCTGCCTGCCACCACAGCCAGCAAGCTGTCGCGAAGGCGCCTGGGCAGGCCGGTTTCGGCTGGTGTGCTCAGTGGCATGAAAAACAATGCCAGCATCAACAGCACGATGGTGACCACTTCAACGGCAATTTGTGTCAATGCCAGGTCCGGTGCCGAGAAGCGGGCAAAGGCCAAGGATACCAACAAGCCAACAATGCTCAGGCCCATCAAGGCCAGCAGGCGTTGCCGGTACCAGGCCACGGTAGCGATGGCTGCGATCGCCAGCATGACGGATGCCGCTACCGTGACAGCATCTGCCGGTGTGGTAGGGATTGCTCCTTGCCACGTGGTTAATGGCCATACAGCAACGCAGCTGACCACAAGTGCGCTGGTCACCAGCAGTGCCATGTAGCGTTGCAGGGATCCATTTTCCAGGTGATGTGTTAGCCAGCTGGCGGCATTAACACAGGATTGCACAGCACGACCGAATACCTCGCGGGCGTCATGCTCTGGTAATCGATCATGCCAGGTAAACAAGGGTCGACGGAACACGTAAACGAGCGTTCCGCCAGCCATGGCCAGTAAACTCATGACAAACGGCAGGTTAAATCCATGCCAGATTGCAATGTCGTACTCGGGCAGGCGTCCACCCAGGACGGCTGTGGCAGCGACGGCCAGCAAAGGGGCAATCGTCATTGCAGGGACAATACCGACCAGCAAGCACAGCGCCACCAGGATTTCGACAGGTATTTTCATGTAGCGTGGTGGTTCATGTGGCGGGTATTTTGGCAAATCGATGGGTTCGCCATTGAAGAAGACATCGTGGACAAAGCGCAGTGAGTAGGCGACTGCAAATACCCCGGCGATGGTTGCCCCGACGGGTACCAACCAGCTGAAAGGCCCAAAGGCATATTGATCCAGGGTTTCGCTGAAAAACATTTCCTTGCTAAGGAAGCCGTTTAACAACGGCACACCGGCCATCGCAGCGGAGGCCACCATGGCCAGTGTGGCGGTATGGGGCAGGTAGTGCCACAAACCATTGATGCGTCGCATGTCACGGGTGCCGGTTTCGTGGTCGATGATACCGGCTGCCATGAACAGGGACGCCTTGAAAATGGCATGGTTGATGATATGGAACACGGCAGCCACAGCGGCCAGCCGGGTATCCAGGCCGAACAACAGTGTGATCAGTCCAAGATGGCTGATGGTGGAATAAGCCAGCAAGCCTTTGAGGTCATGCTGGAACAGTGCCAGGTAGGCGCCGACCAGCAGGGTAGCCAGACCGGTCAGGCACACCAGTACGATCCACAATTCCGTGCCTGCCAGCGCCGGGTGGAAGCGCGCCAGCAGGAAAACCCCGGCTTTGACCATGGTGGCGGAGTGCAGGTAGGCCGAAACCGGGGTGGGTGCGGCCATGGCATGTGGTAACCAGAAATGAAAAGGGAACTGGGCTGACTTGGTAAATGCTCCCAGCAGCACCAGCACCAGCACTAACGGATAGAGCGGGTGGGCGCGCAGTATATCCCCGGACTCGAGCACGATGCCTAATTCGAAACTGCCAACAATATGCCCGATCAGCAGTATGCCGGCGAGTAATGCCAGTCCGCCGCCGCCGGTCACTGTCAAGGCCATGCGGGCCCCTTGGCGGGCATCCTGGCGGTGAGACCAGAAGCCGATCAACAGGAAAGATGAGAGGCTGGTCAATTCCCAGAACAGCAATAATAAAATCAGGTTATCGGCTGTGACGACACCCAGCATTGAGCCCATGAAAAGCAGCAGCAGGGAATAGAATCGCCCCATGTTGTCCTGGGCTGAAAGGTAATAGCGGGCATAAAGGATGACCAGCAGCCCGATACTCAGGATCAGTCCGGCAAACAGCAGTGCCAGGCCATCGAGCCGGAATGCCAGCGACATGCCGAGCGCCTTGATCCATGGCCATTGCGCCAGCAGGGTCTCGCCCTTGAAAACGGCTGGGGACAGGTAAAGCAGCACACCCAGTGCCAGCATCGGGGTCAGTGCCGTGGCCACGGCGCACAGGCTGCGTTGGCGGGATGCCAGCAGCGGCAAGGCAGTACCCAGGAAGGGTAGCAGCACAATCAAGGCAAGCGACATCAACAACAGTCCTTATGGTACGCCTGGTCAGTGGTGCAACAGTCTAACGGTTACGTGCCTGTCCTGTCAGTGGATGCCTTGCCCGGGGTATTCGTTCAGCGTTTTCCCAAGCGATGATCAATGATGTTTTGCACCACGCCGGGATCAGCCAGTGTGCTGGTATCCCCCAGGCTGTCCAGTTCATTGGCAGCAATCTTGCGCAGGATGCGGCGCATGATCTTGCCCGAGCGGGTCTTTGGCAGTGCCGGGGTGAACTGGATCAGGTCGGGCTTGGCGATCGCGCCGATTTCCTGGCTCACCAGTGACCGTAATGCCTGTTCGAGTCCAGGCGAGGCTTGCTGGCCCTGCATCAGGGTGACATAGGCATAAATGCCCTGTCCCTTGATGTCATGCGGGTAACCCACCACAGCGGCCTCGGCAACTGCTTCATGCAATACCAGTGCGGATTCGATTTCCGCAGTGCCCAGGCGATGCCCGGACACATTCAGTACATCATCAACGCGACCGGTGATCCAGTAATAACCGTCTTCATCGCGGCGGGCGCCATCCCCGGTGAAGTAATAGCCGGGAAACTGGCTGAAATAGGTATTGATCATGCGCTGGTGATCACCGTAGACGGTGCGTATCTGGCTGGGCCAGGGATGTTTGATCACCAGGTTGCCGGAGCCAGCGCCTTCGATTTCCTTGCCCTGGTCATCCAGCAGGGCCAGTTGCACACCGAAGAATGGTTTGGTCGCTGAACCGGGCTTCAGGTCGGTTGCACCGGGCAAGGGACTGATCATGATGCCGCCGGTTTCGGTTTGCCACCAGGTGTCGACAATGGGCAGCCGGTTTTCACCGACCACGCGGTGATACCACTCCCA
>SBFY01000050.1 GCA_006227085.1 Gammaproteobacteria bacterium
ATTGTGATCACCGGTGGCGCACAGGGCCTCGGTCGTAGCATGGCCGAGGCGTTCGCCGCCAAAGGCGCCAAGCTGGCCCTGGTCGACCTCAATGCTGATCGACTGGCAGAGGCCGTCAGTGCCTGCAAGGCTGCTGGTGGTGATGCCCGCGCCTACACCGCCAACATCGCCAATGAAGAAGCTGTCGCTGGCCTGTTCGACGCGGTCATTGCTGACTTCGGTACCGTCGATGGCCTCATCAATAATGCCGGCATTACCCGCGATGGCCTGCTGGTCAAAGCCAAAGAGGGCGTGATCGATAAACGCATGAGCCTGCAGGAATGGCAGATGGTCATTGATGTGAACCTGACCGGCGTTTTCCTGTGTGGTCGCGAGATCGCCACCCGCCTGATTGAACTGGGCAAGCCCGGATTAATCCTGAACATCTCCAGCTTGTCGAAAGCCGGCAATATGGGGCAGACCAACTACTCCGCCGCGAAAGCCGGTGTGGCCGCCATGACCGTGACCTGGGCCAAGGAACTGGCGCGCTACGGCATCCGTTGCGCTGGCATTGCTCCCGGCTTTATTGCCACGGAAATGGTAGCGTCCATGAAACCGGAGGCACTGGAAAAACTGTCCGCCGGTATCCCGCTCAAGCGTTTGGGCAAGCCGGAAGAAATTGCCCTTTCCGCTATCTACATTTTTGAAAACGATTACTACACGGGCCGCACGCTGGAGATGGATGGCGGCATGCGTATCTGATCCCAAGCCCTGAAACAAAAAGCAGCCAAACGGCTGCTTTTTTATTGCCGGCTCATCGATGGCCCGGATGCCGTCCACGGCGCCACTTTCAACAGCAATACCATGCCCGGCACGGCCAGCACCGTGCATAACAGGAAGAAAGGCGTCCACCCCATCCATTCCACCAGATAACCGGTGGAGGCATTGGCCACGGTGCGCGGAATCGCGGTCACGGCAGTGAACAAGGCAATTTGCGTGGCAGCGAAGCGCACATCGGTACTGCGGGCAATCCATGCGGTAAACGCCGCGGTTCCCAGCCCGACCCCGAGATACTCCACACTGATCACCGCTGCCAACAACCAGCGATTGGGAGCACCAGCCTCGGCGAGGATGGCATAGCCGAGAATGCTCACCAGCTGCACTGCACCAAAAACCCACAGCGCCCGGTTGATCCCCAATCGCAACATCCACAGGCCACCCACAATCGCGCCGACCATGGATGGCCATAGTGCAGCGTGCTTCGCCACCAATCCGATATCCATGAGCGTGTAACCCATGTCCACATAAAATGGCGTTGCCAACGCGGTTGCCATGCTGTCACCGAGTTTGTAGCAAAACAGGAAGGCCAGCATGAACAACACATGCGTGACACCGTGCTGTTGCAACAATTGCCGGAAAGGATCAATCACGGCCGATTGCAAGGTTTGCTGTTGCACCGGCGCGGCCACCGCTTCGCGGATCAGGCAGGTGGTGACAATGCCCAGCAACATGAATGCTGCCGTCACCACAAACGCCATCTGCCAGGATGCCGCATCCGCCAGCAGCAGCGCCAACGAGCCGGGCACCAGGCTGGAAATACGGTACAGGTTGACGTGAATGGCATTCCCCAAGCCCAATTCATGATCCGGAAGCAATTCACGACGGTAAGCATCCAGGGCAATGTCCTGGGTGGCACTGAAGAAAGCCACTGCAAAACACAGGATGGCGATACTGTGCAGGGAATATTCCGGCGATATCATCCCCAGCAACGCTACCGTAACCAGCAGCACTACCTGGGTCAGCAACATCCAGCTGCGACGACGCCCCCAGTCACCCCGCCCCAGGGCGTAACGATCCAGCAGCGGTGCCCACAGGAATTTCCATGCATAGGGCAGGCCCAGCAGCGAAAACAGCCCGATGTACTCCAGCGCCACGCCTTTCACGCGCAACCAGGCCGGCACCAGCTGGATCAGGACATACAAGGGCAAGCCGGAGGAAAAACCGGTAAACACGCAGATCAGCATGCGCCGGTTCAGGATATCTTGCTGCCAGGAACTGGAAGCGACAGGAGGCGGCACTGCACCAGAGACAGAATCAGGCATATATCCCGGCTTCGTATTCGACAGGAGCCCATTGTGACATGACCTTTTCGTCACTGCACCTGAAGGCCTGCGTGATAAAATGCCCTCCTGCCACCCCACCCTGAACAGCTCATGACCCCCATCCTCGAAGTCCAGCAACTCCGCAAGCACTACGGGCCGCACATCGCGGTCGATGGCATCAGTTTTGCCATCCCTGCCGGCAGCTGTTTCGGCCTGCTGGGCCCCAATGGTGCAGGCAAGACCACCACCATCGAGATGATCGAGGGCATGACGCGGCCCACCGCCGGCACCATCCTCTACAAGGGCCAGCCACCGGGCCAGCGCTTCCGCGAGGAATGTGGCATCCAGTTCCAGCACACGGCATTGATGGATTACCTGAGCGTGCGGGAAGTCCTGCAATTGTTTGCACGCATGTACCAGCACAGCGTGGCCATCGAGCCACTGGTCCAGCAATGCCAGCTCGACAGCTTCCTGGACCAACGCGCTACCCGCATCTCGGGTGGCCAACGGCAACGCTTGCTGCTGGCACTGGCCCTCATCAATGATCCCGCCATCGTTTTCCTTGATGAGCCGACCACCGGCCTTGATCCGCAATCGCGCCGGCAATTCTGGGCGCTGATCCGGCGCATCCGTGAAGCCGGCAAGACCGTCATCCTCACCACCCATTACATGGACGAGGCCGAACAACTGTGCGATGAACTGGTGATCATGGATCGTGGCCACATCATCGACCAAGGCTCCCCGAAGGCTTTGCTGAAAAAACATTTCCAGCATGTCCGCGTTTGCCTGGATCGCAAGGATTTCACCTTGACGGCAGAACAACTCGGCGAAGCGATTATCGAAACCGCCAATGACATTGAAATCCTCAGCCAATCGATTGACCGCACCATTGATACCCTGCGCCAGCACCAGGTGCCGCTGACTTCACTGCGCGTGCGCAACCCGACACTGGATGACCTGTTCCTGAAGCTGACCGGACACAGCCTGCAGGAAGGAGAGGCCTCATGAAACGCCTGCAGGCCCTCCAGCGTTTCTTCGCCATGCTGCATGCCCGCAATCTTGAGTTTGTGCGCGATCGCGCGGCGTTGGTGTGGGCATTGATGTTCCCCGCACTGATGATCCTCGGCTGCGCCATTATTTTTTCCGGTAACAGCCAACGCCTGCTGACCATCGGTTACCTCGGCACGGATGCTGCTGCCGCCCAGGCTGTCATGCCCAGTTTGCCGGAGGGCAGCATCGAATGGCTGGCGTATGAAGACCTGTCACTCGCCAGCACGCGGGTTCGTTACCACCAGCTGGACCTGTTGCTTGACCCCGGACAACAGCGTTACTGGGTCAACCCCGAATCCGCACGCGGCAAGATCGCTGAACAACTGCTGCACGCTAACGGCCACACTGGCTGGCAATCACAATGGATCCAGGGACGCGCCGTGCGCTATGTCGATTGGGCCCTGCCCGGCATCCTTGGCATGAACATGATGTTCGCTTCGCTGTTTGGTGTGGGCTATGTCGTGGTGCGATACCGCATGAATGGTGTCCTGAAACGCTTGCGTGCAACTCCCACCAATGCCTTCGAGTTCCTGTCATCGCAAATCGTATCGCGCCTGATCCTGATCATGCTCGCCAGCACACTGATTTTCATCGGCTGCGATTGGCTGCTCGATTTCCTGATGCTGGGCAGTTACCTCAACCTGTTCCTGGTGGGCGTGCTGGGCAGCATGGCGATGATCAGCCTGGGATTGGTGATCTCCAGCCGGACCGACAGTGAAGAGTTTGCCGGCGGCATGCTGAACCTCTGCACCTGGCCGATGATGTTCCTGTCAGAAGTCTGGTTCTCACTGGACAATGCGCCGGCCTATGTGCGCGCGCTGGCAGAATTGTTACCGCTGACACACCTGGTCGCTGCAGCACGAAGCATCATGCTGGAAGGCGCCGGACTGGTGGCCATACAGCATCACTTGCTGATCCTGGCCATCACAACCGTGGTACTGACCGCACTGGCATCCATGCTGTTCCGGTGGCAGCGGGATTAATCATGGACAAGCGCGTGCACTGGCATGTCCTCGGCGCTGGCGCGATGGGATGCCTGTGGGCCGCCGACCTGGCCCGCGCAGGTCATGAAGTTACCCTGCTGTTGAAACCCGACCACCCTGCGGGCACAGGCAGCGTAATGGTGGAAGACGGGCAGTCTGTGCAGTCATCCATCATCCGCACAGCACACACCAGCACACAACCCATCCAGCACCTGCTGGTCTGTACCAAAGCCACCGATACCGTGACTGCTGTGACAATGCATCATGCTTCCCTGACAGAAGACGCTTGCGTTGTTTTGCTGCAAAACGGCATGGGGCAACACCAGCAACTGGCTGAACGATTCCCGGGGATCCGCCTGTATGCGGCACTGAGCACCGATGGTGCCTGGCTGAAAGCACCATTCCATGTGGTCCATGCAGGTCATGGCCTCACGCGCATCGGCGGTTATACCCGCAACGCCACAGCCATCGCCTTGCTGCCTGCCCTGCACGCGCTCGTGCTACCCATTGAGTGGACGGATGACATCATGCCGGCCTTGTGGCTCAAGCTGGCGATCAACTGCGCGATCAACGGTTTGACTGCCCTGCACGATTGCCTGAACGGTGAATTACTGGATGATGGCCCACGACAGCGCACGATGCAGCAATTGTGTGAAGAGGTGGCAGCCGTGATGCAAGCCACTGGCATCGCTGTCACCACTGGCGACCATTTGTATCAGGCCGCAGTGGAAACCGCGCAGAAGACGGCAGAGAACCGGTCATCCACCTTGCAGGATTTTCGCGCCGGGAGAGCCACGGAAATACCGGCGTTAAATGGTTACATCGTGTCGGCTGGTGAACGCCTTGGCATTGCCACGCCAGCCAATCGCGACATCGTTGACCGCATCATGCAACGACGACCACTGCCCCCATCAACTGCGTGACAACAGGGCTTGCGTCACGGCATAGGCAGCCAGTGCGCGCAAATGCAACGGTGCATTGAAACGGCCATCGTAACGCTCCCACAGCACTGCCGCTTCCTGGAAGCGCTGCTGCTGTATATAGGCAGGCAGCATCGCATGCAGCACCAATTGCACAGGTTGGCTATCCGGGACACGCCCTTCAGCACTTTCCATCGCG
>SBFY01000147.1 GCA_006227085.1 Gammaproteobacteria bacterium
GGTTTGGGCGATGCAATCAGTTTCCTCTCCAAATAAGTTGTTCCAGCGCTGCATGCTGCTGCTGGTAACAGCGGGGTGGCTCTTGTGTGGCCTGCCGGTGCAGGCGCTGGAGTCACTGCCTGAAGGGGCTCGCTCGCCAGGGCAAAAAACCATTTTGCTGGATGCCATTGTCTCACCCAGCATCGAGGCTGGCGGTTTGCTTGAAGTGCTGGTCGATGAGGATGGCCGCAAGACACTGGATTCGGTGTTGTCGCCAGAATCGGCTGAAGACTGGCATCCAGGCCCCGGTTTCCTTCGCAGTTATGGATACAGCGCTTCTGCGTATTGGTTCCGTGTTCGCTTGAAAAACGCTGAAACCCGACCCATTAGCTGGCTGTTTGAGATTGCCCAGCCGGAATTGCTGGAGCTGGATTTTTACATCCTCAACCAAGGCAATGTGGTGGGTATGTGGGAGACGGGTATCCGTTATCCTTTCGCGCGGCGTCCTTTCCCTCATCGCAATTTTGTGTTCCCGTTATTCATGCAATCCGGCCAGACGCTGGATGTCGTGTTCCGCGTCAAAACCGATGGCCCCATGTTGTTGCCTATTAATATCCATGAGCAAGGTGCATTTGCCGAAAAAGAGCAATTCAACCTGATGCTGGTCGGCCTGCTACTGGGCAGTTTGCTGATCCTGACCCTGTATCACGGTTATATGTACCTGTCTGCCGGTACTTTCCGTCACTTGATCCTGGGTGTGTATATCGCCAGCTTGCTGATGTTTGTGGTGAGTGTGAAAGGGGTGGGTTACCAGTTCCTCTGGCCTGAAAGCCCGGCTTTTGAACAACAAGCGATCAAGTTGTTCGCATGGCTGGCGATCATTTGGGGGGTTTCCTATTTGCTGGAGTTCCTCGAGATTCGCAGGAAATACCCGCGCCTGATCTGGTTGGTATCCACGTTCCTGCTGGTATTCAGCCTGATGTATATCGGCAGTATGTTCTTCTACGTACCACGACTGGATACGCCTCTACGCGTGTTCCATATCGTGGTGTTCATTATTTATCTTGGTATGGCCGCGAGATTGTGGTGGCGGGGGACCTTGGCAGAACGCTATCTCGGTCTGTCCCTGTTTGCCATGTTCTCAGCCGGTTTGGTTTACCTGGTGTACATCATGGGTTTTGTGGATCACAGCCAGTTGGCAGTCAGTGCGCTGGACTATGGTTTGGCTTTGGGGGCGGGTTTCCTCACGCTCTCATTGGCGGAGCAAATCCGGCAGGAACGCATCCACCAGGAAATGGCTTTCCATCGCATGTTGTCACAGGAAAGTGAATTGCGTGCTATCCGCGAAGATGCGCTCTATAAACAGGAGCAGGAAAACGTACGCTTGAAATCACAGGTGCGCAGCCGTGATGCCGAGCTTTCCATGGTGATGGAACACTTGCGGGAAAGCCATGACCGCCTGGATAGCCTCGGTGGCATGGATGGCCTGACAGGATTATTCAATACCCGGCGTTTTCGTGAATTGCTCAAGTCCGACTGTGAAGGATTAGCCAAGCACCATAAGGTGGCTTCGCTGCTCCTGATCGACATTGATGATTTCCGCAGGCTGAACGAACAACATGGCCATGTCATGGGCGATGAAGTCTTGAGAACGATTTCTTTTTTCATGCGGTCCGTAGCGACACGCCAGCATGATGTGTTGTCGCGCTTTGGTGGTGAAGAGATGGCTATTTTCTTGCCCGAAACCGATCGCGAAGGCGCCATGGTGGTGGCTGAACGCCTGCGCCGCATGGTCTCTGATCATGCCTGGCCGGTAGGGAAAGACAATGAACCCTTGTCAGCGACGGTCAGTGTTGGCGTCTCCAGCTTGTTGCCGGAAGATGAGCATGCTCCTGAGATGCTGTTGAACCAGGCCAAATTGGCGCTCAAGCGTGCGAAAGGCCAGGGCAAGGACCAGGTAGTCCTGTTTGAATTTAGCCGCGCAAACCCGGAAGGAAGCTGAGGATCGCTGCCGTGGCAGCAACGTTGAGTGATTCAGCTTTGCCGCTCATGGGGATAGCGAGACCGCCATGCGCGAGTGCCTCGATATCCGCTGATACCCCATCCGTCTCATTGCCGAGTACCAGGATGCACCGTTCCGGGATATGGAAATCGAATACGCTCGTGTTGGCGTCAGCACGCAGCGTATAAATAAGGAAACCGGCATCACGCAGGTCTGGCAAGCAATCCATCAGTGTCTTGCAATGGTAGATATGGCCGCGCAAGGCGGTGCCGGCACTGGCCTTGATGGCCAATGCATTCAGGTCGCTACAGCCTTTTTTAGGCAATATCACGCCGTCGACATGACCGGCCACCGCAGAGCGGATAATCATGCCAAGGTTTTGTGGGTTGTGTATCCGGTCCAGTGCCAGTAAGCGGCAGCGCCCTTGGGTATGGATCAAGCTGTCGGCTGGCCGATAGCCGGGAGCCATGATGTCCAGCGCAACCCCTTGGTCTTGCTTGCCGTTACGTGAAATCCGGGACAACACTTGCGGACTGTGGGTTTGCGTTTCAATGCCGCGTTGGTCAGCGAGTGACTGGATCGTTTCAAGCACTTCAGCAGGACGATTGCGTTCCGACAGGTGCAGTCGCCATGGCGTGATCGCACTATCCTGCAAGGCTTCGAGCACAGGATTCCTGCCATAGATGGTGATCAGGTTAGTCGGTATTTTCTCGGGCATTGTCGGTTTTCTGCAGGTTATGTTTGCGGTATTCGCCTGGTGATCTACCTGTCCAGCGACGGAATGAGCGATAGAAAGCGCTACTTTCACGGAAACCCATCAAGGTTGCAATGGCATCGATGGAGAGATCGGCATTGTCCAGGTAATGCAGTGCCGTTTCGCGTAGCACTTCGTCTTTCAGGGCCCGGAAAGAGGTGCCTTGCGATGCCAGCTTGCGATGGATGGTGCGTGGCGTCATTCCCAGCTGCTCGGCAATGATGCCGAGATTGGCATCCGGGTGTCCCATGTTGCGGATCAGCTGGCTGCGAATGGCTTGCACCAGGTTCTTTCGCTGTGAAGGGGTGTAGGGCTGGATCAGCGGGTAGGGCGCTGACCGCAGGAAATCCTTCAGGGTTTCTTCATTTTGCGCGACCGGGAAATCCAGCGCTTCACGCCCGATTTCAAAGCCGTTGCATTCGGCCCCGAACACGATTTCCTCATCGAAGATGAGTGGATAGCGTTCGTGTTTCCCGGCCGGTGCATGCGCAAGATGAATGGCTTGTACCGGCAAACTGTTATCCACCAGCCAGCGATAAAAGTTCAGCATCATGTAAATCATGCTGGCATCCGCGCTGGGGTGGGTCGTGGCTTTTGCGGTTGGGTAGCCGAGTGCAATCACGACCGTTTCGCTACTGCGACCGCGCAGGCGCACGGGCCTGGCGGGCTGGTCTTCCCGGAAGGATTGGCAGAAATGGAAGAATTCAGCAGCACGATGGATGGCTTCACCGAGAGTTTTGCAGTGAATGATGAACAGGCACATCATGCGGAAACTGCCCGGAGGCATTTTCTGCTTCAGGTTGATGCCAAAGGATTCATCCTGCAGCAAGTCGATGACATAACGATACAGGCGGCTGTAGGCAAGTGTGCTGATGTCGGCGGGTTCGCCAACCAACAGGCTGGCCGGCAGCTCGCAATGTCGCAGGGCGTCTTCAGGTGAGTGGCCGCTTTCGCGGACGACACGCAGCAAGGCCTGCGCCGTGCGCGAGGCAATCCGTGACGATGCAGCCGTGTTCATTCCTGCACGGGTTCACTCAACAGGAAATGGGTGCGTGCGGTGGCTACCGGTTCTTGCTTGGTGGTTTGCCAGGCGTGCACGGAAACATTGACGATTTTCCGGCCTTGCCGGACGATACTGCATTCAGCAAATGTCGGCTTGCTTAACGCAGCACGCAAGTAATCAATCGAAAAATCGACAACCTTGGGAAAGCCGGGGCCTTCCAACTGGGTCAGGCAGTGCACCAGTGCAGCGGTTTCCATGAAGCCGCCAATCACGCCACCATGCACGGCTGGCAGGCTGGGGTTGCCCTGGATGTGCTTGCCATACGGCATTTCATATAACCATGTTTCGCCGAAACAATGGGCCTGCATGCCAATGAAACGCGCATAAGGGATGTTCTTGACCAGGGTTTCCGCATTGCCGGATTGGCGCGCCTTGGCGATGGCCGCTTGCAGGGTTTGCATGTCCTGGCTGCTCATGTCATGGCTCATCGGGTTTCCACTCCTGGCCGGCGAATAACATGCGGCTCGAGTCGCATGAACGTGGCGACGCAATGGGCGACTGGTTTGTCGCGTGATTCCTGCCAGGCAATGCCACGGGCAAAGATGACATTGCCGGTAATCCGGTAGACCTCCGCTTCGCCGATGATGGCTTCACCCGGTACCGCGGCGCGCATGTAATCGATGCGCAAATCGAGTGTCGGGCAGACGCTGGGCACGTCGAGCGCCAGCGGTGCGGCAAAACCGCAGGCCGTATCCAGCAGGGTGGTCAGGGCGCCGCCGTGAATCACCCCGGTCAAGGGGTTGCCGACCAGGGCGGGGTTATAAGGCAATCGCAGGGTGAGGTGACCCTTGTCGGCAGAAACCAGTTCCAGCCCGATCTCCTGGCAATGCAACACGGCTTTGAGCATGCCGCTGACTTTTTGTTCGTAGGTATTCATGTCACCTCTCGTGTAGGATGCCAATGTACCATTTTCGGCTATTGCCGGCTTTATGGCCATGATGGGCTTGCGGTTTTTCGGGGGTGTCAGGTGAAGCGTTGCTTGCAAGCTAGTGTATTGATTTTGATGTCATTTTTATTAATGGCGCTTGGGGGGGAGTTCGTTGTCCGGTGTATGCAATTGGCTGGATGGATGGAGCCGGTTGCTGCAAGGTCCTTGTCACGTAACCAGACTCCCAACCGCCACCTGAATGCCCGTATGAAGCGCAGTGAGGATCCGGTGCTGTTTGTGGAGTTTGATCGCGAGGATCCGAATATCAATAGCCAGGGTTTTAGGGGAGAAGAGCTACGGGAGAGTAAATCCCCCGATGTATTCCGGATTGCTGTGTTGGGCGACTCGGTGGCATACGGCTACAGCGTTGCCTTGGAAAATACCTTCCCTGCGCGACTGGGTGCGTTGCTGGCCTCTCACAGGCCCGTTGAAATCATGAATTTTGCTATCAGCGGACAAGGTACACCAGCACAGGCCCGATTACTGGAAACGGTGGTGTGGAAATACCAGCCCGACCTGGTTGTGTTGGCGTATGTACTGAACGATCCGATTCCCTCTGAATTCATGGTCCAGAACGTGGGGGCGGCCATGCGGGCAACGGCACGACTGGATAAGCTTGGAAAGAATAGCCAATTTCTCGCTTGGGCCTATTTGCAGTGGATCAAGGCAACAGGCGCATTGCTGGGTGGTGTTGACCGTTACAAGGCATTCTACGAGCAAGACAAATACTGGCAGCCAGTGGTCAACTCAGTGCAAGCCATGAAGCGTTCCGCAGATGATCATGGCGTGCCCTTGGTTGCGGTCATCTTTCCCTTGCTCAGGGATTATGAGTCTTATCCGCTCGGCTATGCACATGAGCAGGCTGGAAAATTGTTCCAGCAAACCGGTATACCGTATCTTGATTTGCTGCCAGCCTATCGTCCGTTTGGGCATCGTTATTTCATGCTCACTGACGAGGATGATACTCATCCCAATGATGAGGGGCACCGTATCGCAGCTGAGGCGATGGTTTCCTTTATGGAGCCTTTCCTGGGCGAGTGAGCCCATGCACAGCCGAGGTGCGTACGTCGGCATACTTATTGCATGAATTTGGTGCGATATGTGGGAAGTCTCCTTGCAGGGGATTATTTTGCACTATAAAAGTGCAATTGGGTTTTTTATCGCACCATTTAAGTTCAATAAGGGGGGTGTATGTCTTCGATCAGGAAATTCATTGTGTGCGGCTCAATGCTGCCATTACTGCTGGCGTTGCCTGTACCGGTGCTGGCTGATGAGGGTGGACTGGATGCCGCCAACACGGCATGGATCCTCACTTCGACAGCCCTTGTGCTGTTCATGACCTTGCCGGGCCTGGCCCTGTTCTATGGTGGCCTGGTGCGTTCCAAGAACGTGCTGACCGTGCTGATGCAGTGTTTCGCCATCGCCGGCGCGGCTTCCTTATTATGGTTCCTGCTGGGCTATGGACTGGCCTTCGGCGATGGCGGCTCAGCCAATGCCATCATCGGCAGTGGCAAATGGTTGCTGTCCGGTATTGGCAAAGAGGCCATGAGTGGCAGTATTCCTGAAACCGTGTTCCTGATGTTCCAGATGACCTTTGCCATCATCACGCCCGCATTGATCATTGGTGGTTTTGCCGAGCGCACCCGTTTCTCGGCCGTGATGCTGTTTTCGGCGTTGTGGTTGCTGGTGGTGTATGCCCCGGTCTGTCATTGGGTGTGGGGTGGTGGCTGGCTCTTCGATATGGGTTTGCTGGATTTTGCCGGTGGCACTGTGGTGCATATCACGGCCGGTGTGGCGGCGCTGGTGGCTGCCATGGTGATTGGTAACCGCAAGGGTTTTGGCACCACCGCGATGCCACCACACAACATGACCATGACGATGATGGGTGCGGGCATGCTGTGGGTGGGCTGGTTCGGCTTCAACGCAGGTAGTGCACTGGCCGCTAACGGTGATGCCGGTATGGCCTTGCTGGTGACGCACTTGTCCGCGTCTGCGGGTGCGATTACCTGGTTGACCATTGAATGGATCCGCTATGGCAAACCCAGCGTGCTGGGTGCCGTCACCGGCATGGTGGCAGGCCTGGGTACGATCACCCCGGCTTCCGGTTTTGTTGGTCCGGGCGGTGCGGTTGTGATTGGCACATTGGCCGGTTTTATCTGTTTCTTTGCAACCCTGACCTTGAAGCAGAAACTCAAGATCGACGATTCACTGGATGTTTTCCCGGTGCACGGCGTGGGTGGCATTCTTGGCACCTTCCTGGCAGGTGTCTTTGCCAGTGATGCCTTGGGCGTATTCAGTGGCCATGGCTACAACGAAGGCATGACGATGGCCTCACAGGTGAAGGTGCAGGTGATCGGCATCGTGGCGACCTTTGCCTATACCGCGGTCGTGACCTGGGTGTTGCTGAAACTCACTGATCTGCTGATCGGCCTGCGTGTGACGGCGGAACAGGAAACCGAAGGGCTGGATATCGTGCTGCACAATGAGAGTGGCTATGACATTCGCTGAAGGCTTTGGTATTCGCTAATCTGTTTTGATGGTGGATATTTGCTAGCATGCCCGGGTCATCCGACCCGGGCTTTTTTTATGCAGTGGATTCTTTACGGTACCCTGGGCTGTCATCTCTGCGAGGACGCCAAGGCATTACTGGATGCGAGCCCGATAGCCGGGCAATTCAGGGAAGAGGATATCGCGCTGGATGATGCGTTGATGGAGCGTTATGGCATCCGCATCCCGGTGCTGCGATGTGTGGCCAGCGATGAAGAGCTGGGTTGGCCGTTTGATGCAGCGGGCCTGGCAGCCTTTATCCGGGGACAGTCATAAGGGCCGGGCATGAGGGACCCCTGCAAGCTTGGGCGGGTTAATCGCCGACCCGAACTGCCAGCACATCGGTCTTGGTGCCATGCAGCAAGGCATTGGCGGTTGAGCCCAGCAGCAGGGCCAAACCATGACGACCGTGGCTGCCAATCACCACCGCATCCACCTTCAGTTTTTCGCAGAGTTGCTGGATCTCCATGGCCGGCTTGCCGGTCGGCAGGTGGCAGCGGTCATCCGGCACATTGGCTTTGGCAGCGAGGGCGGCCACTTTCTGGCGGGCCTGCTTGAGGATCTCTTCCTGGATGCCGGATAAATCCACCGGCAGGTCACCACCGTAGGCATAACTCAGGGGTTCAATGACATGCACGATGCTCAAGGTGCTACCGAAGGCATGGGCCAAGGCCTTGGCTTTCGCAAGGACTTTGTCCGCATCGGTAGAGAGGTCAACCGCCACCAGGATATGTTGGTAAGTGCTCATCGAAATGCCCTCGGATGCCGCATGAAATCTGGGTTTGTAGCAAAAGACTACCACATCCGCCCATGACTGCCTTGCGTTGAATCACTTGACCGGGCGGAAAACTCCACTTATATATGTCGCCCTTTCATTCACCAAATCGCCTTAAGGGAACCCATGGCAAAGTCCTTGGTTATCGTCGAGTCCCCCGCCAAAGCCCGTACGATCAACAAATATCTGGGGTCGGATTACATCGTCAAGTCGAGCGTAGGCCATATCCGCGACCTTCCGGTGAGTGGTGGTGGCCAAGCCAAGCCCAAGAAGGCGCCAGCCAAGAAGGCCCAGACACCTGCCGCCAAAGCCAAGCAGCAACATAAGGCGTTGGTCACCCGCATGGGCATTGACCCGGAAGGTGGTTGGGAGCCGCATTACGAAATCCTTCCCGGCAAGGAAAAGGTGGTGGAAGACCTGCGCAAGCAGGCCGAGAAATGCGATGCCATCTACCTCGCGACTGACTTGGACCGCGAAGGGGAGGCCATTGCCTGGCACCTGATGGAAGCGATTGGCGGTGACCCGGCCAAATACCGTCGTGTGGTCTTCAACGAAATCACCAAACAGGCGATCACCGAGGCGTTTGAGCATCCGGGCGAATTGCAGATCAATCGCGTCAATGCCCAGCAGGCGCGCCGGTTCCTCGATCGCGTGGTGGGCTACATGCTGTCACCGTTGCTGTGGGCGAAAGTGGCACGTGGGTTGTCCGCAGGGCGGGTGCAATCGGTGGCGGTGCGCCTGATCGTCGAGCGTGAGCAGGAGATCCGCAAGTTTGTGCCCGAGGAATACTGGGAACTGGATGTCGATACCAAAACCCCGAAAGGTGCCGAGCTGACCCTGTCGGTGCGCAAGCACCAGGGCAAGGCCTTCCGTCCCGGTTCCGAAAAAGTCACGAAAGAAGCCATGGCGGCGATCGAGAAGGCCAAGCTGGTCGTCAGCAGCCGTGAAGACAAGCCGGGCAGCAGCAAACCGGGTGCACCTTTTATTACCTCCACGCTGCAGCAGGCCGCCAGCACGCGCCTCGGCTTCGGCGTCAAGAAAACCATGATGCTGGCGCAGCGCCTGTACGAAGCCGGCTTCATCACCTACATGCGTACCGACTCCACCAACCTCAGTGATGAGGCGGTCAGCCATTGCCGTGACTACATTAACGGCCACTACGGCAAGGAGTATTTGCCGGAAAAAGCGCGCAAGTACAGCAGCAAGGAAGGCGCACAGGAAGCGCACGAAGCCATCCGTCCTTCCGATGTCACGCGCATGCCCAGTGATATCGATGCTGAACGTGACGCCCAGCGCTTGTATGAATTGATCTGGCGGCAATTCGTCGCCTGCCAGATGACCGATTCGCGTTACACCACCACTACGCTGGAAGTGGATGCCGGCGACTATCAATTGGCTGTGCGTGGTCGCGTGATGGATTTCGAAGGCTTCACCAAGGTGCAGCCGCCGGTCAAGAAAGATGACGATGACGGTATCCTGCCGCCGGTTTCCCCGAAAGATGAATTGACACTGAAGGCACTGAAACCGAGCCAGCATTTCACCAAGCCGACGCCGCGTTACACCGAAGCCTCGTTGGTAAAAGAACTGGAAAAACGCGGCATTGGTCGTCCATCAACCTATGCGTCGATCATTTCCACGATTGTTGATCGCGGTTATGTGAAGTCGGAAAAGCGCCGTTTCTATGCCGAGAAAATGGGTGATATCGTCACCGAACGCCTGGTCGAGAACTTTGAAGACCTGATGAACTACGACTTCACCGCGCGCATGGAAAACTCACTCGATGATGTCGCCGAAGGCAATCGTGACTGGAAAGCCCTGCTGGACGATTTCTACGCTGAATTCCGCCAGAAGCTGGATGCCGCAGGTGCAAAAGACGGCGGCATGCGCGGCAATGACCCAACCGATACCGATATCCCGTGCCCGACCTGTGGCCGTCAGATGACCATCCGCACCGGTACTACGGGTGTGTTCCTTGGCTGTTCCGGTTATGCCTTGCCACCGAAAGAGCGTTGCAAGCAAACCCTGAACCTGGTGCCGGGTGATGAAATTGCCGATGACGACGAAGAAGGCGAATCGCGTGTCTTGCGCCACAAGCATCGCTGCAAGCTATGCAATGCCGCCATGGACAGCTACCTGATCGATGAAGGCCGCAAGTTACACATTTGCGGTAATAACCCCGATTGCGCCGGCTTTGAAGTCGAGAAAGGGCAGTTCCGCATCAAGGGCTATGACGGCCCGGTCATTGAATGTGACAAGTGCGGCAGTGACATGCAGTTGAAGACCGGCCGCTTCGGCAAGTACTTTGGTTGCACCAGCGAATCCTGCAAGAACACCCGCAAGTTGTTGCGTAACGGCCAACCGGCACCGCCGAAGATGGATCCGGTGCCGATGCCGGAACTGCGTTGTGAAAAAGTCGATGATACCTACGTGTTGCGGGATGGTGCTGCTGGCCTGTTCCTGGCAGCCAGCGGTTTCCCCAAGAACCGTGAAACCCGCGCACCGCTGCTGCAGGAAATCCTGCCGCACAAGGCCGAAATCGACCCGAAATACCACTTCCTGCTGGAAGGGCCGGTTGCCGATGATGAGGGCAATCCTGCCATCATCCGCTACAGCCGCAAGACCGCGCAGCAATACCTGATGACGGAACAAGACGGCAAGGCCACCGGTTGGCAGGCGTTTTACGAAGACGGCAAGTGGCAAACCCGCAGTAAATAACGGTGAGCAACCCATACCGTCATCGCGTCAATTACTGCCTGCAGCAAGCCGGCAAGGCCCTGCAGGCGAGCGGTATCGCCCAGCAAGAAACCGCGCTGTTCTTTTTATGGCGCGCCTACACCACCTACCTGCGTGAATTGGCCAGCCAGCTGAACCTGCCGGATCGTGCCTTTGTTGCAGCGCGGGAACTGCAAGACCTGCTGCAGGCTGATGGCCGTTCCGCCGAGAACGCCACGGAACTGGCATTGCTGGAAGCGGGCGATTGGGCAGGGTCCCTGCAGCGGCAGTGGCAGGCCTGCCTGCACCCGTCCGTCGGTGAACCGAAAGCGGCCGGGCTGATTGTGGTCGCCACGGCACAGGCAGAGACAGCGCTGCCGGCCATCCACGCGCAGCTGGAAGCCCTGCTCGAGCGCCAGCGCATGACCAATGAAGAATGGTGAGGCTGGTGGCTTGAATTCGCCCCTGGCTGCCCCAACTGTTACAATAAGTGCACATCCCAAGAGGTACTGACCGTGATGAATCCTGTGCTGGAACTGGTGGAAATGCCGAATGGCGAAATCTGCCTGCGTCGTCCGGGCGAGGGAGAGCCGTTGGTCTGCATCCGCTTTTCGGATGAGTCTTCAAACTACCTGGGCGGCAGTCGCATCGAAGTGGCCCGTGCCATGATCCAGGCCGGTATGGAAGCGGCAGAGAATGTGGTCGAAGGTGAGCAGGTGGGCAGCGAAGAGTTCACGACGGTTAGCCAGACAGTTCACTAACTCACTGATATTTAAATGCTTGTTCCATAATCAGGCCCGCTTTTAGCGGGCCTGATGCATTTGGGCGTTCGCTTCCGCCCCCGGCTTAAATGAGCAGGGCGCGTGTGTTGCCGCGGGCTGCGGCGGTGTTGTAGCGCTGCAGCCACTGCCCATTGGCACTGGGCATCGGGGCAATCACGATATCGCTCTTGCCGGATTGCAGGGCATGTTCGGTCAGCAATTCCAGCGGGTAGCCCGGCTGCGGCCGCAGGATCAGGGTCGGCAGGCCATAGTCCCGTAACTCCCTTTGCAGCCCATGCGGGATGCCCTGGTGGCACACCAGCGTCACCCAGCGTGGGTAATGCGGCAGCTCCTGCTGCGCGGCCCAGTAATCCAGCCAGCGGCGGATATTGCCATTGCTGATCGCCAGCGGCAGCCGCCACAGCCATTCGTCCAGCTTCAAGCCGGGCGGGGCATCAGCGCTACTGTCGCCAGTGCCTTCCATGAACAGCCCCAGCTGGGGGCTGGCAAGCGGTGGCTGGGATATCGGCTGGGTGTGGGTATCGTGGCGCATACTGGGATCCTCTTGTGGTACTGTAAATATATACAGTATCCAGAAGGCGATTGCAAGCTGCCAGTCATTAGGGGTGTGAGGGAATGAGCGGTCATGGGTATCGCTTGTTCTTCTCTTGTTTTCCAAGGTTGCATTATTCGCCCAATGTATATACTGTATATACATTGGTATGTTGAGGAGTCCTTTTATGAAAACCCGGGTATTCACCAGTGGCAACAGCCGCGCCGTGCGCCTGCCCAAGGGCTTTAGCATGGAAGAGGGCGATGTTGAGATATTTCGCCGGGGTGAGGAGCTGGTCATACGCCCATTGCACAAAAGCCCACCCCCATTGCAGCGGGTGTTGGCCAGCTTCACGGATGACTTTATGGCGACAGGGCGTGAGCAGCCTCTGCCCCAGGAACGGGAGACATTCTGAATGTATTTGCTGGATACGGATATCTGCATTTACACCATCAAACGCCAACCAGTTTCGGTGATAAAGCGTTTGGAGGCACTTGGCGCGGGCGGTGCCATGATGTCGGCGATCACATGGCATGAGCTGGTCTACGGTGCTGAGGCGAGTGGCGCACCCCGTAAAAACCGCAGCGCATTGGATGCCTTGGCGCAATGGGTGCCAGTGGTCGATTACGATGCCGAAGCTGCGGTGGCGACCGGCAAGCTGCGGGCGCAATTACGCGCTGTTGGTAAGCCCATTGGTGCCTACGATGCGCAAATTGCTGGGCATGCCCTCTCCAGGGGCTGGATACTGGTCAGCAATAACCAGCGTGAGTTTGTGCGGGTGAAAGGTTTGAAGTTTGAGAATTGGGTGGATTAAAGGGTGGGGTTCTGGAGTGCGTGGGAATAAAACAATAAAAGCAATAAAAGGGTTCGGAGGGATTAAATTTTGAGTAATCGGTGTCGCTGGTTAAAGAATAATCCCTCCGACCCCTTTAATTTGGCATGGCCGTCAGTGCTGAAGTAAAAACCGGCAATGGAATACTTCCTGTCACCGCTGATGCAAGCGGCGGGGGGAGAATGTGAGGGAGAGATAATGATGTATCGCAACAAATGGAATAAAAGCCTAACAAAGAA
Organism: Gammaproteobacteria bacterium; assembly: GCA_006227085.1. Lineage (GTDB taxonomy): Bacteria > Pseudomonadota > Gammaproteobacteria > Pseudomonadales > M0112 > M0112. Next base: position 13,146 of record SBFY01000147.1, read on the forward strand.
TGTAATTCTATCCTTAAGCGCCGCTATTTTTCTGTCGATTACTGGGAATGCTTTTTCTGATGAAATTCCAAATGACTGTCGTTATGAAAACGTAGTCATGCAAAATTTTTCTGATATGAGCAATAAAAACTTTAAATGTAAATTTATAAAAAAGGTAGTCGTAATTTTTCGATTTTTTAGAAAAAATGGAGAACCGATATTATTACTTGATGGGTTTTCGGGTAAAGAATTACATAAAATTAGAGAGGGATTGAAGTCTGATTTGAAGTCTAGAATTGAAAGTCATCTGGAAGGTAAAGATGTTGATGCAACTGTTGATTTGTTTTTTAATCATACACCATTTCCATTGAGCGACGACATGGTTGTCTTATCTATAGGCGTGTTTTTTTCCGGTAAAAAAATTTCTCTTGATAAAGGAAGTGCGGCAATCATTGCCGATAGAATTTTTAGTGAAAATTATCCAAATGCTTATGGCG
>SBFY01000190.1 GCA_006227085.1 Gammaproteobacteria bacterium
GTCGATATCCTGGTCAAGGGCAGTTTGCCAACGGGTGAGTTGCTGGGCGCTATCCTGCATCGTGATAACGGTATTCGCACCGATCGGCGCATCAGTCATGCGTTTGTGATCGATAGCCCTGCGTACCACAAGCTGCTGGTTGTCACCGATGCTGCAATCAATATTGAACCGGATCTCGCTGCCAAGCGCGATATCGTGCAGAACGCGATCGACTTGATGCACTCACTGGGCGTGGTGACGCCGAAAGTGGCTTTGCTGTCAGCGCTGGAATTCGTCAATCCGAACATTCCCAGCACCGTGCATGCGGCCGCCTTATGCAAGATGGCCGATCGCAAGCAAATTACCGGTGCCGTGCTGGATGGCCCATTGGCACTGGATAACGCGATTTCCAAAGCGGCCGCCAAAACCAAAGGCATTGTCTCGCCGGTAGCGGGTGACCCGGATGTGTTGGTGGTGCCGGAGCTGGAATCCGGCAACATGCTGGCCAAACAGTTTTTGTATTTCAGTGACTCGAAGGAAGCGGGCGTGTTACTGGGTGCGCGCGTGCCGGTGGTGCTGACCAGTCGTTCGGAAGGCGCGCTGGGGCGTTTGTATTCCTGTGCCATTGCCGTGCTGTGTCATCATCACGGGCGTGCTTCATGACGCAGCTGTTGGCGGTCAATGCCGGTTCTTCCAGTCTCAAGCTGGCGCGGTTTGCCTTGGCGGATACAGTGCAAGCACTGGCGACCGCCAGCTTGAATGGATTGGCAGCGGGGGATCATGCCGATGCCTTGCAACAAGGCTTGCAGCAGTTGGGTGCGGATGTGGATGTCGTGGTGCATCGCATCGTGCATGGTGGTGAACATCGTTGTGGTCCCGAGCGAATCGATAATGGCGTGATGCGTGAGCTGGAAGCGCTGGTGCCGCTGGCACCATTGCACCAGCCAGTCGGTTTGCAATTGGTCACTGCCTGCCAGCAACAATTGCCGGATGCGATGCAGTACGCCTGCTATGACACCGATTTCCATCGCAGCTTGCCGGCACTGCAATACCGCTTGCCACTGCCGGCACCGTGGCCACAGCAAGGTGTGCGCCAGTATGGCTTCCATGGTATTTCCTACCAGTACCTGTCGGATTGCCTGTTGCAGATTGACCCGCAGGCACATGCCGGCCGTGTGGTGATTGCGCATCTCGGGGCCGGTGCCAGTCTTTGTGCTGTTAACAATGGCAACAGTGTGGCGACTACCATGGGGTTTTCTGCACTCGATGGCGTGCCAATGGCAACACGGCCGGGGCGACTGGATGCTGGCGTGTTGTTGCACCTGCTGCGACAGGGTATGGATGTCGATGCACTGGAGCATTTGTTGTATCACGACAGCGGTCTCAAGGCTTTATCGGGCAGCAGCGGTGACATGCAGGCCTTGCTGGCCGATGCGGGCGAAGCGGCAAGGTTTGCAGTGGACTATTTCTGTGACCGGGTGGCGCGTGAGGTGGCGGTCATGGCTTCGGCAATGGGCGGCATCGATGCGCTGGTGTTCAGTGGCGGCATTGGGGAGCACGCAGCCAGTGTGCGTGCGCATATCATGCAACGCTGCCAATGGCTGGGTGTTCAGCTTGATGCCGCGGCCAATCAGGCGCATGCTCAATGCCTGTCACAGCCGGATAGCCCGGTAACCTGTTACCGCCTGCCGACTGACGAAGCACTGGCCATGGCCTGCCAGCTGCAACGGTGTTTGCAAAGCCGGGCCTGACTGCGTGGGAGCATGATCGTGACGATCGAAACCTGGGAATTGTTGAGTTATGTGGTGACCGTGGTGGGCTTGCCGCTGGCCATTGGCGTGTTCATCTATGAACAACACAAGGAACGCGACAATGAGGAAGAAGAGGTTTACCAGTTATTGTCAGACAACTACCAGGATTTCCTGAAGATCGCGCTGGAAAATCCTGACCTGCGCCTGTTCTCGGCCGATGAAACGCCGGGCCTGTCACTGGAGCAGCGTGAGCGCATGATCATTATTTTCACCATGCTGGTGTCATTGTTCGAACGCGCCTACCTGCTGGTGTACGAAGACGACATGAATGCGAGGCAATCACGGCGCTGGCATTCCTGGGAAGACTATATGCGTGAGTGGTGCCGGCGTGCGGATTTCCGGCGGGAATTGCCGGAGCTGTTGCGTGGTGAAGACCCGCATTTTGTGGCGATGATCATGACGCTTTCCGATGAGGAAGCGGTTTACACGCAAACACCTGCGCAATAAAAAACCCGGGCAAGCCCGGGTTTTTTATGAACCGCTTGACGCTTAGGCATCCGGCATCAGGCCATTGACCCGTTCCAGTGCGTCCACGTATTCGGTGATCAGGCGCTGCACCACGCCACGGGTGGATTCCACGCTGTTGATCTGGCCAACCACCTGGCCGACCGGGTTGAAGGCCACTTTCTGGCAATCACCGACGGCAGCGTACTTGTGGGTACGGCGGATCGCGTCGCCGGTCACCAGGCCTTGCAGCGGCATGCCCAGCGGCTGCGGGTTGGCCGGGTCGCCCCAGGCTTCGGTCCAGTCGTTCTTCAGCATGCGGCAGGGCTTGCCGGTCCAGGAACGTGAACGGGTGGTGTCTTCGGAAGTGGCGTTGAAGTAGGACTGCTTCTGCGCCGGCTCGGCTTCGGCTTCTTCCACCGCCAGCCACAGGGAACCGGTCCACACGCCGGCCGCACCCATGGCCATGGCAGCCAGCATCTGGCGGCCGTTACCGATACCACCAGCGGCCAGTACCGGGGTGTCACCCACGGCATCAATCAGCTGCGGCCACAATACGATGGAGCCGATTTCGCCGGTGTGACCACCGCCCTCGGAGCCTTGCGCAATGATGAAGTCCAGGCCAGCGGCTTTGTGCGCCTTGGCTTGCTTGATCTTGCCGCACAGGGCGCCAATCAAACGGCCGGAGTCCTGCACCTGCTTGATGATGTGCGCCGGTGGGGTGCCCAGGGCGTTGGCAATCAGGCGGCACTTCGGACGGGTCAGTGCTTCGTCAACCAGCTTGGTGGCGATCGCTTCGTTCCAGCCCAGCAGGCCCATCTTGTCTTCCGGATCCGGCCATTCCGGTACGCCGTGGTCGCTCAGCAACTTGCTGGCGAATTCGAAATGCTCGGCCGGGATCATGTCCAGCAGCATTTTCTCGAGCTTGTCAGCATCCATCTCGCCCATGCCTTCGTATTTCTGCGGGATCACGATGTCCACGCCGTAAGGCAGGTCGCCGATGTGGGCGTCAATCCAGTCCAGTTCTTCTTTCAGCTTTTCCGGGCTGAAGCCGACCGCGCCCAGCACACCGATACCGCCGGCCTTGGCAACGGCCACGACCACGTCGCGGCAATGGGTAAAGGCAAAAATCGGGTATTCGATACCCAGCTTCTCGCAAATAGGGGTACGCATGGCAAACCTCGCTTGTGACAGGATTCGGTGGGAGCGCAATGCAGCGCGTCCCGGAGCGCAACATTATCCGGATGCGGCCCAGTCAAGGCAATTAACAAATTCGGTCATACTCGCCTCAGCATGGGCGGGTTTTTACCGTATTTGATCGGATCGGTCAGTTTTTCAAGGGCTGGTAGGGGATGCGGTAGAACAGGATATAGGCGACCGGCACGGCAATCAGGGTGAGGATGGTGGCAAAGCCCAGCCCGAACATGATGGTCACAGCCATGGCTTCGAAGAACACATCCATCAGCAGCGGCAGCATCCCGAGAATGGTGGTGATGGCGGCCATCGCAACGGGCCGGACCCGGCTGACCGCGGAGTCAAACACGGCCTGGTAGGGTTCCTTGCCTTCGGCCAGTTCCAGGCGGATCTGGTCGACCAGCACGATGCCGTTCTTGATCAGCATGCCGACCAGGCTGATGAAGCCGAGCAGGGCCATGAACGTGAACGGCCGGCCCATCAGGAACAGGCCCCAGGCCACACCGATCAGGGCCAGCGGTACGGTCAACCAGATCACCACGGCTTGGCGCAGCGTGCCGAACAGCAGTACGGTGATGACGAACATCAATGCCAGTCCGATTGGCAGGGAGGAGTAAATGCCCGTGTTCGCTTCCTCGGAGGCTTCAAATTCCCCGCCCCACTCGAAGGCGTAACCCTGGGGAAGGGCGATGGCTTCAATCGGTTCGCGGATGCGCTTGAACACCACACTGGTCGGTTCACCGTCAATCACGTCCGGGTCTGCCAGCACGGTGAGTGTGCGCTTGCGGTCGCGGCGCATGATGATGCTGTCTTCCCATTCGGTGGTGAAGCCGGAGGTGACCTGCTCAATCGGGATGTAAGCGCGTGAGGCCGGGCTCCAGATTTGCAGGTTGGGCAGGTTGTCGATATCGGTACGTTCGGTGGCCGGTGGCCGAGCGATGATGGGCAGCAAGGTCGTACCTTCCCGGTAGAGGCCAACCTGTTTGCCGGAAAACGCCATGAGCAAGGTGTCGTCAATATCCTGCTTGCTGATGCCGGCACGGCGGGCTTGGGCTTCGGCAAACTGCGGGCGAATCATCTTGCTGCGTTCGCGCCAGTCGTTGCGCACTGCGGCAATGCCGGGTTCCGCGCGGAAAATGGCTTCAGCCTGCACGGCGAGTTGGCGCAGCACATCGGGGTCCGGGCCGCTGAAGCGGGCCTCGATTTTTCCAGGCTTTTGCGGGCCTAGCTCGAATTTGCGGAACTTGATTTGCGAGTCAGGAAAGTCCGTCGCAACGCGTTGGGCAAGCCGCCTGGCCAGGGGGTCAATCTGGCGATAATCCTGCACTTCTACCAGCAACTGGCCAAAGCTGGGATAACTTTTTTCGATCGGGTAAGTGAGCATGAAACGGATACCGCCGCGACCGGTATTGGAGCTGACCTGTACGACTTCATCCTGCGTGGTGAGCCAGTTTTCGAGTGCCTGGATGTCAGCAAAGGTGTCGCGAATATCCGTTCCCTGGCTGCGCCAGTAATCCATGGTGAACATGGGGGTGGTCATGGCAGGGAAGAACACCACCTTGACCTGCTTGAACACAACGACGGAAACGACCAGCAATCCGGCCAGTGCGATCAGTGTCATCGCCGGTTTTTTCATGCAGGTATCCAGCGCCCGCTTGTACATCACAAATAACTTACTGCCATAGGGGTCATCACTGGCTGGATTTTGTGTGTTCGCGCCTTGCAACAGCAGGTCGGCAAAAAACGGTGTCAGGCTGATGGCGGTAAACCACGACAACAATAAAGAGATGAGCAAGACCCAGAACAGGCTGCCGAGCATTTCGCCGGTGGAGTCCTGTGACAGGCCGATCGGGGCAAAGGCAATGATGGCGATCACCGTTGCACCCAACAAGGGCCAAATGGTCTGCCTGACGATGGCCACCGCCGCTTCCAGCTTGCTCAAGCCCCGTTGCACCCCGATCAGGATGCCTTCGGTCACCACAATCGCGTTATCCACGAGCATACCCAGCGCGATAATCAGGGCACCGAGTGAAATGCGTTGCAGTTCGATATTCATCAATTTGAAGAAAATAAAGCTGCCGACCACGGTGAGGAACAGGATCAGGCCAATCAACAAGCCGGAACGCATGCCCATGAACACCAATAACACGGCCACCACAATCACCACGGCAGCCAGCAGGTTCAGCACAAAATTGTCGACGGAGGCTTCCACCAGCGAGGGCTGGTCGTAAATCACCGACACCTCAATCCCGACCGGACGCGCATATTCCAGCGCCGTCAGGCGTGACTGCACGGCCTTGCCCACATCCACCACGTTCGCGCCCGATGCAAATGACACGCCCAGCGTGATCGCGCGGCGCCCGTTCAGGGAGTTCAGGAATGACGGCACTTCCTCAAAGCCGCGGGTGACATCGGCCACATCGCGCAGGTAGACCAGTTCGCTGGCGCCGGAATCACTGATGGCCAGGTTGCCTAACTGTCGAACATCGGTGAACTCACCGGTAGGGTTGAAGCGAACGTATTCGCTGCCCAAGTGGATGGCGCCGGCATTGGAAACCACGTTCTGGCTGGTGAGCAAATCGTAGATGCGGCTCAAAGGGATGCCGAACTGTGCCAGCTTGCTCAGCGAGATCTCGATAAAGACCTGCTCTTTTAATTTGCCATCAACACGAACCTTGCCGACACCGTTGACCAGCACCAGTTCGCGACGCAGGTAATCGGCGTAATCATTCAGTTCCTTGATGGTGTAGCCGTCACCCACGACTGAAAGCAACAAGCCGTAAATGTCGCCAACGTCATCATTGACCAGAGGTGTTTGCACGCCAGGTGGCAGCGAGCGGCTCACGTCATTGACCTTGCGACGCAGCTCATCCCAGATTTGCGGCAGGTCTTCCTTCCCGTATTGCCGCTTCATGGTGACGTTGATTTGCGACAGTCCGGTGGAACTTACCGATGTCACGTAATCCACATAAGACAATTGCTGGATGGCGTTTTCCAGCAAGTACGTCACTTCTTCCTCAACCTGTTGCGGTGATGCACCCGGGTAGGCGGTGGTGATCGTGGCATCCTTGACCGTGAATTCCGGATCTTCGAGCCGTGACAGGCTTTGGTAGGACAAAGCCCCGCCAATCAGGATCAGGATGGTCAGCATCCAGCTGATCACGCGGTTGCGGATAAAATAGGCTGCAATGTTCATATCGGTTTGGCCCTTGGCCAGTGGCTGTCAGAGGCCGCGTTCTTTTTCGAGGCGACGCACCACCTGGCCTTCCTCCAGGAAATGCACGCCCGCCGTCACGATTTCATCGCCTTGGCCAATGCCGGAGGTGATTTCCATCCCCAAGGACGTGAGCCGGCCAACGGTGACAGCCTGGCGGTGAACGGCCATCGTTGCGGGGTCAAGCTTCCACACATAACGCTCACTCGCATCCAGCGGTTGGTCTTGCGGTGAGAACACGGCTTCCAGCGGCAACATGGGGATGCCGTTGTCGGTAGCGATCAGTTTGCTCAGGTCGAGCAATACCGTCACGGTCATGCCATCGAGTACCGGGAATGTTTTCGGGCGATCCATCGTCAGTGTCACTTTGTACGACTGGGTGGCGGGATCGGCCTCGGTATCAAACTCACGGATACGGGTCGGGAATAATTGCTCGGGATGCGAGTCAAACACGACTTGCGGTGAATAGCTGTCACGGTTTTCGCGCTTGCGGTTAATGCGTGCAACGATGGATTCCGGCAACTGGAACACCACATCGGCCTTGTCAACGGCCTGGATGTTCAGGATGGCCTGCTTGGCGGTCACGTTCTGGCGGTTATCGACAAAGACCTTGGAAATGATCGCATCCATCGGTGCGCGCAATTCGGTGTACTCGAGGTTTTGTTCGGCAAGGCGCAAGGCTGCCTCGGCAGTCTTGTACTGGCTGAACACCTTGTCGTAATCCGCTTGCGAAATGGCGCCGCCCACCAGTTTTTTCGCGCGTTCGTGTTGTGCGCGGGCAAGGTCGAACGAGGCCTGGCGATCGTCGCGTTGCAGGCGGTATTCGGTCGGGTCGAGGCGCGCGAGCAGGTCGCCGGCTTTCACGTTGTTACCGGCTTTCGCTGGCAGCTCGATGATTTCGCCACTGACCCGGAAGGCGAGTTCGGATTTGTCGCTGGCGTTGACGGTGCCGGGAAACTTGCGCAACCAGCTGCCGTCGCCGGATTCGACCACCAGGGTTTTGACGGGGCGAACCAGCGGCTCGGGAGCGGCTTGGCGATCACCGCAGGCAGCCAGTGCCAGCATGGCCAGGGGAAGCAGGAGTAGAGCGCGCATCGGGGGCCTTCCATGTCCAGTCAGGATGGGTGCAGTCTAACGGAAAGGGCCATCAATGGCATAATCGCGATGTCTTTTCCGGAGGTGATGCATGGCGGTGGTGTTCTCAAGGCAGGTGGCAGGCGAGCGTTATGAAATCCGTACTGCTGGCCACAGTGTCCGCCTGTATACCAACGGTGTGCTGCACACCCAATATCATCCGCAGCGGCGGGTGACCGGTGGGGTCTGGGACTTGCTGGCCTTGCCGGCATTGGCCCTGCCACAGGCCAAACGGGTGTTGCTGCTGGGTGTGGGTGGCGGTGCGGCCATACACCTGTTGCGGGACTGGTGCCCCGGTGTGCAGGTCACCGGTGTGGAATTGAATGCCATGCACCTCACGCTGGCAAAACGGTTTTTCAGCTTGAAGGGGCGCGACATCACCCTGGTGCAGGGTGATGCACGGGCTTTTGTCGAAGGCTACCGTGGCGAGCCCTTCGATATGGTGATTGAAGACCTGTTTGGCGGTAATGGTGAGCCTGATCGCTCTTTTGCGGCCGATCGTGACTGGTGTAATGCCTTGGGCCGGCTGGTGAATGAGCGTGGTGTGCTGGTGATTAACACGCTGGAGCGGAAACAGTTGCGCGACACCGCCTTGCTCAGTGATCGCAGCGTGCGGCAACAATGGCAAAGCCATCTGTGCTTGACCTTGCCCGCTTATGCGAACGTGGTGGGCGTGTTTTACCGGCAAGCGATCACGCCTGCGCAATTGCGTCGCGCCGTGCGTGCTGATGCAACTCGCCTGAAACAGGAGCGTGCCGGGCAGTTGCGCTACCGGATAGGGGTGTGCGCACCATGAAAGTGCCGGTTTGCCCCTGTTGCCAGGAAAAGATGGCAAGCACGTCTGCCAATGAAGTACTGGTGTATTCCTGTTTGTATTGTTCAGGGCATTGGGTCCCCCGGAAATCAATAGACAGGCTGTTCTCCCTCGCGGGGCGCAAGCTTTCGTCAAGCGGGTTGCTATCGAAGGCTGGCCAACACACATCCGGGAAATGTTGTGCACAGTGTGCGAACCAGGCAATGAGAGCCTTGGTGATGGAGGGTGTCGAGATTGATGTTTGCCCAGCGTGTGCGGGGATATTTTTTGATGCGGATGAGTTGCGAAAAGTTGTCCCAGTGACATTTCCGGTCAAGGAAGGAATGACCACATGGTTTTTATTGGAAGGGTTGGCCGGTTTGTTGTCAGCCATCTTTTTGTGATATTGCGATGTGATCAAGGCAGTCATGCTATTGCTGCCCGTGGGTTTTTATAGAAGGAATGAATCATGTTGAAGCGACCCTTGGTTGCAGCTGTGAAGCAGGTTTTTCGCGCAGTCAATCGACTTGGTTGGCAGCGACAGTGCTACGTGTGCAGGAAAACCTTTGCTTCCTTCAGTCGGTACCGGGGCGGCTCTCGTCGCCAGCCTGACTTCCAGGAAAAACTGGATTATGCAGGCAGTGATGTGGACCATTTTGGCTGCATGTATTGCGGTGCGCATGACCGGGAAAGGCATCTCTTCATGTTTTTCGATGCATTGGGTTTATGGGAGCGAATGACATCAGCACATGTGTTGCATTTCGCGCCGGAGAAAAACCTCTCCCCGAAAATCATTTCACATTCGCCAGCGTTATATGTGAAAGCAGATTTTTATCCAACGGATGACAGCGTCCGGAAAATTGATGCAACCGATATCCCGTTTGCTGATGAGGCATTTGATGTGTTGGTGGCGAATCATGTGCTCGAGCATATCCCGGACTACCGTAAAGCATTGTCCGAGTTTTACCGGGTGCTCAAACCCAATGGCCTGGCCATCCTGCAGACGCCATATTCCAGGCTTTTGAAGAAAAACTTTGAGGATGATGGCATCACAGGGGATGCCGCAAGGCTGTTTTTCTATGGACAGGAAGACCATGTCCGGGTGTTTGGCGAAGAGGATTTTTTCCGTGCGCTGGAAGATGCGGGTTTCAAATTGCGGATCCAGCGGCATGATGCATATTTTGATGCAGCCACCACAGCCCGTTATGGCATACCGGCCAGGGAAGACCTGGTGATGCTGGAAAAATAATACGCTTCCCCCATCGAGATCGGCGGGTCACGGGTGGGCCTGATGGGATGCCGGGTCTATGCCCTGCCTGCCAGGATTACCGGCATTGCCTGGGGCGGTAAATCGCCGCCAGTGTGCCGCCTTCGCACGTCCAGGTGACCGAGCCGGCCTGGCTGTGTCCCTGGAACACCAGGGTGCCATCCCCGGCACGGACGTTGTAACGGACTTCGATCCTTCCTTCCGGTAATACCGCGATGCCGTCGACGGCATCGCGCTGGAAGGCGTCTGCCTCGGGCAGCCCCGCGGCCTGGTTATCGACAGGCCAGTGGCGCTGGCTGGCGTGGTATTCCGTCAGGGCCAGCTTGTGGCGCCCCAGCATCGCCAGGCCCTCGGCAACGTGGGCACGCGTGGTGTAAACACCATAAATGGCAACGCTGGTGGCCATCAGGATGCCGATGATCAAGGTAACGATCATCAGCTCGACCAAGGTGTGGCCTGCCTGCCGGCGGAGTTGTGGTGGGCATAAGCTCATCTTTTCAGTGTAAGCCGGTCACTGGCTGGGAAAATGAGGGATATCAAACAAAAAGCCACCCGAAGGTGGCTTTTGCTGGATGAATGGCCTACCCAGGATTGCCGCCGGGCGCTATATCAGGCGCTTTTGGCGATGATCTCGTTGGCAAACCAGTCGATAGCGACTTTCTTTTCTTCCACGGTTTGCGTGTCCGGCTTGCCGGCGTAAGCATCGCGGAAGCCGATGATGCACTCGGTCACACCCATATCGCGTAATTGCTTCACGCCGTCGACGCTGTAGGCATCGGCGGTGATGGCGTGGATTTCGAATGGCTTGTTGTCGGTGCCGAATTCCTTGCGGTAGGTGTTGAGCTTGTCGATCAGCGGTTTCAGGGTCTCGATGGTGCCGCCGGCGTGGATCCAGCCATCGCCGGTGCGGGCGGCACGCTTCAAGGCGACATCGGCATGGCCGCCGAACAGGATCGGCACGGGCTCGCTCGGTACCGGGCAGATCTTGCAAGGCGGGATCTGGTAGTACTCGCTGTCGTAGCCGTAGTAGTCACCGGTCATCAGGCCGCGGATGATGTCGATCATCTCGTCCATGCGCTTGCCACGGCCTTCCCAGCGTTCACCGCAGATCTGGAAATCCTCAATCCACGGGCTCAGGCCCACGCCGAAGGCGAAGCGGTTGTTGGTCATCACCGCCACGGTGGAGACCTGCTTGGCCACAATCACCGGGTTGCGGATTGGCAGTTTCACCACGCTGGTAGTGAAGCGCAGCTTGGGCGCCACGACGCCGAGCGCGGGGATGGCACAAAACGGTTCCAGGAAAGGTACACCTTCGAGGAAATTGCGGCTGCCGTCGGCGTTATACGGGTATTTGGTGTCGGCTTCCTGCGGGTAGCAGATGCTGTCCGGGAAGGTGAAACCCTGGAAGCCGGCTTCCTCGGCGATTTTGGCGAGCGGCAGGTATTGCTCGGGTGGGCACATGGTGGCGTGGAAGGCAAAGCGCATGGTGGGCTCCTCGTGTGGGTCCTGTCATCATTGGGCCATAATACGTCGGCTATCATACAAGGGTTCACCCGCCATCAGGATTACCATGCAGATACATCCCCCGTCACTGTCCCCGAACCGCATGTATCACCTGATGATCCAGTCTGTCGTGCCACGGCCGATTGCCTGGATCCTCAGCGATAATGGCGATGATTCGCTTAACCTGGCGCCATTCTCGTATTTCAATGCCGTTTGCAGTGACCCGCCGGTATTCATGGTGTCGATCGGTCGCAAGGCCGATGGCGGCGACAAGGACACGGCCCGCAACCTGGTCGAGCGCAAGCACTGTGTGGTGCATATCCCGCACCGGGAAATGGCGGTGGATGTCAGTGAGACCTCGCGACCCTTGCCGTTTGGTGAATCCGAACTGGCCCGGCAAGGGTTGGCAACGGTGCCGTTTGGCGATTTTCCGTTGCCGCGCCTGCAGGATGCACGGGTGGCATTTGCCTGCACCTTGCACAGCACGCAGGAGTTGGGCAAGCAGTTGCTGGTGTTTCTGCAGGTGCAATCGGTGTGGCTGGATGATGCGATCACCAGCACCGATGATAAAGGCCGCATCCACGTGGATGCGCAGGCGCTGGATCCCCTCGGCCGTTTGGGGGGTGACGATTACAGTTTCAGTGGTGGCAGCATCACGGTGCCACGACCATGGTGAAGTACTGGGTGTTAGTGATGGCGTTGCTGCTGGCGGCTTGTGCGGAGCCTCCGGGCGATGGCCGCATGGGTATGCTGTCGGGCGAGATTTCTGCAACCACGATCAAGGGCATGCGTAACCTGTCAGGCATCACGCGCCATGATGACAGTGGCCGGTTGTGGATGGTCAGCAACAACCCGATGATGTTGTACGAAGCAGGCCTGGATGGTCATGTACTGCGTTCGGTTGCGCTGTATGCGTTTGCAGACCCCGAAGACCTGGTCTGGTTGAAAGACAATCGCTTTGCCATTGTCGAAGAGCGGGCGCACCGCATCAGTATCATCGACATCCCCGCCGATGTTGATCGGGTGCATCAATCGATGTCTGTACGGGTCATTGATTTGCCGCCAGTGGGGGAAAACAACAAAGGGTATGAGGGTCTGGCGTATGATCGCGCACGTGACATCCTGTTTGTTGCGAAAGAGTCTGGTCCTGACCATATCCTGGTGTTTGCAGGCACGCATCATGATGTGATCCCGCAGGTGAGTGTGTTTCCCTACACGGTGCCAGCCGGTGATGACGTGGCGGGAATCTATTTTGATCACGAACACCAGAGCTTGCTGGTGTTGCATGAACGTTCGCGGGTGCTGGTTGAAGTGGACATGTCTGGACGGGTGTTGCAACGGCTCAAATTGGGCGACTGGTGGTGGGGCATCCGCCAGCCGGAAGGGATCACCGTTGGGCCATTCGGGCAGGTGTTTGTTGTCGGCGAGCCCAACCGCTTTTACCGCTTCCATTTACAGTGATCACAGCCCGTTGCCGGGCTGTGATCCTGCTGCTATTGGCATCCGTGCCTAGAATTGCACGCGCACACCGGTCTCGAAGCGCCGGCCAGCCTCCGGTGCGATATCCCGCAGATATGACACGCTGTTACGCACTTCGTCATCAAGCAGGTTCAGCCCGCGGATAAACCAGGTGGCTTGCTGGTCATCGTGCTTCCAGAACACCCAGTCAATGCTGGCATCGATCAAGGTGTAGCCGCCGGTTGCCGTTTCATTGATGCCGGGGCGGTCTTGCTCCTGTGCCCGCGTCCAGCGCAGCTCACTGTTGACCGATGCCCAGTCCCATTGCAGGGCAGCACCGTAACGCAGTGGTGGCAGGCGCGGAATATCGCCGGTCTTGTCGAATTCACCGCGCACATAGTCAGTGAATACCAGCAGCTCGAGGCGATCGCCGGCCGGTGTTGGCAAAGGCAAGCCGGCTTCGAGCTCGTAACCGTAGAACACCGCATCCTGCTGGCTGTAGCGATACACCGGCAGGCATTCGTCTTCATCGGCCGCCGTGCAGCTGTTTTCAAACGCTTCAATGTCTTCATTAAACACGCGGCCAGTATTGAGTGCGGCAATGTAGTCATTGACGTGGTTGTAGAACACATTGGCCGAGGCATGCCAGCGGCCGGTATAGCGGTAACCGAACTCGGCATTCACCGAGACTTCCGTGTCGAGTGACGGGTTGCCTTGTTCATAACTGGCGGTGGCTTCATGCACGCCATCACTGAACAATTCTTCCACGGCAGGCGCGCGTTC
>SBFY01000170.1 GCA_006227085.1 Gammaproteobacteria bacterium
TCACGCTGCAAGCACTCGATCGTGCCCAACTGCACCGGCAGGAACCGGCCGTGCAGGCCGGGTGTGCGCTGTTTTCTGCGGATACCGGCATCATCGACAGCCATGCCCTGCTGCACACACTGCTGGCACAGGCCGAACAGCATCAGGCACGGATCATCTGCCGCACCCGCATCGAGCGCGTCGAAGCCGGCAATGATGGTTTCGTGATCCATGGCCACAGCGCCGGTGAAGCGTTCCGTATCCGCAGCCGGGGTCTCGTCAATGCAGCCGGCCTGCACGCCCATCTCGTCGCCCAGGGCATCGATGGCTTGGCTGCACAGCACATCCCGACCGTGCATTACCTGAAAGGCCATTACTTTCGCCTGCACGCTGCATCGCCGTTCCGCCACCTCGTGTACCCCTTGCCTGACCAGGACGGGCTCGGCATCCACGCCACCCTCGACCTGCAAGGCCAAACCCGCTTCGGGCCGGACACATTACCCGTCGATGCCATTGATTACAGCGTTACCGATGAACGCCACGCCGTGTTCACACAAGCCATCCGCCGTTACTGGCCCAGCCTGCCGGATGCGGCACTGCAAGCCGACAGCGCTGGCATCCGGCCACGGCTGGCCAGGCAGGGTTTCAGTGACTTCCGCATTGACAGCCATGACCAGCATGGCATTGCCGGGCTGGTGAACCTGTTCGGCATTGATTCACCGGGGCTGACCGCCTGCCTCGCCATCGCCGACACGGTAAAACAGCGGCTTTTCCCCGCATAAAGCACCGTTTTGCGGTACCATCATGAGCCCTCGCCCGCTCACGCATTCGCAAGGAAGTGCCATGAAAACCCTGCTCAAACTCCTGTCCGGCCTGATCGCACTCGTCATCATCGTGCCCGTCATCGCCATCATCGTGATCACGCAGGTGATTGACCCCAACGACTACAAAAGCGAGATCCAGGCGCTGGCCGCCAAACACACGCGCGGGCAACTGACACTGGAAGGCGACCTGGGCTGGTCATTCTTCCCGACCCTGGGTTTCACCAGCGGCGCCTTGCAATTCCGCTTGCCGGAAGACAAGCAAGCCCCGTTTGCCAAACTGCAATCAGCAACCGTGGGCGTGCAATTGATGCCGCTCTTCCGTGGCGCAGTGGCTGCTGACACCATCGCCATTGATGGCTTGCAACTGAACCTCGCTGTCGACAAGCAAGGCAACGGCAACTGGACGCGCATCAGTCGCGAAACAGCCCCGGCAAACGACAAGGGCAGCAGCCAGGCCAGCACGGCTGGTGAAGCTTCCGGCGCAGCATTGGCCGTGGCCATCAATCGTGTACTGGTGAACAACTCGGCATTCAATTACCGTGATGCCGATGGCAGCAGCCAATCACTGGCCATTAACGCACTCGCTATCAATGAT
This sequence comes from Gammaproteobacteria bacterium, assembly GCA_006227085.1. Classification (GTDB taxonomy): domain Bacteria; phylum Pseudomonadota; class Gammaproteobacteria; order Pseudomonadales; family M0112; genus M0112. Next base: position 1,399 of record SBFY01000170.1, read on the forward strand.
GTGAATCTCGCTGGCGATCCCCTGCATATCACGCTCGATGCGTCGGTACAAAGCCCGGCCACCGGCAACCAGGTTGTGCCGGTCAAACTGGACAGCCGCATCACGCTCGACATGAAACAAGGCAGCGTGCGCCTCAGCGAGCTCAAGGCAAACCTTGCCAACCTGGCCGCGAAAGGTGACATACAACTGCATACGACGAGCCCGCTGGAAATCAGCGGCACGCTGGATATCCCGGCATTTGATGCACAAGCCCTGATGAAAGCCGTGGGGCAAACAGTTCCTGCATTCCAGGATCCGGACGTCTTGCGCAAGGTCGCCATGAACATCACGTTTTCCGGCCCACCCAACAGCGTGATCATGAACCCACTGACACTGGTGCTGGATGACACCACCTTCAAAGGCCAGCTTGGCATCAGCAACCTCGATACAAAGCACCTGCTGGTTGAACTGAAAGGCGACACACTGAACGCTGACCGTTACCAGACAGTGAGTGACGCCGCAGCGACCGCCGACAAGGGCAACACTGCAGCCGCTAACCAAGCTGATGCCAATGCCGCCTTGCTGCCTTTGGCCACATTGCGTGAACAGCGCTTCGCATTGAAACTCTCGCTCGACAAACTGGTTACCAATAAACTCACCCTCAATAATGCGGATGTGGCAGCTCACGGCGCTGACGGTGTGATCATTCTCGACCACCTCACCGCCAACCTGTATGAAGGCAAACTGAAAACCACCGCCTCCATCGATGCGCGCACCGACACACCTCTCATCAGTGCCAAGCAAACATTGTCTGATGTGCGCATCGGAAAATTGCTGACCGACATGCAAGGCACCACGCCGTTCTCTGGCCTTACAACCATGGAACTGGACATCAAGACCCGTGGCAACACCATGCCCGCCATCAAGCGCAACTTGAGCGGCCCGATGACGATTCTCGTGCGCGAAGGCACGCTGCATGGTGTCAGCCTCGAGCGCTATACCTGCCAGGCGATTGCCGCCACCCGCAAACAACAAGCCGCAGCCCAGTGGCCGAATGATTCCAGCATCGAACGCGTCAGCATGAGTCTCCTGTTCAAGGATGGCGTCGGCGTGACCAATGACATCAAAGGCAAATTGCAGCAGATCCGCATGATCGGCGAAGGCGCTGTTGAATTACCCACCGACAAATTCGACATGCGCATGGGCATCGCCTTGACGGGCGACCTCTCCGGTACCGACGCGAACTGCACCGTCAACGAAGCCTATCGCGACATTGCCTGGCCAGTGCGCTGCCAGGGCACGTATGCCGGCGAAGCTGCCAAAACCAGTTGCGGGCTCGACAGCAAGCGCATGGGTGAAATCATCGAGAAAATTGCCCGCAAGGAAGCCGGTCGCGCACTCGACAAGAAAGCCGAAGAAAAGCTTGGTGACGACTGGAAAGCCATCAAAGGCTTGTTCGGCCAATAATGCCGTCATCACCACTGACACCGGCCGCATTCCGCAAACGTGTCCTGCAATGGTTTGATGCACACGGCAGGCATGACCTGCCGTGGCAAAAGCAGCTCACGCCGTATCGCGTGTGGCTATCAGAAATCATGCTGCAGCAAACGCAAGTCAACACGGTCATCCCGTATTACCGCGCATTCCTGAAACGCTTTCCTACCGTGAAGGCTTTAGCCGAAGCGCCCGCAGATGAGGTGATGCACCTGTGGACAGGCCTCGGTTACTACAGCCGTGCACGCAACCTGCACCGTTGCGCGCAAATCATTTGCAGCGAACACAAGGGAAAATTCCCGGACACCATCGATGCACTGGCGGCACTGCCAGGTATTGGCCGATCGACTGCCGGTGCGATCGTCTCGATCGCTTTCGGGCAACGCGCCGCGATTCTCGATGGCAATGTCAAACGCGTGCTGTCGCGCTATCACGCTGTCGACGGTTTTCCGAATGACAGCCACACCCAGAACACGCTGTGGGAAATGGCCGAGCGTTACACACCCGCTGACCGCTGCGGGGATTACAGCCAGGCGATGATGGACCTGGGTGCCACCGTATGCACACGCAGCAAGCCCGATTGCGCGCATTGCCCACTGTCAAAAAGCTGTGCCGCATTGGCAACGGGCTCACCCACCGACTGGCCACGACGCAAAGCGCGCAAAAGCGTGCCGCACAAACATTGGCAGTTGCTGGTGCTGCAACACCCGGATGGCAGCATCCTGCTGGAACAACGTCCCTCACCCGGCATCTGGGGCGGCTTGTGGTGCTTGCCGGTCAGCGAAACCGCCGATGCTCGCGCGCTGGCACAGCCGTGGCTGGGCCGGCAGCGACCGAAGCCGCAGGTTTTGCCGGCGATCCCGCATGTGTTCAGCCACTTTCGTGTCACACTGGAGCCGCTACTGATCCCGCTCACGCAAGCCGCGGAACTGACAGCCACCACGCAGCTTTGGTATAACGGTAAGCAACGCATCGGCTTGCCGGCACCGATCAAGCCGCTACTCGAATCCATCATCCACAAGGAATTGCCATGAGCCGTACCGTGCAATGCCGCAAATACCGGCAGCAACTTGAAGGGCTGGAGCGCCCGCCCTATCCCGGCCCCAAGGGCCAGGCCATTTTTGACACCGTGTCCAAAAAGGCCTGGGAAGAATGGCAGGCCCACCAGACCCGCCTGCTCAATGAAAAGCACCTGAATGCGTTCGAGCCCAAGACCCGCACCTACCTGGCCGAGCAGATGGAGAAGTTCCTCAATAACGAGCCCTTCGATATCGCTGAAGGTTACGTGCCGGAAAAGCCTGAATAAACCCTCCCAGCTTGACGAAGCCAAGGCCGGCGGGTTTAATACGCCCTCTTTTTTCCGGCCTTACCTGCCCAGGTAGCTCAGTCGGTAGAGCAGGGGATTGAAAATCCCCGTGTCGGTGGTTCGATTCCGCCCCTGGGCACCATTAAAATCAACGACTTACGATCAAACGCAAGCCCTGCTTGGTGTGCCGCTGTGGCCAAAACGTGCCATCAATGTGTCCTGCCGCGCCCTTCAAATGCTCGCCCGCAAAATGCGCGTAACGAAGCACCATCTCAAACGACGACCAGCCACCCAACTCCATCAACTCGTTCAGACTTGTACCGCTTTGCACGTGCCACGATGCCCAGGTATGCCGCAAGTCATGCCAGCGAGCATTTAAAGAGGTCGCAGGGATTGTTTTTTAACCAGCTGCAGCGGCTACTCAGTATTTAACCCCTCCGACCCCTTTTGTTTTTAGTGTAATCCCGACTGCTTAATTTTATTGTAAATACCGAGTGCCTCGGCGTCTCCAGCAGCCAACTCGGCCGGTGCAAGCGTTCTCGCTGCGACATCTCTCATCCGCCCCGCCTCTGCGCTTCCAGATCTTGCGGCAACAGATAGCCATACATAAGCTTTCTTAAAATCCCTGATGCCTAATACTCCAGTGCCATAAGCCCCACCCAGCCTGTATTGGGCATCCACCACACCCTGATAGGCGGCTTTTTCAAGCCAATAGACTGCCTGTGGGTAGTCTTGCCGGACGCCATCGCCCCTCCAATACATTCCTGCCAAATTAAACTGGGCGGCAGCAAAACCCTGATCCGCAGCTTTTTTATACCAAGAGAAAGCCTGCACGCTATTTTGTGACACTCCTTTGCCATTTTCATACATAACACCAATATTATATTGCGCGTTTACATGCCCTTTATCTGCTGCCCTGACAATCCAGAAAAATGCCTTGCTGTAATCCAAAGAAGC
>SBFY01000140.1 GCA_006227085.1 Gammaproteobacteria bacterium
GACCGGGTAGGCCGTATCCAGTGGCACATACACAGCGCCCAGCCGGATGGTGGCGAGAATCGCCAGCATCAATTCGGGGGAACGCGGGATATGCAGGCCAATGTGCTGGCCTGCGCCCATGCCCGCTGCGGCCATGCGTGCAGCCAGCGCTGCCGAGCGGGCGTCCAGTTCGCGGTAACAGTAGCTGCCTCCTGCCCATTGCAGGGCAGTGCGCTCCGGGTAGGCCGCAGCGACAGCAGCAAACCGGCAAGCCAGTGACGGGGAATCAGTGAATGGCAATGCGTCTTCCATGACCGGGCAACCTGGGTTCTGTCGGGAGCTGCATTATAGGGAATCCTCCTTGCGAGGCGAAACGGTTTGGCGATGCAGGCAAGGGGATCTATGCGATAATTGCCCCGTTTTGTCACAACGATGAGGTGCGCCCGGCATGAAACGGGTACTGGTGATTTCGTACTCGCAAACCGGGCAGCTGGCAGAGGTCGTGCAATCGGTGACGGCGCCGTTGGCGGCCGACCCGGCCATCGATCTGGTGCATGAAATCCTGCGGCCTTGTGAGCCGTACCCGTTCCCGTGGCCATTCCTGCATTTCTTCAACACCTTCCCGGAAACGGTCTACGAACAGCCGAAGCCGATTGCGCCGCTACAGGTCGATCCGGATGCGTCTTTCGATCTCATCATCCTCGCCTACCAGGTGTGGTTCCTGTCGCCGGCACAGCCGGTCATGGCCTTCCTGCAAAGTGAGGCGGCAACGCGATTGCTGAAGGGCCGGCCAGTGATGACCCTGATTGCCTGCCGCAATATGTGGCTGCAGGCGCAAGGCGTGATGCAGCAACACCTGCAGCGCCTCGGCGCACGGCTGGTGGATAACGCTGTGCTGGTGGATCGTGCACATCCTGCCGCGACCTTTATTTCCACACCGATGTGGATGCTGACCGGCGATCGCGGCCCCTTCCTTGGTGGGCGCGTGCCAGCCGCGGGTATCCCCGCCGATGTCATTGCCAATGCCCGCCGTTTTGGTGAGGCCATTTGCCAGCAATTGCCGGACTGGGATGGGCAGCGGCCGATGCTGGCCGGGCTGGGGGCGGTGACGGTGAATGAGCGGCTGATTGCCTCTGAAACCATCGCCCGCCGCAGTTTCCTGATCTGGGGAAAGTTGCTCAGGCGCATCGGGGCGCCCGAGTCAAGATTGCGCCGCTTTGTGCTTTGCTTCTATATTCTCTTCCTGGTCACCATGATCCTGACGGTCGTCCCCATCAGTGCCATCATCAAGCGCCTGCTGGCGCCCTTGACGCGTGACCGTATTGCCCGCCAACGGGCAGAATTGGCAGCGCCTTCCGGCGAAGGCACCGAGCGAATGGAAGCAGTGACTGATGTCAGATAAAGCGGTTTACATCACAGGTACATCGGCCTTCCTGCCGCATGCGCCAGTCGGCAATGACGACATGGAACGCATTCTCGGCCAGGTGGGCAGCAAACCCTCGCGCGCGCGACGCACGATCTTGCGCAGCAATGGCATTACCCATCGCCATTACGCGATCGACCCGAACACCCTGCAGTTCACCCACAACGATGCACAACTGGCGGCCGCTGCCGTGCGCGGCCTGGCCCATGCCGGTTTTGCGTTGGAACAGGTGGGTTGCCTGGCTTGTGGCACATCGATCGCCGACCAGCTCATGCCGGGGCATGCAGTGATGGTGCAAGGCGAATTGAAATTGCCGGCGTGCGAAGTGGTATCGACCAGCGGTGTTTGTGTGGCGGGCATGGCTGCCATGAAATACGCATACATGGCCATCAAGAGCGGCCAACACAGCAGTGCAGTCGCGACGGGTTCCGAACTGTCATCGGCCAGCATGAAAGCCGATAACTTCACGCCGGAAATCGAAAGCAAGGTCGACAGTCTCGAGAAACAACCCGAGATCGCCTTTGAAAAGGATTTCCTGCGCTGGATGTTGTCAGACGGTGCCGGTGCTGTCTTGTTACAGGATGCCCCGCGTGGCGATGGCCTGTCATTGCGTGTTGATTGGGTTGATATCCTCTCCTATGCCGGCGAGATGGAAGCCTGCATGTATGCCGGCGCGGTCAAGCAGTCGGATGGTTCACTGAAAGGCTGGCAGCATTTCACCGCCGATGCCGTGCGCGCGGAATCGGTGATGTCGGTGAAGCAGGATGTGAAACTGTTGAACGAACAAGTCATCCGCTACACGGTGGAGAAACCCTTGCAAGCCCTCAAGGCCAAACACGGTTTGCATGCCGATGCGATTGACTGGTTTATCCCGCATTACTCGTCGAAGTTTTTCCGTGACAAGGTATACGAAGGCCTGCAAAACGCTGGCCTGGATATCGCGCAGGATCGCTGGTTCAGCAATCTCGCCAGCAAGGGCAACACGGGCTCGGCTTCCATTTTCATCATGCTCGATGAGCTTTATCGCAGTGGTGAATTGAAGGCTGGCCAGACGCTGCTGTGTTATGTGCCGGAGAGCGGCCGTTTCTCTACCGCGTTCATGCACCTCACGGTGGTGTAAGCGTGGACAAGGACGAAGTCCCGCAAGACGCCATCCACACCTACGGCGGCCATCGCAAACTGTTTTACGCCACCGACAAGGATGGCGAATACCTTGGTGTGCAATCTTCCGGCTGGGAAGCCGAAGCGATAGCAACCGGCTCTGCACTGGAAGAACTCGATCGCCTGCGTGCCGATGCCTGGGCGCGGGCCAGTCGCGGTGAGACTTCGCCGCTGGAATATTACATGGTGCTGCGGCGCATGGATGTCGCATTGTTATCGCAGACCAGTGGGCTCTGGCAATGGCGCGTGCGCCGGCATTTCAAACCGGCCGTGTATGCGCGACTCAGCGATCGCGTGCTCGCGCGCTACAGCGACGCACTCGGTATTGATATCGCCACGCTGAAAATCCTTAAGGAAACCCCGTGACGACCCCAGAGCCTTTAAACGCTTTCCAGCATCGCCAATCCGCGCACTGCGAAAGCGGTGTGGTGTCATCAATGATGACGCACCACGGCCTGGCCATGAGCGAACCGATGGCGTTTGGCCTGTCATCCTCATTGACCTTTGCATTGATCCCGTTGGTGAAGTTGTCCGGCCTGCCATTGATCGCCTATCGCATGCCGCCGAAATTCATCATCAACGGCGTGCGCAAGCAGGTCGGCTTCCATTTGCACTCACAAACCTTCCGCAATGCCGACAAGGGCATGGACGCGCTGGATCGCGCGCTGGACGAAGGGCGCGTGGTGGGCCTGCAAACCTCGGTGTTCTGGTTGCCGTATTTCCCGGAAGACATGCGCTTTCATTTCAATGCCCACAACCTGCTGGTGTATGGGCGCGAAGGCAGTGACTACCTGATCAGCGATCCCGTGTTTGAGGGTGTGGTGCGGGCTGATCGTGCGTCCTTGCAAAAAGCCCGTTTTGCCAAAGGCGCCTTGGCGGCGAAAGGCCTGATGTATTTCCCCGAACACGTACCATCAACGATCGATTATGCCCGCGCCATCCCGGCCGCTATCCGCAAGAACGAGCGCATCATGACGCGAGCCCCGTTCCCGTTCATCGGTGTGCGCGGCATTCGCGGCATGGGCAAGAACCTGCGGAAAGTGGCCGCCGATGCCAGCAAGCGCGATAAATACCTGCCGCTGTATCTCGGCCATATCGTGCGCATGCAGGAAGAGATTGGCACGGGTGGCGCCGGCTTCCGGTTTATTTATGCGGCCTTCCTGCGCGAGTCGGCCAAGCTGCTTGGCAGCGATATCCTGAAAGAAGGCGCAGCGAAGATGACTGAGGCCGGTGACGAATGGCGGATGTTTGCGCTGCGCGCTACGCGCATGTGCAAGGGCCGTGAGGCGATGGATATCCCGCTATTGGATGAGATCCTCAACCGTTGTGCCGATCGCGAAATCGCCGCCTGGGAAGTGTTGCGGCAATTGCCCGGCGTAAAATAAGCGCCCAATAAAAAAGCCGCCCGCAGGCGGCTTTTTTATTGATGGCTTTAGATCACGGCCTTGCCTTGCAACAAGGTGTTGGCGCCGATACCCATGGCTTTCAGGCAGTGCAAGGTATCGGCTTGTGCATTCTCCAGTACACGGATGCGATCAGGCGCCATCACAAACACAGCGCCGGAAAACGGTGCCGGCGCACCGGGAATAAACACCACCACATGGCCGTCATCGAGGCGTTCCATTTCAAAACCGAATTGCCAGCCATCGTCAAAGCGGGCCAGCACAGCCTGGTGCTGGTTATCCGAGCTCAAACCGATCATGGTTTCACCCATGCCCTTGATGAACTGGTAGCCGGGCAGCTTGGTGAGCACCGCTTTTTCGATGCGATCCACCAGTCCTTTCAATCGTGCGCGACGTGCGAGAAGGCCCGCCGCAAAGCACAGGCCGAGCAGGGCGGCAATGCCGATGACATCAGCCACCAGTACACCGCCGACACTTTCAATCGGGATCAGTTTTTCAAATGGCAACAGTACCTTGTTGATCACTGCCAGCGCTTGCTGGATCACGAGTAATAAGACGACGATCGGTGCCAGGAATACCAGCCCGCCGATCACCGTTGTCTTGACGAAGCCGACATGCTGTTTCATGTGTCCTCCTGATGGAACCAGGCTTTATCGTGAGCAGCGTATCACGCTGAAGCGCCCTTGCGGGTCGGAGTCGATATACAGCAAGGTGCTCACCGTGCCATGCAGCCATGCGTGGATGGCGGCACCGGCCTGGCTGTCATACCAGGGCAGTGTCTTGCGGTAATCCAGCAGTGTGCAGCCATTGGCCAAAGCCTGCAGTGGCGCAACCAGTGTCTCATCGACATGCTGGCCTATCGCCAATGCCGTCCCTGCAGGCAGCGGGTGTTGCTGCCATTCCTGTTGCAGGTCTCCAAAGGTGCTTGATGTGACCACTTGGTCAATGCATGCGATGGCATCACGCGGGTCATCGTCGGCGGCCAGTACCAGCCAGTCACTGCTTTCACCCACCGTGGTGCCGGCATCCAGCATCAAGCGCGTGCGATGGTCCGCCAGCGGCAGGGTGACGATGTCCACGGTACCGACCAGTGCGGTATTTACCGTGTGCTGGTTGAGATCCAGCTGCGCCAGTTGCAGGGCGCTTTCCAGCGGTGCGTGACG
>SBFY01000187.1 GCA_006227085.1 Gammaproteobacteria bacterium
GTGCTGGGCAACTATGTCCATGGCAACAGCCGTATCGCGGTACTGGTGACCCTGAAGGGCGGTAATGCCGAGCTGGCAAAGGATGTGGCGATGCACGTCGCTGCCTCCAACCCGGCGGTAGTGACCGGTGACCAGGTGTCTGCCGAAACGCTGGAGAAGGAAAAGGAAATCATCCGTGCGCTGCCTGATATGCAGGGCAAGCCGGCCGACATCGTCGAGAAGATGGTGACGGGCCGTATCAGCAAGTACCTGAAGGAAATCAGCCTGGTTGACCAGCCGTTCGTGAAGAACCCTGACCAGACCGTCGGCAAGCTGGTGCAAGCCGCGGGTGCCTCGGTGCTGTCTTTTGTCCGCTACGAAGTGGGTGAGGGTATCGAGAAGGCCGAAGTGGACTTTGCTGCCGAAGTGGCTGCTGCCGCCCAAACTGGCCGCTAAAACCGTCCGAAACTCGCGAAACGGGGGGCAATTGCCCCCCGTTTTGTATTACCATGTGCGCGCACTCGGATAAGGGGGAAAGCCATGGCGGGCAAGGGTCGCGACAAGCACTACAAGCGGATTTTGCTGAAGCTGAGCGGTGAAGCCCTCGCTGGCCAGGAATCGTTCGGGATTGACCCCAAAGTGCTGGACCGGATGGCGCTGGAAATCGGCCAATTGGTCGGTATCGGTGTGCAGGTTGGCCTGGTGATTGGCGGTGGCAACCTGTTCCGCGGTGCGGCCTTGAGCGCGGCCGGGCTGGACCGGGTTACCGGTGACCACATGGGCATGCTCGCCACGGTGATGAACGCCCTGGCCCTGCGCGACGCGCTGGAGCGCGCCAATATCAACAGCCGTGTCATGTCAGCTATCCCGATGAGTGGGGTGGTGGATCATTACGATCGCCGCCATGCCATGCGGGCACTCGAAGACGGTGATGTGGTGGTGTTTGCCGCCGGTACCGGTAACCCGTTTTTTACCACTGACTCGGCGGCTTGCCTGCGCGGCATCGAGATTGATGCCGACCTGGTGTTGAAGGCCACCAAGGTCGATGGTGTCTATAACGATGATCCGGTGCGTAACCCGAAAGCGCAACGATTTGAACGCCTGAGCTATGACCAGGTGCTGGACATGAAGCTGGGTGTGATGGACCTGACGGCCATTTGCCTGTGCCGCGATCATGGCATGCCATTGCGGGTCTTCCAGATGGACAAGCCGGGTGCACTGCTCAGTATTGTGATGGGTGAAAACGAAGGCACCTTGATCGAAGCGAATTAAGCACAAAGAAAAAAGATAAGGGGAACCAGGGTGATTAACGATATCAAGAGTGAAGCCGAATCCCGCATGAAAAAATGCGTCGAAGCCTTGGGGCACACGTTCGCGAAAATCCGCACGGGCCGTGCACACCCTTCCTTGCTGGAAACCATTCGCGTGGATTACTACGGCTCAGAAACCCCGTTGTCGCAATTGGCGAATATCACGGTGGAAGATGCCCGTACGCTGGCGGTGACGCCGTGGGATCGCCAGAGTGTGCCAGCGGTGGAAAAAGCCATCATGAAATCCGACCTGGGCTTGAACCCGTCCACGGCAGGACAGGTGATCCGTATCCCGATGCCGCCACTGACCGAGGAGACCCGCAAAGGCTACACCCGCCAGGCCAAACAGGATGCCGAGGGTGCGCGGGTAGCGGTACGCAATGTGCGCCGTGATGCCATCGCCCAGCTCAAGGACCTCGTCAAGGAAAAGCTCATCAGTGAAGATGAGGATCGCCGTGCCCAGGATGATATCCAGAAACTGACAGACCGGTTTATCGCAGAAGTCGACAAGCTGCTGGCAGCGAAGGAAGAAGACCTGATGGCGTTTTGATCGGCAGATCACGACGACCGGCACTGCTGTGGACGACCAATCCCCCAACCGACCCCGACACGTTGCCATCATCATGGATGGTAATAACCGCTGGGCCAAACAAAGACGATTGCCCGGCGTGGGCGGTCACAAGGTCGGTGTTGAAACGGTTCGCACGATCCTCAATGCCTGCGAAGAGTTCGGGGTTCCCTATCTCACCTTGTTTGCGTTCAGCAGTGAGAACTGGCAACGGCCTCGTCCTGAAGTCGAAGCGTTGATGTCATTGTTCTTTTCATACCTGAAAAAAGAAGCACGTGAGTTGCGTGATAACGGCGTGTGCTTGCGTGTGATTGGTGATCGTTCGCGTTTTTCACCCAAGTTGGCGGAAGCGATTGCTGAAGCCGAGGCAATAACCGCCAACGCCGGTGGCCGGGTGCTGACGCTGGCGGCGGATTATGGTGGCCAATGGGATATTGCTGATGCCGCACGGCGGCTGGCACTGGACGTGCAGCAAGGGCGTGTCCCGGTCGATGCCATCAATGAAACGGTGTTCGATCGTTATACCGCATTGTCCGATTTGCCCAAGCCGGATTTGTGTATCCGCACGGGTGGTGATCATCGCATCAGCAATTTCCTGCTGTGGCAATTCGCTTATGCAGAACTGTATTTCACTGATGTGTACTGGCCGGACTTCAGTCGCGAGGAATTCCTGAAGGCGCTGGAGGATTTTTCACGTCGCCAGCGTCGGTTTGGCCGCACCGGTGAGCAAGTGGAGGCGGATCCATGTTGAGACAGCGTGTGGTCACCGCATTGGTGTTGTTGTTGGTGCTGGGCACTGAAATTCTCGTTGTCAGCCCGCAAGGGTTTGCACTGACGGTGGGTGTGATCCTGTTATTTGCTGCGTGGGAATGGGCAGGGTTGGCCGGGCTTTCAACGCGCTTGATGCGCAGTCTTTACGTGTTGGTGACAGCGGTGTTGCTGGTCATCGTGGCAGGGAAGCTTGGTTTTCCACTGGAGCGACACGGATTACGGGATGTCCTGGGTCTGGCGGGGCTGACGTGGGCAGTGGCTTTGTTGTGGGTGATGGGGTATCCGGGAAGCGCCCGGTTATGGGGCTATCGTCCGGTGCTGGCAATGCTCGGTTGGCTGGTGTTGCTGCCCTGCGGGGCGGCATTGGTCTATTTGCGCGAAGCCCATGGCCTGGAGGGTTTGCTGTATGTCGTTGCCGTGGTCTGCAGTGCCGATATCGGTGCGTATTTTGCTGGCCGTGCCTGGGGCAAGCGCAAATTGGCACCGGCGGTCAGTCCGGGTAAATCCTGGGCTGGTTTCTGGGGTGGTCTCGCGTGCGCCTTGTTGTTGGGGGGCATAGCGGCCTGGCAGCAGTGGTTCCCGGCCTATACGGCATGGCAATGCCTGCTGGCGACCGGTGTGGCGTCATTGGCTTCCGTGCTGGGTGATTTGCTGGAAAGCATGGTCAAGCGGTTCCGTGGCGTGAAAGACAGCGGCAAGGTGTTGCCAGGGCATGGCGGTGTGCTGGACCGGCTGGATTCACTGACGGCAGCGGCTCCGGTGTTTGCGTTGTTCTGGTTGCTGTGGGGGCAAGGCTTGTGAGTGAGGCTGTCCTGCATGTCACGGTGCTGGGGTCGACGGGCTCCATCGGCAAGAACACGCTGGATGTGATGGCGCGCCATCCCGGGCGCTACCGGGTCTTTGCCTTGTCGGCGCGGCAGGATTGGCAAACCCTGTTGCAGCAATGCCAGCAGTTCCAGCCGGTGTATGCGGTGTTGACCGATCCACAGGCGGCCAAGCCGTTACAGGATGCCTTGGTAACCGCGAAACTCCCTACCGAGGTGTTGGTGGGTGATGATGCGCTGGTGGCGATTGCCGAAGACGCACGCACTGACTGCGTGATGGCAGCGATTGTGGGCGCTGCTGGTTTGCCATCGGCATTGGCGGCAGCGCGTGCCGGCAAACGGGTGTTATTGGCGAACAAGGAATCGCTGGTGCTGGCTGGAGCCTTGTTCATGGCTGCGGTGCGTGATCACGGTGCCACCTTGCTGCCGATCGACAGTGAGCACAATGCGATTTTCCAGTGCATGCCAGCGGGTTACCGCGCGGGCATGCGTGCAGCCCATGTGGAAAAAATCCTGCTCACAGCGTCCGGCGGGCCATTCCGTGGCTGCTCAGGCGCTGACTTGGTGGCGGTCACGCCGGAGCAGGCATGCAAGCACCCCAAATGGTCGATGGGAAGGAAGATTTCCGTGGATTCGGCCACCTTGATGAACAAGGGCCTGGAAATCATTGAAGCATGCTGGCTGTTCGATATGCCGGAAAGCGCTATCGAAGTGCTGGTGCACCCGCAGAGCATCGTGCATTCGCTGGTGGCCTATGCCGATGGTTCGGTGCTGGCACAGCTGGGGCAGCCGGATATGCGCACACCGATTGCTTACGGCCTGGCATGGCCAGAACGCATTCCTGCGGGTGTGCCGGCACTGGATTTGCTGGCGGCAGGCAAGCTGGAATTTGAAGCGCCGGATGAGTCCGTATTCCCCTGTTTGCGCTTGGCACGGGAAGCATTTCGCGCCGGTGGTGTTGCGCCGGTGTACCTGAATGCCGCCAATGAAGTCGCGGTGGCTGCTTTCCTGGATCGGCAAATCGGGTTCATGGATATTCCTGCGCTGGTCGAGCAGGCACTTTCGGCCGTGCCAGCGGTCACACAGCTGTCATTGGAAACCCTGTTGGCCGCTGATACGGAAGCGCGCCAACGCGTGTCTGCCGAGGTTGCAGGATGAGCTTGTTGTACACCATTGCCGTCACACTGGTGACACTCGGTATCCTGGTCACGATCCACGAGTGGGGGCACTTTATCGTGGCTCGCCGCGCCGGGGTCAAGGTGCTGCGTTTTTCAATCGGTTTCGGTCATCCCTTGTTTGGCTGGAAAGACCGCCATGGCACCGAATTTGTGGTGGCGTGGATTCCCTTGGGCGGCTACGTGAAGATGCTTGACGAACGCGAAGCCCCGGTGGCGCCGGAAGAGCATTCGGTATCGTTCAATGCCAAGCCGGTGTCGCGCCGCATGGCGATTGCCGCCGCCGGCCCATTGGCCAATCTGGTGCTGGCCTTCGCGGTGTTGTGGGTGGTGTATCTTGGTGGGGTCAGCGGCCTGGCGCCCATTATTGATCGCGTGGAGCCGGGATCCCTGGCAGCGCAGGCAGGGCTGGATGCGGGTCAGGAAATCATTTCCGTGGATGGTGAATTGACGCCGACATGGCGGCAATTGAACTGGCAGCTGCTGCGGCGCATTGGCGATAGCGGGGAAATGCAGGTATCCGTGCGCTACCCCGGCTCCAGCCTGATTTACCAATCGGTGGTGCATCTGGACGGTTGGATGTCGGGCAGCGAGGCGCCGGATCCACAGGCGGCCTTGGGGATTGCCCTGCAAGTGCCAGCTTTGCCAGCCATTGTCGATAGCGTACAGGCAGGCTCTCCTGCCGAGGTGGCAGGTTTCCTGCCCGGTGACGAAATTGTGATGGCAGAAGGCCAGCCCGTGAAGGACTGGGTGGATTGGGTTACCCGGGTGCGCGAACGTCCGGGTCAGGCGGTGACGGTATGGGTCAACCGGGAAGGGCAGTCGGTGAGCCTGACGGTCACGCCGGCCCTGCACACCGATGAGGCCGGCCAGACGTTCGGGCAGGTGGGGATGGGGGTTCGCACTGAATGGCCCAAGGAAATGGTACGGCATTACCGTTATTCCCCGCTGGAGGCGATACCGGCAGCCGCCAGCGATTGCTGGCGTTATGTCACCATCACGCTGGATTCACTCCGGAAAATGCTGGTGGGCCTGATATCCCCCCGTCACTTGAGTGGCCCTGTGACTATTGCTAAAGTGGCCGGCTCATCAGCCAAGGCGGGCTGGCAGGCCTACCTGGAAGTGTTGGCGCTGCTCAGTGTGTCCCTGGCGGTGATTAACCTGCTACCGATCCCGGTGCTGGATGGTGGTCACCTGTTGCTGTATGCCATCGAGGGGCTGATGGGTCGCCCGGTGCCGGAAAAAGTACAGCAAATTGCCTTCCAGATCGGGTTCAGCATCATTATTGGTATTACTATCCTGGCGCTTTTCAATGATTTCAGTCGTCTTTAAACGAATCGTGCGCCAGCGCTTGCCTTGGCTTGTCTTGGCATTGCTGTTGCCGTTGCAGTCAGTATGGGCGGAGTCCTTTGTGGTGGAAGACATCCGCATCGAAGGCCTGCAGCGGGTCTCGGCCGGTGTGGTATTTGCCGCATTGCCCTTGGGTATCCGTGATACGGTGAATGAATCCGATTTGCCGCGTCTGGCACGGGCCTTGTTCCAGACCGGCAACTTTGATGATGTGCAACTGGGTCGCGATGGACAGGTCCTGGTGATCGTGGTGCAGGAACGTCCGGCCATCAGCACCATCAATATTTCCGGTAACAAGATCCTTGAAACCGATTCCCTGAAAAAAGCCCTGAAGAACGTTAATTTGACGGAAGGGCAAGTCTTCAAGCGTTCCACGCTGGAATCCATCCAGCTGGAATTGCAACGCCAGTATGTGAGCCAGGGGCGTTACGACGCCAGCATCACTACTGATGTGGTGCTCAAGCCGCGCAACCGGGTGGCGATTGATATTGATATTGATGAAGGTTCAGTGGCCATCATCAAGCAAATCAATATCGTCGGTAATTCGGTGTTCCCGAATGATTTGCTCTTGGGTGAGTTTGAATTAACCACCGGTGGTTGGTTGTCATTTATCACGGGCGACAACAAGTATTCCAAGGAAAAACTGACCGGCGACCTGGAAAAACTCAAGTCCTATTACATGGATCGCGGTTATATCAATTTTGATGTGGAGTCGACCCAGGTATCGATTAGCCCGGACCGGGAAGGGGTTTATATCACCATCCATGTCGAAGAAGGGGCGCTGTACACGGTCAAGGGCTATGAGTTGTCGGGTGACATTATCTTGCCGGAAGCTGAGCTCAAGCGTTTTGTGATGCTGCGTGAGGGTGTGGTGTTTTCACAGCGCATGATGACCGGCACGGAGGAATCGCTGACGCGGCGTCTGGGTAACGAAGGTTATACCTTCGCCAAGGTGACCGGTATCCCCGAGGTGGATGAGACCTCCAAGACAGTGACCGTGAAGTTTTTTGTCGATCCGGGCAAGCGTGCCTATGTGCGACGCATCGAATTCCGTGGTAACACCAAAACCGTGGACGAAGTCCTGCGGCGTGAAATGCGGCAGATGGAAGGAGGGGTTGCCTCTTCTGCGCAAATGGAGCAATCCAAGGTTCGTCTTGAGCGATTGGGATTCTTCAAGGAAGTACAGGTTGAAAGTACCGAAGTGCCGGGTACGGATGACTTTGTGGATGTGGTGTATACCGTTGAAGAACAGCCATCCGGCAGCATTGGCGCCAGTATCGGTTTCTCCCAGGATTCCGGCTTGATCCTGGGCGCCAATTTGCAACAGAACAATTTCCTTGGTACCGGCAAGCAAGTCGGTGTCGGCTTGAGTCGTAGCGATTACCAGGAGCTGTATCGTTTCAGTTACGTCAATCCGTACTACACCGAAGATGGTGTTAGCCGCGGATTCAGTGTCTTCTATCGGTCCACTAACCTGGATGAGGCTAACGTTGCCAGTTATACCGCGGACTCATTGGGCGGTTTGATCAATTTTGGTTATCCGATCAAGGAAACCGAGCGTCTGGGTTTCAGTTTTGGTTATACCAAAACCGAGATCACCACGGGTATTGGCCCCGTGCAGGAAATTCGCGCGACGCCAACGGAAATCCCGCAGTTTGATGAATACATTATCGACCCTATCGTAGAACCCACATTTGATACGAATGGCAACTTGTTGACGCCTGCAATACCGGCGGTAACAGGTGGGCCACCCATTCCTGATGCCTTGTATGTCCGTGGTGAGCCCGGGTTCCTGGATTTGCATGGCGATGAATTTGATGATTTTCCTTTTACCATCAGCTGGATCCAATCCGAGCTGAATCGTGGTCGCTTGGCAACCCGTGGCCATTCGCAACAGGTTTCCTTGCAGCTATCGTTACCCGGCAGTGATAACGAGTACTTCAAGTTGAGTTACAGTGGCCAGCTGTTTGTGCCACTCACCCGGACGTTGACCCTGCGTTTCCGTGGTGACCTGGGCTATGGCGACGGTTATGGTGATACCGAAGAACTGCCGTTCTGGGAGCATTATTTTGCAGGTGGTTTCAGCTCGGTGCGTGGATTCAAGAGCAACACCCTGGGTCCATTGAGTACGCCGGCTTTGCGTTACTCGATCGGCTATACCACGCCGATTACTGATGCGAATGGCCGTATTATCGAGCTGCGGAATCCCACCTATATCCTCGATCCCAACACCGGTAAGTTGGCGGTTGAGCCGGTTTATTATGATGAGCCGGATCCGTTTGGCGGTAATATCCTGGTGGAAGGCAGCGTCGAGTTATTGTTCCCGTTGCCATTTGTGAAAGACCAGCGTTCAGTCCGGTCAGCCTTTTTCCTGGATGCGGGTAATGTGTTCAGTAGCAATTGTCGCAAGACCCAGTTGGCGTGCAGTGATCTTGATTTGGGCGAGTTGCGTTATTCTGTGGGTGTTGGTTTGACCTGGATTACCGGCTTCGGGCCGTTGACGTTCAGTTTGGCCAAGCCCCTCAATGACGGTAAATATGATGATACCGAGGTGTTCCAGTTCTCACTGGGGCAATCATTCTGATACGAAGGAGAGATTCGTGAGCGTAAAACACATTGTGGTGCTGATGTTGTCCTTGTTGCCGGCGATGGCGATGGCGGATGGTCGTATCGCAGTCTTGAACCAGCAGCAGGCCATCCTGAATACCGATGCAGCCCAGAAACGATTTAAGGCACTGGAATCGACTGCTGACTATAAGGAAGAGTTCCAGCAGCTGCAGGCAATTGAAAAAGAAGGCCAGGACTTGCTCGCCAAACTGAAAAAAGACGCGGCAGTCATGAGTGATGCGCAGAAACAGGAAATGGGCAAGAAGCTCAACGGCTTGCAGTCAGACGCACAGCATTTGGCAAAAAAATTGCAGGAAGCCCGCCAGCAGGAATTCCAGCTCTTGTTGCGTGATCTTGGCCCGCGTTACCAGAAAGTGGTTTCCGAGCTGATCAAGAGCGAAGGTATTGGTTTGCTGCTGAACCAGGAAGTGGGTGTCATATTACATGTGGATAGCAGTTACGATATCACTGCCAAGGTAACGGACAAGTTGAATCGCGGCGAATAAGCCGGTCAACCAACAGGGAGTGGGTATGCCTGAACTGACCCTTGGGGCAGTGGCACAAGCGATTGGTGCTGAGTGCGCCGGGGATGCGGCTTGTGTCATTACAGGCATCCATACCTTACAGCAGGCAGGTCCCTCGGAGATTGCGTTCCTGGCGAATGGCGCCTATCGCCGTCACTTGAAGGAAACCCGTGCAGCGGCAGTGATCCTGGCTGCCGGGTTTGCTGATGAATGCCCGGTACCGTGCCTGGTTGTGGCAAATCCCTATCTGGCGTATGCGCGCCTCTCGCAACTGTTCTCGACCATGCCGGTCGCCAAGGCTGGCATCCATCCTTCTGCGGTGATTGCGCCGACGGCCCGTGTTGCTGCCACGGCTGCGATTGGCCCCCGGTGCGTCATCGGGGAACACGCCGTGATTGGTGAACGCACGGTGCTGCAGCCAGGTGTGGTGATCGGGGATCGGAGTCGCGTTGGCGCCGGGTGCTTGTTGCATGCCAATGTCACGCTGTACCACGATGTCCAGCTGGGTGACCGGGTGACCGTCCATGGCAGTGCGGTGATTGGTTCAGACGGTTTCGGGTTTGCCTCTTCGCCGGAGGGTTGGGTGAAGATTGCCCAGAATGGCGGGGTCAGGATTGGTTCGGATGTGGAAATTGGTGCAGGTACGACGATTGATCGTGGTGCCCTCGATGACACCGTGCTGGAAGATGGCGTGATTGTCGACAATCAGGTCCAGATTGCCCACAATGTGCGCATTGGCCAAGGGACAGCGATTGCCGGTTGTACAGCCATTGCAGGCAGTACCCGCATTGGCAAGGGTTGTACCATCGCCGGGGGTGTCGGGATAACAGGTCACTTGACCATTGCGGATAATGTCCACATCACGGCGATGAGCTTGATCAGCAAGTCCATTGATGAGCCGGGTGCCTATTCATCAGGCACGGCGATGGCACCAACGCAGGAATGGCGAAAAAATGCGGTGCGTTTCCTGCAGCTGGATCAATTGTTTCGCCGCGTGAGTGCGCTTGAGAAAAAGTAATGAGCTGCCATGGGCGGCGTGATGGAGTCGTATCGTGTTAATGGATGTCAACGAGATTCGTGAGTACTTGCCGCACCGCTATCCGTTCTTGCTGGTGGATCGTGTCCTGGAAATGGAAGTCGGTAAATCCATTCATGCTTACAAGAACGTCAGCATCAATGAGCCATTCTTCAATGGCCACTTTCCTGATATCCCGGTGATGCCGGGTGTGCTGATTGTTGAAGCCATGGCGCAAGCGGCTGGCATCCTCGGCTTCAAGACCATGAACAAGAAACCGACGGATGGTTCGATTTATTACTTCGTGGGTTCTGATGACCTGCGCTTCAAGCGCCCGGTCGTGCCCGGTGATCGCCTTGAGTTGCGTGCCACCGTGCTGGGCGAAAAGCGTGGTATCTGGAAGTTTGGATGCACGGCCCATGTGGGCGAGCAATTGGCGTGCTCCGGCATCATCCTCTGTGCTGACAGGCAGCGTGGCACTTGATTGATCCGCGTGCCATCGTAGATCCGTCTGCGCGTCTGGCAGATGACGTGCAGGTGGGTCCATGGACCATCATTGGCCCGGATGTGGAGATCGGTCCGGGCACTGTGGTCGCATCGCATGTGGTGATCAAGGGCCCCACGCGTATTGGTGCCGATAACCGCATTTTCCAGTTTTCAACGATTGGTGAAGACACGCCTGACCTGAAATACAAAGGTGAGCCGACCCGCCTGGTGATCGGTGATCACAACGTGATCCGTGAAGGCGTCACCATCCATCGTGGCACTGTCCAGGATCGTTCCGAGACGACGATTGGCGATCACAACCTGCTCATGGCCTATGTGCACATTGGTCATGACAGTGTGGTTGGTAACCACACAATCCTGGTCAATAATTCTGCCTTGGCCGGTCATGTGATCGTGGGCGACTGGGCGATCCTGAGTGGTTTTACCCTGGTGCACCAGTTTGTCCATATCGGTGAACACAGTTTTTCAGGCATGGGCTCAGCCATCGGCAAGGATGTGCCGGCGTATGTGACGGTGGCGGGTAACCCGGCGGAAGCCAAAGGGATTAATGTCGAGGGTCTGCGTCGCCGGGGTTTTTCCGCTGAGGCGATATCGACCTTGCGCCGTGCCTACAAAGCCATTTACCGACAGGGTATGACCCTGGAAGAGGCCATCACTGAGCTGCAAGGCCTGCTTGCTGATTGTCCGGAAGTGGGACCCTTGCTGGCGTCCTTGCAATCGTCCACTCGTGGCATCGTGCGTTGAGGGTGATGCCCTCATGACGGATGTTACTGTCCCGTCCCGTCCTTTACTGATCGGGTTGCTGGCTGGCGAAGCCTCTGGCGACATCCTCGGTGCTGGCCTGATTGAAGCCTTGAAGAAACGCTACCCCGATGCCCGTTTTGTGGGTGTGGGTGGTGCACGCATGCAGGCGGCTGGCCTGGAAAACTGGGAACCGATGGACCGCCTTTCAGTGATGGGGCTGGTGGAGCCGCTCAAGCGCTTGCCAGAACTGCTGGCCATGCGTTCCCGTTTGCGTAAACGTTTTTTGCATATGCGTCCGGATGCCTTTATCGGTATCGATTCGCCGGATTTCAATCTCACACTGGAACGACAATTGCGTCGTGCCGGTATTCCCGTCCTGCACTATGTCAGTCCATCGGTATGGGCATGGCGGCGTGGCCGCATCCGGAAAATCCGCAAGGCGGTGGACCGCATGCTGACCTTGTTCCCGTTTGAAGCCCGTTTTTATGAAGGCGAAAACGTACCGGTCAGTTTTGTGGGGCATCCATTGGCGGATCGCCTGGATGGTGAGCCCGGGCAATCGGTTGCCCGTCAAGCGCTGCAGTGTCCCGCAGAGGGAACCCTCATTGCCTTGCTGCCCGGTAGTCGCGCCGGTGAAATACGGCAAATGGGTGAATTGTTCCTGCAGGTGGCATTACGTTGCCTGCATAAACACCCGGACTGGCGCTTTATCGTGCCGGCAGCATCACCGGAGCGTTTGAAAGAACTGGGCAGCCTGTTGAAGCCGTTTGAGGCGGATTTATGCGAGGTGGCAGACACGACTGAATGCCCGGTCAAGCTGGTGGATGGGCAGTCGCAGTTGGCGATGACCGCTGCAGATGCCGTCTTGATGGCATCGGGCACCACCACACTGGAAGCGATGCTGTTACGCCGGCCGATGGTGGTGGCGTATCGCATGGCACCGTTGTCGTATGCCATCCTGTCACGATTAGTGACGGTACCGTGGGTGTCATTGCCAAATTTGCTGGCGAATCGCATGCTGGTACCGGAATTGTTGCAGGATGCCGCGACACCGGATGCCCTGGCTGGGGCGGTGATGGCATGGTTTGATGAACCGGCGCGCCGTGAAGGCCTGCTCGAGGCATTTGCCGGGCTGCATGACAGCTTGCGCTGTGATGCCAGTGAGCGTGCCGCTGACGCCGTGTTGCTCACCATTCGCGAATGCCAGTCCCGTCAGGGTGCGCGCTGATGACGACGGGGTTGTTGCCGCCGGACCCTTGGGACGGTTTTACCGGGGTGCTGGCGGGGGTGGATGAAGCAGGGCGTGGCCCCTTGGCCGGCGATGTGGTCGCCGCCGCAGTGATCCTCGATCCTGCCCGCCCCATCGAAGGCCTGGCCGATTCCAAGAAGTTGGGTGAAAAGCGCCGTGAATACCTTTCCGGCATGATTCGCGAGCAGGCCCTGGCCTTTGCTATCGGGCGTGCCAGTGCCCTCGAGATTGATGAGATCAATATCCTGCAGGCAACCTTGCTGGCGATGAAGCGTGCCGTTGAGGGCTTGCCGAGGGTGCCTGAGTGGGTATTGGTGGATGGCAACCGGTTGCCCAAGTGGTCCTATCGGGCGGATGCCGTGGTGAAAGGGGATGCCCGTGTGCCGGCCATCAGTGCAGCATCGATTCTTGCCAAGGTGGCCCGGGATGGTGATATGGTCGAATTGGACCGCCAGTACCCGCAATACGGCTTCCTGCGCCATAAGGGCTATCCCACGGCTGACCATCTTGAGGCGTTGCGGCGACACGGTGTGACGCCCGTGCACCGGAAAAGCTTTGCGCCGGTGCGTGCTGTATTGAACCCCTGCGAGTGAAGGTGCTAAGGTCAAATCCTGGCGGCTGACCTGGCTGTATTCCTGGACCGGTACCCTGAAGGTGCATTGATGACCCCCGGATTTGTCCATCTCCGGTTGCATACCGATTATTCCCTGAAAGACGGCCTGGTGCAGGTTGGCGATCTGGTCAAGCGCACGGCCGAGCTGGGGATGCCGGCGGTAGCGGTTACCGATAACAGCAACCTGTTTGCCTTGATCAAGTTCTACAAGAAGGCCTTGTCGGCCGGTATCAAGCCGATCGCCGGTGCGGACCTTTGGGTGCTGGATGCCGCGGGGGAAGAACCCAGCCTGCTGACGGTGCTGGTGCAGGACCCGCAGGGTTACAAGAACCTGATTGTGCTGGTGTCGGCGGTGTGGCAACACCAGCAACTGGGAAAGCCGTTGTTGCCACGGGCTGTACTGGAACAACACAGTGCTGGCCTGATTGCGCTGTCGGGGGGACGCGAAGGCGATATCGGCAAGTCCTTGCTGGCGGGCCACGGCCAGCAGGCCGGACAGCAGCTGGCGTATTGGCAGGGGGTTTTCCCCGGCCGTTTTTACCTTGAGCTGCAGCGCACGGGTCGTGAGCATGAGGAAGATTACCTGCACGCGGCCGTGGGGTTGGCACTGTCGAGTGCGTGCCCGGTGGTCGCCACGAATGATGTGCGGTTCCTGAAGCCGGAATCCTTCGAGGCGCATGAAGCCCGGGTCTGTATTGCAGACAGTTATGTGCTGGAAGACCCGCGACGTCCGCGCCTGTATTCCGAACAGCAGTACCTGCGCAGTCCGGAAGAAATGGCTGAATTGTTTTCGGATATCCCGGAAGCCTTGGCCAACTCGGTGGAAATTGCCCGTCGCTGTTCAGTGCAGATTGGTCTTGGCACGTATTTCCTGCCGAAGTACCCGGTCCCGCAAGGACACACTGAGGACAGTTTCTGTCGCGAACAGGCGCATGCGGGATTGACGGAGCGTTTGCAGGTACTGCAATCGGTCAGGCCGGAAGGTAAGCCGCTGGATGAAAGCGTGTACCGGCAGCGCCTCGACTTCGAGCTCGATGTGATCGCACAGATGGGGTTTCCCGGTTACTTCCTCATCGTGATGGACTTCATTGGGTGGGCCAAGCGCAACGGGGTGCCGGTTGGTCCCGGTCGTGGCTCCGGTGCCGGTTCCCTGGTGGCCTATGCCTTGGGTATCACCGATCTTGACCCGTTGGCCTATGACTTGCTGTTCGAACGATTCCTGAATCCGGAACGGGTATCCATGCCCGACTTTGACGTCGACTTCTGCCAGGACGGCCGTGACCGGGTGATCCAGTACGTGGCCGGAAAGTATGGCCGTGATGCGGTGTCGCAGATCATCACGTTTGGCACCATGGCCGCACGGGCAGTGGTGCGTGATGTGGCTCGCGTGCAAGGCAAGCCGTATGGCCTGGCTGACAAGCTTTCCAAGTTGATTCCGGGAACGCCGGGCATGACCTTGAATGATGCCATGGCACAGGAAGAGCCACTGCGTGAATTCATCGCATCCAGCGATGAGGCATCCGAGATTCTTGATATGGCGTTCCAGCTGGAAGGCCTGTCACGCAATGTCGGCAAGCATGCCGGTGGTGTGGTGATCGCGCCCGGTCCGCTGACGGACTATGTGCCAACGTACTGTGATGCGGACGGCGCCAATGTGGTGAGCCAGTTCGACAAGGATGATGTGGAGGCGGCCGGCCTGGTGAAGTTTGACTTCCTGGGCTTGCGCAACCTCACCATCATTGACTGGACACTGCGCATGATTAATCGCCGGCGCACACAGGCTGGCGAGCCGGCCATCGATATCAATTTGATCCCGATGGATGATGCGGCGACCTATGCCTTATTGAAGCGTGGCGATACCACGGCGGTGTTCCAGCTCGAATCACAAGGCATGAAAGAACTGATCAAGCGCCTGCGACCGAGTTGTTTTGAAGACATCATTGCGCTGGTGGCCTTGTTCCGGCCTGGTCCATTGCAGTCCGGGATGGTGGATGATTTCGTTAATCGCAAACACGGTCGTGCCGAGGTGGTGTACCCGCACCCCTTGCTGGAGCCCGTGCTCAAGCCGACCTATGGTGTCATCGTGTACCAGGAACAGGTCATGCAGATCGCGCAGGTGCTGGCAGGTTATACCTTGGGTGGCGCGGATCTGTTGCGTCGTGCCATGGGTAAGAAGAAGCCGGAAGAAATGGCCAAGCAGCGCGCCATTTTTGAGGAAGGTGCTACCCGGCAAGGCATTGAAGCCAGGCTGGCGACATCCATTTTTGATTTGATGGAAAAATTTGCTGAATACGGCTTTAACAAATCGCATTCGGCTGCGTATGCGTTGGTGGCGTACCAGACAGCATGGTTAAAAGCGCACTACCCGGCGGAATTCATGGCAGCCACGCTGTCTTCCGTCATGGACAACACCGATAAAGTGGTCAGCTTGCTGGAAGAATGCCGCCGTATGGGTCTGGACGTGTTGCCACCGGATGTGAATCGCAGCGAGTGGTCATTCACCGTTGATGAGCAAGGCCGCATTGTGTACGGCATGGGAGCGATCAAGGGGTTTGGCGAAGGGGCGGCGGAAGGTATTATCCAGGCGCGCGAACATGGCCTGTTCAAAAACCTGTATGACTTCTGCCAACGTTCGGATATGCAAAAAATCAACCGGCGCGCATTGGAAATCCTGATCCGCTGTGGCTTGTTTGACAGTCTTGGCGAAGAGCGCTCACGACTGGTCGCGTGCATGGATGAAGCGATCGGTGCGGCTGAACAGCAGGCACGCAATGCAACGGCAGGTATTGATGATTTGTTTGGTGGCGCAGTGCCGGATCATCATGAGGATGTGTATCGCGGCGTGCATCATGTGCGGCCATGGGATACGCACACGCGCTTGCAAGGTGAAAAGGAAACACTGGGCTTGTACCTGAGTGGTCATCCGATTGATCCCTATGAGGCGGAGATGCCGCGATTGGTCACGCGTCGGCTGGACCAGTTGGAGCCGACGGCCCGTAATGAGACGGCCCGTGTTGCTGGATTGATCCTGCAGGTGCGTACCATCAAATTGAAAAATGGTGACACGGGTGCCTTTGCGTTACTGGATGACCGCACGGCGCGCGTCGAGGTGGCGTTCTTTTCGGAGGCCTACAACGCGTTCCACAACAAACTGGTGAAAGATACCCTGGTGGTGGTGACGGGTGAGGTCAGCGAAGATCGTTTCAATGGTGGTTTGAAAGTCACTGCGCGGGACCTGCAGGGCATTGATGAGGTGCGACAGGAGAAAGTGAGCTGCCTGATGTTGCGCCTGAGTCGAGACATGCTGGGTCGGCAGCTGCTGGATCGCTTGGCAGAAACCCTGCGGCCAGGCGATCGCCAGGGTTGCCCGGTACGCGTTGAATATATTGGTGAATCCGCGAAAGGCTTGCTGGCATTCGGGGACGAGTGGCGGGTCAAGCCGACCGACGAGCTGCTGCGGCGCTTGCGTGAGCAGCTGGGCCCAGAGGCGGTCAGCCTGCATTATGAGGCCTGATCGTTTCGGTTTGCGGGCAGTTTCAGGTACTATACAGGCCTTGTGGATAGGGCTTTCAGGACAAACATGAACCCGAATTACCTGGATTTTGAGCAGCCTATTGCCGAGCTGGAGTCGAAGATTGAAGAGCTCCAGCTGGTGGGTTCAGGCAATGACCTCAATATCACTGAAGAAATTTCCCGCCTGCGCAGCAAAAGCCGCAAGCTGACGGAAAAGATTTTTGCTGACCTGACGCCGTGGGATATTGTCCGCGTCGCGCGTCACCCGCGTCGTCCTTACAGTCTCGATTACATCAGTCGCCTGTTCCCTGAATTCGATGAATTGCATGGTGATCGCCATTATGGTGATGACCCTGCCATTGTGGGCGGGGTCGCGCGCCTGGAAGGCGAGCCGGTGATGGTGATCGGGCAGGAAAAAGGTCGCAACGTCCAGGAAAAGGTGAAGCGCAATTTTGGCATGCCACGCCCGGAAGGTTACCGCAAGGCGTTACGACTGATGGAGATGGCCGAGCGCTTCAGGATGCCGATCATCACCTTGATTGATACCCCCGGTGCTTACCCGGGCATTGATTCCGAAGAGCACAACATCAGTGAAGCGATCGCGCGCAACCTGGCCGTCATGTCGCGACTGAAAACGCCCATCATCTGCACGGTGATCGGTGAGGGCAGTTCCGGTGGCGCCTTGGGCATTGGTGTGGGTGATCATGTGTGCATGCTGCAGTACGCAACCTACTTTGTGATTTCACCGGAAGGCTGCGCCAACATTATCTGGAAGACCTCGGAAAAAGCCCCGGAAGCAGCAGAGGCGATGGGCCTGACCTCGTCGGTGCTGGAAGAACTCGGTATTGTCGATGCCACGATCGAGGAACCCCTGGGTGGCGCGCATCGCGATCCGGATGTGGCCGCGGCCCGCTTGAAAGCCCATTGGTTGGGTGAGCTCGATCGCCTCAATGCCTTGCCGATGGATGAACTGCTGAAGCGCCGTTACGACCGCCTGCTGGCCTTCGGTACGCCTTGATTGCCGCGTAGCGATCATGGCCAGCCCTGACGCCGATTTCCCCGCCTCACTGACAGATCACTGCCTGGCACAGGCCCATGCCCCGCGCTGGTGGGTGGCCTTGAGTGGCGGCCTCGATTCCATCGTGCTGCTGCATGCCCTGGTGCAGTTTTCCCGCCACACTCCCTCGCCACCGCTGGTGGCCTTGCATGTGCATCATGGCTTGCAGTCGCAGGCCGGTGATTGGGCCGATTTCTGCCAGTCGGTGTGCGCGGATTGGGGAGTGGAGTGCCGGGTCTTGCCGGTCACGGTCCGGCAGGACCAGGGGCAGGGGCTTGAGATGGCGGCCCGGGAAGCCCGCTACGCCGCATTGGCAGCCCAGCTTGGGTCCGGGGATGTGCTGTGGATGGCGCACCACCTGGATGACCAGGCCGAGACCATGCTGATGCGGCTTGTGCGGGGCAGTGGTTTGCAGGGGTTGGCCGGTATCCCGGCGATGCGCGCCTTGGCGGGGGGGCAGGTGGTGCGGCCGTTGCTGGGGGTGGCTCGTCGTGAACTCGAAACCTACGCCAGCCAGCATGGCCTGCGCTGGGTGGATGACCCTTCCAACAGCAGCATCACGATGGATCGCAATTTCCTGCGGCATACCGTTTTCCCCTTGCTGGAGCAGCGCTGGCCGGCCTACCGCCAGGGCATGGCGCGTTCGGCACACTGGCTGCGGCAGCAATCCACGGTGGAACAGGCAGCCCTGGCGGTTTTGCTGGCGGGCCGACAGGAGCAGGATCGCTATGGCGCACGATTGGATATCCAGGGGGTGGCGGCATGGCCGGAAGGCTTGCGGCAAGCCTTGTTGCGCCATTGGCTGGCCAGTATGGGGGTGCCGATGCCGTCGGCTGTTCGCTTGGCATCACTCGATCACGACGTACTCTGTGCCCGTGACGATGCCCAGGGACAGTGGCAGTCGGAGCAGGTCGTGATCCATCGCTTCCGTGGTGCCTTGTACGCGCATGCCCCGGTGTTGCCGGCAAGGGCAGGGGATTGGCTGGATGCCGGGCAGCCGTTCACGCTATCGCCAGTGATGCAAT
Source organism: Gammaproteobacteria bacterium (assembly GCA_006227085.1). Lineage (GTDB taxonomy): Bacteria > Pseudomonadota > Gammaproteobacteria > Pseudomonadales > M0112 > M0112. The sequence continues at coordinate 18,832 of SBFY01000187.1, forward strand.
TGCTTGCGGTGCCTGCGGCGGGGCCGGGTTGCCTGAAACAGGCGCCACCGTGGCGGGTAGCCTACCGGCAAGGCGGTGAGCGATGCCGTCCGGCTGGCCGTGACCACAGCCAGACCCTGAAACACCTGTTGCAGGAGTACGCTATCCCACCATGGCTGCGGGATGCGACCCCGTTGCTGTATGCCGGGGACACGCTGGTGGCGGTAGCCGATGGCTGGGTGTGTCATGGCTTCGAGGCCGGCCCGGGTGAAAAAGGCTGGAAAATCCATTGGAAAATCGCTGCCGGGAATTGAGCTCGGTCCCTGTTTTTGTTAACCTGCTCTCCCATCTTCGGAACGCGTGAGAACGCCCAAATTTCCCCGGGCGCAACCTCACCAGGCATTGGAATTGCCTCATGACGCAGTATGTTTTTGTAACCGGAGGTGTGGTTTCTTCGCTGGGCAAAGGTATTGCCTCAGCATCTCTCGGGGCCATTTTGGAAGCCCGTGGGTTAAAGGTCACCATCCTCAAGCTTGACCCGTACATCAATGTGGATCCGGGCACGATGAGCCCATTCCAGCATGGTGAGGTCTATGTGACGGAAGACGGGGCTGAAACCGACCTCGATCTGGGGCATTACGAGCGCTTCCTGCGCACGCGCATGACCAAGCGCAATAACTTCACCACCGGCCGTGTCTACGAAACGGTGCTGCGCAAGGAGCGCCGTGGCGATTACCTGGGAGGCACGGTGCAGGTCATCCCGCACATCACGGATGAAATCAAGCGCCGTATCCGCGAAGGGGCACAGGGTGTCGATATTGCCATTGTCGAGATTGGTGGCACGGTCGGTGATATTGAATCCCTGCCATTCCTGGAAGCGATCCGCCAGATGCGGATTGATGTCGGGCCACAGAACTGCCTGTTCATGCACCTGACCCTGGTGCCGTATATCGCGACTTCGGGTGAGACCAAGACCAAACCCACCCAGCATTCCGTCAAGGAGCTGCGTTCGATCGGTTTGCAGCCGGATATCCTGCTGTGCCGCTCGGAAATGGAAGTGGACGCGGATTCCCGCCGCAAGATCGCCCTGTTCACGAACGTGGAAGAGCGCGCGGTTATTCCGTTGCCGGACGCGAAATCGATTTACAGCATTCCTTCCATGTTGCACCGGCAGGGGCTGGACTCCATCGTTGTCGAGAAACTTCACCTGGATTGCCCGCCCGCCGATTTGTCGGAATGGGATGCGGTGGTTGATGGCCTGATGAATCCCGAACGTGAAGTGTCGATCGCCATGGTCGGCAAGTACATGGAACTGCTGGATGCCTACAAGTCACTGATCGAAGCGCTGACGCACGCCGGTATCCGCAGCCGCACCAAGGTCAAGATGCATTACATTGACTCGGAACGCGTCGAGCGTGAGGGCGTGTCAATCCTTGAGGGGATGGATGCCATCCTGGTGCCGGGTGGTTTTGGCAAGCGTGGCGTGGAAGGCAAGATTGCCACGGTGCAGTACGCCCGTGAGAACAAGATTCCTTACCTCGGTATTTGTCTCGGCATGCAAGTCGCGGTGATCGAGTATGCCCGTCATTGTGCAGGCATGAGTGATGCGCACAGCACGGAATTCAAGACCGATGCAGCGCAGCCCGTTGTCGGCTTGATTACCGAGTGGATTGATGAGGCTGGACAGGTGGAGCAGCGCTCTGCGGATTCTGATTTGGGCGGCACCATGCGATTGGGTGCCCAGACCTGTCATCTGGTCAAGGGTTCATTGGCACAGCGCACGTATGGCCAGGAAACCATCGTCGAGCGCCACCGTCATCGTTATGAGGTCAATAACCGCTTTGTTCCGGAGCTGGAGAAAGCCGGCCTGAAAATTGGTGGTTGGTCGCAGGACAAATCACTGGTCGAGATGGTCGAAATCGCCGATCACCCCTGGTTTGTGGCGTGCCAGTTCCATCCGGAGTTCACGTCCACGCCACGCGATGGGCATCCGCTGTTTTCCGGTTTTGTGGCTGCTGCGCGTGAGCATGCGGCACAGAAAACAGCAGTGACGGCCTGACATGGCAACGGTCACGCTCGATATCGCCGGTATCCCGGTCGCCAATGACAAGCCCTTCGTGCTGTTTGGTGGCATGAATGTACTGGAATCCGCCGAGCTGGCGAATGAGGTAGCACAAGCGTATGTCGATACGTGTACCCGTCTGGGGATACCGTACGTTTTCAAGGCATCGTTTGATAAGGCCAACCGTTCTTCCATTACGTCGTTCCGGGGGCCTGGCCTGGAAGCCGGGCTGAAAATCCTCGCGGACATCAAATCACGCTTCAATGTGCCCATCATCACGGATGTGCATGAACCGTGGCAGGCTGCGCCTGTCGCTGAAGTGGCCGATGTGATCCAGTTGCCGGCATTCCTGTCACGGCAAACTGACCTGGTGGTGGCGATGGCCAAGACCGGTGCGGTGATCAATATCAAGAAGGCGCAGTTCCTGGCGCCGCATGAAATGAAACACATCCTGCGTAAATGTGAGGAAGCGGGCAACCAACGCCTGATGCTCTGTGAGCGTGGCAGTTCCTTTGGTTATAACAACCTGGTTGTCGACATGCTGGGCTTTGGCATCATGAAGCAGTTCGGTTATCCGGTGTTGTTTGATGTGACGCATTCCCTGCAAATGCCGGGCGGACGTTCGGATTCAGCCGATGGCCGTCGCCATGCGGTTGTGGAACTGGCGCGTGCTGGTATGTCGCAAGGCTTGGCTGGGTTGTTCCTGGAAGCGCATCCGGATCCGGACAAGGCCAAGTGTGACGGCCCGTGCGCCTTGCCATTATCGGCCCTGGAGGCCTTCCTGTCGCAAGCCAAGGCGATAGACCAGCTGGTAAAAAGTTTTCCCCCCATTGTTATCCGCTAGATCCAACTGGAGTGACTGATGACCACTATTGCTGCTGTCAAAGCGTTTGAGATCCTTGATTCCCGCGGTAATCCGACGGTGCAGGCCGATGTGGTCCTGTCTTCGGGTGTGATTGGTACGGCCAACGCACCATCCGGTGCCTCGACCGGTTCGCGTGAAGCATTGGAACTGCGTGATGGCGATAAATCCCGCTACTTGGGCAAGGGTGTATTGAAGGCCGTGGGTGCGGTGAATAACGAGATCGCAGCATTGCTGAAAGGCAAGGATGCGGCTGACCAGCGTGGCATCGACACACTGATGATTGATGCGGATGGCACGGAGAATAAATCCACGTTTGGTGCGAATGCCATCCTCGCTGTTTCACTGGCGGCAGCCCGTGCTGTCGCTGCGGAGAAAAAGATCCCGCTCTACCAGCATATTGCTGACATCAACGGCACGGCTGGCCAATACAGCATGCCGGTGCCGATGATGAATATCATCAACGGTGGTGAACATGCCGACAACAATGTCGACATCCAGGAATTCATGATCCAGCCCGTGGGCGCGAAGAGCTTTACCGAAGCCTTGCGCATGGGCGCCGAGGTGTTTCATCAACTGAAGAAAGTGCTGCATGCCCGTGGATTGAGCACAGCCGTGGGTGATGAAGGCGGTTTCGCGCCTAACTTGCCATCCAATGAAGCAGCGATCCAGGCCATCATCGAGTCTGTTGAAAAAGCAGGTTATCGCATGAATGATGACATCACGCTGGCGTTGGATTGTGCAGCATCCGAGTTTTACGATAATGGCCAATACAACCTGGCCGGTGAAGGCAAGAAATACGATGCCGCCGCGTTTGCTGATTACCTGGCAGATTTGTCAGCTCGTTACCCGATCCTGTCGATTGAAGATGGCATGCATGAGAGTGATTGGGCTGGCTGGGCGGGCCTGACGAAGAAGCTGGGTGATCGCGTGCAGTTGGTGGGCGATGACTTGTTTGTGACCAACACCAAAATCCTCAAGCGCGGCATTGATGAAAAAATTGCCAACTCGATCCTCATCAAGTTCAACCAGATCGGCAGCTTGTCTGAAACCCTGGATGCGATTGCGATGGCGCGCAAGGCAGGCTACACCGCAGTGATTTCCCATCGTTCCGGTGAAACCGAAGACACCACATTGGCTGACCTGGCGGTGGGCACGGCAGCCGGCCAGATCAAGACGGGTTCGCTTTGTCGTTCCGATCGCGTGGCCAAATATAACCGCCTGTTGCGGATTGAAGCAGAGTTGGGCAGTCGGGCGCCATATCGTGGGCGCAAGGAATTCCGTTCCTGAGATATCACGGCCGGTTTATCCGGCCGTGATTGCTTAGGCAGGATGGCAAACAATCGATGCGATGGATCCTCGTCATACTGCTGGTGCTGTTTGCGGGACTCCAATACCGTCTGTGGTGGGGCGAGGGCAGTTTTGCCCACATCGCTTCACTGAAGGCCGATATTGAGCAGCAGCGGGCGCGTAACCAGGAGTTGTTCCAGCGCAACCAGGTTCTTGTGCGTGAAGTGATCAGCTTGCGTAACAGCAACGATGCGATCGAAGAAGCAGCACGTTCTGAATTAGGGCTCATCAAGCCCGGTGAAACCTTTTACCTGGTGATTGATCCTGCGCCAGAGGAGCAGGCACCATGAGTGAACGTGTCTTCGCCATTGTGCCCGCGGCTGGTGTTGGTCGTCGTATGGCGTCCGCCACGCCCAAGCAATATCTCCCCTTGCTGGGCCAGTGTGTTCTTGAACATACCCTGGCCGCCTTGCTGGCAATACCGGCGATTGATTCCGTGACGGTTGCCATTGCAGCGGATGATCATCACTGGGCGACATTGCCGGTAGCGAATGATACGCGCGTCCATGCTGTGGCAGGAGGTGCCGAGCGGGCCCATTCAGTGATGAATGCCATGGCCTCTTTGCCGGCCACAGCCCGCGACTGGGTGCTGGTGCATGATGCTGTCCGTCCTTGCGTTCAGCCGGCATGGGTCATGCGTTTGCTGGATGCCGTCCAGGGTGATGCGGTAGGTGGGTTATTGGCCTTGCCATTGGCTGATACGCTCAAACAGGCCAAAGAAGGCCGGGTATCGATGACGATTGACCGCACAGCCCTGTGGGCAGCCCAAACCCCGCAAGTGTTCCGTTATGGTGTGTTGCGACCGGCATTGGAACAGGCATTGGCAGCAGGAGATATCGTCACGGATGAATCTTCAGCCGTCGAGCGTGCCGGTTTTTCGCCGCGATTGGTAGAAGGTGATGCGGCGAACCTGAAAATCACCCGGCCTGCAGATCTGTCATTGGCAGCGTATTGGCTGCAGTCCAGCAAGGAGAATTCCTGATGTATCGCATTGGCCAAGGATATGATGCACACCGTTTCCAGCCAGGAAATCACATTGTCCTGGGTGGGGTGAGGATTCCCTGTGATCGCGGCATCGAAGCGCATTCGGATGGGGATGTGTTGTTGCATGCCCTGTGTGATGCCTTATTGGGTGCGCTGGCACTGGGGGATATTGGCAAGCATTTCCCGGATACCGATGCCCGTTATCGTGGCGCTGACAGTCGTGAATTGTTGGCGGCGGTGGTGGGCAAGATTCGTGACGCGGGATATGCCGTCGTGAATGTGGATACAACGGTGCTGGCACAGGTGCCCCGGTTGGCACCACATATTGATGCCATGCGGGCAGCAATAGCCGCGGTACTGGGCTGTGCTGTGACGGATGTCAGTGTCAAGGCAACCACCACGGAGCGTATGGGGTTCGTGGGCAGGGAAGAAGGGATTGCCGCATACGCAACGGTGTTGCTGATGCGCCATGAATCCTGATTTGCGCTGGTTTCATGGGTATCCACGGGCATCGGGCCAGCTGGTATGCCAGGCGCGTTTGCGTGCCATGCCCGCCGATTTTGTCGTGGATGAGTGTATGGACGTACCGCTCACGGGTGATGGCGAACATGTCTGGGTGCAGGTCGAAAAAACATCCCTGAATACCCGTGACGTGGCGGATGCCCTGGCCCGTTTTGCCGGTATCAAGCCAGCATCGGTTGGGTATTCCGGTCTCAAGGACAAGGTCGCGGTGTGCCGGCAATGGTTCAGCGTGCCGGTGCCTGTGTTGTCATCGGTGGACTTCAAGGCCATGGTCTTGCCGGGCTGTGTGGTACTCCAGCAGCAGCGTCACCAGCGTAAGCTGCGCACCGGTGCGCATACGGCTAACCACTTCATGATTCGCTTGCGGGATGTTGTGGGCAAACCGGGCATGATTGACGCACGCCTGGACTGGATTCGCCGGCAGGGTGTGCCCAATGCCTTTGGTGAACAACGCTTCGGGTATGCCCGCAACAACATCACGCGACTATTGGCGTGGCAACACCAGCGGTCACGTAAACCCTCCCGTCATGTCTTCGGCTTGTGGTTATCCGCTGCCCGCAGCTTCCTGTTCAATGAAATCCTGTACCGGCGGGTGATGGATGGTTCATGGTGTTTGCCCCAGGTGGGCGATGTGATGATGCTGGCCGGGACGCATTCGGTTTTTCCTGTGGAGGCTGTGGACGATGTGCTGCTGCAGCGCGTCCAGGAAGCCGATGTGCATGTTTCTGCACCGTTATGGGGAGAAGGTGGCATGGTTGCCTCGGGCGTTGTGGCGGCGCTGGAAGCGGAAGTGGTGAAGCCCTATCATGAGCTGGTCGATGTGATCGGCCAGCAGCGAGTCGAGATGCATCGCAGGGCCTTGCGGGTGTGTGTGCCTGACCTGCAATGGCAGTGGGAATCCAATCGTACCCTCTGCCTGTCGTTGACCTTGCCGCCGGGCGCTTTTGCCACGGCGGTATTACATGAATGTGGCGTGATGGTGGAGCGGTAAAGCAGATGTCACGGGATGACCTCAATCAAGGCGGTATTGGTGTGAACTCCCAGCGCGCCCGCGACCGGTTGCTGGAGCGGTTGTTCGAGAAAGGCATTCGCAATCATGCGGTGCTGGAAGCCTTGGGCAGTGTCCCGCGGCACTTGTTTGTGGATGAGGCACTGGGTTACCGGGCCTATGAAGATACCGCATTGCCGATCAGCTATAACCAGACCATCAGCCAGCCTTACATCGTGGCGCGCATGACCGAGTTATTGCTTGGCGGGCGGCCGACGCTGGATCGTGTGCTGGAGGTGGGAACCGGCTGTGGTTACCAGACGGCTGTGCTGGCAGGCTTGGTAAAGCGCGTGTATACCGTTGAACGCATCCTGCCATTGCTCGAGAAAGCACAGCAGCGATTCAAGTCGCTCAAGCTGCTGAATGTCTTTTCCAAACATGCTGATGGCATTATGGGCTGGCCAGGGAAGGGCCCTTTTGATGGCATTATCGTCACCGCCTCTCCCAGTGAGGTGCCGAAGGAATTATTGGCGCAGCTCGCGGATGGTGCCCGGCTGGTCATCCCGGTCGGTGATGAAGGAGGGCAAGTGTTGCGTGTGATCCAGCGCCAGGGTGATGAGTTCATCAGCACTGATCGTGAAGCCGTGATGTTTGTGCCGTTATTGTCAGGAACTGTCCAATAGGGATTTGCAATGAAACGTAACCGGCTGCAATACGTGTTGTTGTATTTCAAAGGCATGACTATGGGCGCAGCAGATGTTGTGCCAGGGGTTTCTGGTGGCACCATCGCATTTGTCAGTGGTATTTACGAAGAGCTTATCCATTCCTTGCGATCACTGGATCACCGGGCTGTGAAGGTCCTCTTCAAGGAGGGGCCGGCTGCGGCCTGGTCAGCCATCAATGGCAACTTCCTGACAGTATTGGTATCGGGAATATTGACCAGTATTGTCCTGTTGTCCCGGTTGGTGAAATATCTTCTGGAGAATCATCCTTTGCCGCTATGGTCATTCTTTTTTGGCCTGATCCTCATGTCCGCACTGATGATTTATCGCGAGGCCAAGGATCGCCACTTTACCCATCATGTGTTGTTATGCATCGGTGCTGTGATTGCGGTGGTGATTACCTGGATTCGGCCCGTGGAGGTTGAGCCTAACCTGTGGCTGTATTTTGCATCGGCGGCATTGGCAATCTGTGCGATGATCCTGCCCGGCATTTCAGGCAGCTTTATCCTGTTGCTGATCGGCATGTATCCACACGTCATCAATGCCATCAGCCACCTGGATTTCCCGGTGCTGATCGTTTTTGCCGCAGGTTGTGGCATAGGATTGATGGCATTTTCCCATGTGCTTTCATGGTTGTTGCGTCGTTGGCACGATGCAATGTTGTTGTTCATGACCGGGTTCCTGGTCGGGTCCCTCAGCATGGTATGGCCATGGAAGCAGGTAGTTGAAACATATGTGGATCGCCACGGTGTGACCAAGCCATTGATGCAATCCAATGTATGGCCATGGCAATATGCTGAAGTGAATGGTTCGCCCGATTACCTTCTGCTGTGCCTGGTAATGATGGTGGTCGGTGTGCTCTTGATGCCGCTGTTGCAGGTATGGGCGCGTCGGCTGCAGCAGTCGATCGCGTGAGGAATGCTTTGGGATGACAGGTTCCCAGCCACTGGTCACCATGATTGGAAAGTACAGCAGTGTGCTGTTGCTTGCGCTGCTGCTTTGGGGGTGTGCGAGCAGCGGACCAGGCACCTATACCGTCCAGCGCGGTGATACCTTGTACTCTATCGCCCAACGACATGGCATGAATTATCGCGATCTCGCTGCTGCCAATGGCATCAAGTATCCCTACACACTCAAGCCAGGCCAACGCCTGCGTATCCCGATGGATAATCCGGGTTACCACACGGTCAAGCGCGGGGAAACGCTGTATTCGATTGCATGGGCGTATGGGCTTGATTACCGCCAGCTGGCTTCAGCGAACGGCATTGCCTATCCGTACACAATTCACCCAGGCCAGCGCCTGCGTTTGGTTGCCACCCCGGCATCTGCCAGTACGGCTTCGGGGAGTCGCCCGGTCACAACGGCGCCGAAGCCTGTCGCATCATCCACGACCAGACCTACACCAACTGCCAAACCGGCCGCGCCGGCGCAAAAGCCAAAGCCGGCGGCACCCCCTATGCCAACCAACAAGGATCCCTGGTCATGGCCAGCGAATGGCAAGGTCATTGAAACCTTTTCAACCAGTGGGCGAGTGAACAAGGGCATTGATATTGCCGGGCAGAGGGGCCAGCCTGTGCAAAGCACCCGGTCAGGGAAAGTGGTTTATGCGGGAACGGGTATCGCGGGTTATGGGAACCTGATTATCGTCAAGCACGATGAAACCTACCTGAGTGCGTATGCCCACAACGATCGCATCCTGGTCAAGGAAGGGGATGCGGTTAAAGCGGGCCAGAAAATTGCAGAGATGGGCGATAGCGGTACGGATCGCGTGATGCTGCATTTTGAGATCCGCAAGGAAGGCAAGCCGGTTGACCCGGCTGGCTATCTGCCGCGTCGCTAATCCTGTGGACGACAGCGGTATTTTTCGAGTACAGTCAAACACATAAGGATAGCGGAGCAGCCGTTGATGGGTGGTAAAGGCAAACAGCCGCAAGACATGGATGACGACATTGATTTGTCCGCTGGTATGGATGATACCGATACCAGTGATGAGTTTCCTGTCGATGAAGAAAGCGATAATCCCGACGATGATCAAGCCTTGGTGGCCATTGAGTCTGATGACCTGTACCAGGGAGGATTTGACGCTACCCAGATGTACCTCCGCGAAATCGGCTTCTCACCATTATTGACCGCTGAAGAAGAAGTGCATTTCGGGCGGCTTGTCCAAAAAGGTGATGAAGCCGCTCGCAAGCGCATGATCGAATCCAACCTCCGGTTGGTCGTGAAAATTGCCCGCCGTTATCTCAATCGCGGATTAAGCCTCCTTGACCTGATTGAAGAAGGCAACCTGGGTTTGATGCGGGCGGTGGAAAAGTTTGATCCGGAAAAAGGCTTCCGGTTTTCGACGTATGCGACCTGGTGGATTCGGCAGACCATTGAGCGTGGCATCATGAACCAGACACGCACAATCCGCCTGCCCATTCATATCGTCAAGGAGCTCAATGTCTATTTACGCGCTGCCCGAACATTGACCCAGCAATTGGATCATGAGCCCACGGCTGAAGAAATTGCCACTATGCTCGACAAGCCGGTGGAAGATGTGCAGCGCATGCTGAAGCTGAATGAGCGTGTTGTTTCCATGGATATTCCCATGGGCAATGATGCCGACAAGCCCTTGGTGGATAGCATTGCTGACCAGGCGTCATCAGATCCGGCGGATTTGTTGCAGGACGAAAACATGAAAGCCTGCATCCTCTCCTGGATGGCGGAGCTGAATGAAAAGCAGCGTGAAGTGATCGCCCGGCGCTTTGGGCTCATGGGTCATGACAGCGCCACCCTTGAGGAAGTGGGGCGCGCGATAGGCCTGACGCGTGAACGTGTGCGCCAGATCCAGATTGAAGCCCTGAAGCGCTTGCGGGGCATCATGGAGCGGCAGGGGCTGAACCAGCACAACGTCTTCGATTGAGAAAAAAGCCTGCCTCC
>SBFY01000135.1 GCA_006227085.1 Gammaproteobacteria bacterium
AATGGAATGGCCGGGATGCGCGCCCGGTTCGACCCGGATAATCTGCGCGTCTTCCGGATTGGTGATCACCACCGTGCCGGGAAATACCGTGTGATTGATGGCACCTTCAACCGTTGCTGGCCATTCATTCTCCGGCTTGCCCTGTAACTTCTCGATGCCTTTCATGGGAAAGGCCCAGCGACTGTGCCGCCCAAAAAAATCCACCACCGCATTGGCGTGCAGGAAGGCGGCCACGCTGTCACGGTGCAGCGTCGCGAAGTGATAGCTCTCATGACTCAGGCCGGCCACCAGTTTCCAGTTGGCATTCACTTCCAGCCGGCGCGTTTCAATGGTGTTCATGTCACGGAAACCAAACCCGCAAAACTGCTCTTCAATATCCTGCAGGAAATTATCCACTGTCGATTGCGGCACCTGCGGGTTGACCGCCACCACAATCAGGCCGGAACGATCCGATGCCGGCAGCGCCGGCAAACCACAGCCGAGCGTGTTGCCTGAAAAACATTCGTCCTTTGGCCGGCCAGCCAATTGCCCATCCAGTGCATACGTCCAGCCATGGAACTTGCACGACAACTTCGCGCGCTCGCCGCGCCCATACGCCACCCGTGCGCCCTTGTGGCCACAGGCATTCACAAACGCCCGCAAGACGCCCTCGTGATCACGCGTCACCAGCACTGGTACGCCCAATACGTCGGCGGTCATATAGCTGCCGTTTTTCAATTCGCCGGCAAAGCCGATCACTTGCGGGGTGTCGTGGAAAAACTGCTGTTTTTCCTGTTCAAAGCGTTGCGGGCACAGGAAGGCATCGGCTGTTTCGATGAGGATGTCTTCCGCCTCATCGGTGCCATGGCTTTGCACTCGCGCAATCAGGCGTTTGTTCAAGGCAATCGCGGTTTCTTTTTTCATGGCGATTCACACATCAAACGGGTCAGTGGGCGTGTGCAGCGACAAGCCGCCATCCACCGGTAATATTTGCCCCGTCACCCATTGCATGGTGAACAATTTCAACACCGCATCGGTGATGTCGGCGGATTCACCCAGGCGGCGACCGAGCGTGGTGCGGCGGCTCACCGTTTCCTGGTAACCCGGGATCAGTTCGGTGCCAGCGATGATGTCGGTCCTGGTCAGGCCGGGCGCTACACCATTCACACGAATACCGAACTCACCCAATTCGCGCGCTGCCGTTTGTGTCAGGTTCGCCAGCGCAGCTTTTGATGCGTTATACGGTGCAATCATTTTTTCCGGCTTGAAGGTCGACAACGAACAACAGGTAATAATGCTGCCACCATGGCCCGCCCGTTTCATCAGCCGCGCACTTTCACGCAGAGATACCAGCGCACCACGCAAGTTGATATTGATCACCCGGTCCCATTCGGCCATGTCCATATCGATGATCGACGAGAAGCCGCTGACACCGGCATTGATGAACGCATAATCGAGTCGGCCGAAAGCGTCACGGATTTGTGCGAAGGCCGCGACCTGTGATGCCTCATCCGCCACATCACAAGCGATCGCGAGATCGGCATCTTCTGCGGCGGTGCGTGACAGCACAGCCACCCGGCAACCCTGTTCGCGCAAGGCTCGCGCCACATCGGCGCCCATGCCACGCGACCCGCCCGTAACCACCGCGACTGTATCCTGGAATGCATTGTCCATATTTTTCTTCTTATGCTTCTGCCATGCGTGTTTTTATGAAAGTTACAAGCCGAACCACAGCGTTAACACTACCACCGCGACCATGTTCATCACCAGCCCGGCACGACGCATGTCCGCTGCTGGCACCAGCCCGGTGCCGTATACCAGCGCGTTGGGCGGCGTGGCCACCGGCAGCATGAAGGCACAGGAGGCCGATACCGCGATCAGCGCCACCAGTGCTTCCGGATCCACCCCCATGCTGATACCGATCGGCAACAGCAACGGGATCAGCAAGGCCGCGCTGGCGGTATTACTGACCAGCTCGGTCAGGAATACCACAAACAAGGCAATGGCCGCGATCAGCCAGAACGGTTGCGAGGGCAACCATACGCCCAGCTGCTGGCCAAGGAATTCACTGGCGCCGCTGCTTTTCATCAGGGCACTCAAGGCGATGCCGCCGCCAAACAGCAGCAACACGCCCCATTGGGTGTCCGCTGACAGCCGCTCCCACCGCACGCAACCGGTCATGGCCAGCAACACCAGCGCCAACAAGGCGACCAGTGAATCCTTGTCATCGGTGATGCCAAGGTGCTGCGCCAAGGGCTCACCAAACACCCACAGCAACACGGTCAACAGGAAAATGGCCAGGGTCAGGATGCGCGCACGATGCCACGCAAAACCGACCGCATCGTGCGAAACCGCTGCCTGCGGGAATGCCGGCTTGAGCACCTGCCACAACACCAGCAGCGCCAGCGGATACAGCAGCAGGAACAACGGCATGCCAATCGCCATCCATTCGGTAAACCCCCACTGCATTTCAGCGGCTGCAATCGCATTCGGCGGGCTACCCACCAAGGTGGCGATACCACCGATGCTGGCGGACCAGGCAATACCGAGCAACACAAACACATACAACTGCGGATGCTGCTGGGGCGAATGATCGCGCAGCAAGCCCATCGCCAGTGGCAGCATCATCGCCGCCGTCGCCGTGTTGCTGATCCACATCGATAACAATGCGGTGGCCAGGAACAACAGGAAGACACCGCCCCGCAATGAGCCTTTCGCGCAGCGCAGCAAGGCTCGTGCAATCCAGGCATCCAGCCCTTGTGCCTGCAAGGCGCTGGCCAAGGCAAAACCGCCAAGGAAAATCGCAATCACCGGGTGCGCAAACGGCGCCAGTGCGGAACGCACATCCACCAACCCCAGCGCCACTGCCAACACCGGCACCAGCAGTGCCGTGACGGTCAGGTGCAAGGCCTCGGTAAGCCACAACCCGCCAATGACCACAAACACGAACAAGCCTGCACGCACATCTGCCGGTGCATCCAGCCATTGCGTCGCCATCGCCAACAGCATCACGATCACGATCTTCACGGCGCGATGCATAACGGCCTCACCTCGTCACGACTGTGACACAACGCATCATGGTGTTGTGACAGCAGGCTCGTGATAGACCGTCCAGGGATCGAGATCGAGGTGTGCGACCCACGCACCACTCGCATCAATGGCGACGATCATCGATTCACCGGCCGTGCCTTCCAGCGGGAACAGGAACACTTCTGTTGGTGCATGTTGCTGGCGGAACGCTTCCCAGCGCGGGAGGTCATTCGCTTCCGGCTGGATATACTCCCATCGCAAGGCCTTGGCCTGCCATGTCGCTGCATACGGCGCCAGTGGGCGATAACGTTCCGGCATTTTCTGGTACTGCACATTGCCCCAGACGAAGGCGTCCTGCTCTTGCGCTGTTTGTGCCGGCAAGGCATACGCCATTAGGGGCTCCTGCCAGGGTTGGCTAAACACACCAGGTGGCAGTCGGCTGCTATCAAACTTGCTGGCCGGGACAATCTCGAAACGATCGCCCGCAAACACATACACGGCTGGCCGCTGCTGGTAAATCAGGTGGCCGCCATACACCAGCGCCGCGATTTGCAACAGCGAGATCACCACGATATCGAACTTCACGCCTTTCTTGGCCGGGTTCCATAAATAGAAGGTCAGGATCGGGCCAAGGATCGCATCCACCGGTACCAGGATGCGCAAGGCTTCCCATACGTCTTCCAGCACAAACAAGCCATCGGGGTACCAGAGCGCGCTGACAGCCCATAAAAAAGCCAGCACAACCACCACACTAAATACCAGGTGAATCGCAAACGCTTTCAGTTTGGTTTTCCACAACATGGGCTTTCCTGCCATCGTTTCATTGTTATTGATGTTATTGGTTGCCGTTCAGGCGGGCACCACACTGTTGGCCAATCGCTGTTGCCACGCCGCCTCCAGCGCTTCGGCCTGTTGCCATGATACCGGATGGAAGGCCAGCCGTTGACCCGGCCGGTATTGCGCCAGCAAGTTGATGTCGCAATCAATCACCTGGGCAATGCGTGGATAGCCGCCCACCGTTTGCCGTTCGCGCATCAACACAATCGGCCCGGCCGGTGTCAGCTGCACGGTACCATCCAGTACCGGTGCCGATGCCATCGATGGCAGTACCGGCGCAGCGCCCTCGCCGAGCAGGCGCACACCCTGCGCATCCGATTGCCGGCTGAGCTGCCACGGCTGGCCACACAAATAGGCCATCGCGGTGTCATTTGCCTCCGGCCCCGGCAGCACACGGATAACCTGCCGCTGCCAAAGCCCCTGCGCCAGCACGACCCACGGTTGGCGCTGGCGTGCGACCGCGTTGGTGCAGGCCTCGCTCGCCAGTTGCCAGGGCTGGCCGGTGTTGCGGAGGCCGCCTTGCACAGCCAAATAACTGCGGAACCCGTGTTCACCTCCCTGCCAGGCCAGCACGCTGGCGGCAGGCACCTCGCAACTGCGGTTCATCGGCAAGCGTTCCCCGTTGCAGGTCCAGCCAAACGCTGCACCACTGATCGCGATGTGCAATGCCTGATCCGTTACCAGCTGCCCTTTCGACAGCGGGATTTCCAGCACCGCCGCATCATCCGCATTGCCCACCAGGCGATTGGCGACTGCAGCGGCAAAGCGATCGACCGGGCCGGCAGGCGCCATGCCTTCACGTTGCCGGCCCCACACCGGTCCTGCCACACATCGCGCCGCTGAGTGCCTGTCGAGTGTGATCATGGCCACTGCCTGCGAATCGCTTGTGCCATCAGCAACGCGCCGGGGCTATCGCTGTGGATACACCAGGTGTCGCACGCAAACGCATGCTGTTGCGCACCGGCCGGCATCTGCCCGCATTCCAGCACCTGGCGGATTTGCGCAATCACATGCTGCGGATCGTCATGCACCGCACCCGCTTCACTGCGTGGTGCCAGTTGCAAGCGGCCGTCCTGCCAGCAGTAACGCCGGTCAGCAAACCCTTCGCGCAACACCTGCAGGCCGTGTTGCTGTGCGGCGTCTGTCATCGCCGACTGTGGCGGCGCCAGCACACGCTGGATGCCCACCTGCACACACCATTCCGCCAATGCTTCGGCCAATGCCATATCGGTGCTGGCACGGTGATACAAGGCACCATGGAATTTCACTGCTGTGCTGTCCGGCAAACAGGCGCGCTGTGCCTCCAGCGCCTCGCGCAACACAGGCCACGACAGATCCAGCGCACGACGGCCAAAATGTTCACGATCGGGATACGACAGATGCAGGTGCCACTGCTTGCCCTGTGTGGTTGCCTGTTGCTGCCAGAAGCGCGCGCTGTCGGCATCACCGGCATGACCACCACAGGCGATGCTCACGGCGTCCACCAGTCGCAGCAAGGCAAGATCGCGCTCGCGTTCTGCCGGCATTTCGCCGATATCGCAGTTCAGGTGGATCATGTATCACACCGTCCAAAGATCACGGTATCGCCAGCGCGCAGTGGCTCGCATACGCGCGGGTCGCAATAACCCAGCACGTGCCAGCCGCCCGCCGTGTCACAGGGATAAATACCGGCCTGGCCGGCAGCGATCGCCACCGCACCGGCGCGCACACGCTGGCGCGGTGATTCCCGACGCGGCACTGTGGCCAATACCGGATCCAGCCCATGCAGATACGGGAAGTGCGGTTTGAAGCCGATCATCGCCACGGTATAGCGCGATGAACAATGCGCATCGATGATCGCCTGCTCACTCATACCCAACTGCCCTGCCAACCATGCCAGGTCTTCACCGTCATAGCGCACCGGGATGTGGTATTCGGCAAAGTTGTCTGCCGCATCCGCCGGTGGCAATACCCATGAAGCCTCCTGCAGCTGCCGCGCCAGTGCCGGCGTGGCCGTGCTGGCCACCACTTCGGTATAACCGATGGCCACATCCAGCACCCCTTCCTGCATGGCCAACTGCCCTGCCAGTAATGCCAGGGCACGGCTTAATGCAGGCGACGGGGATGCCAATGACTGGAACCGCACAGCCTGTGTGCCAAAACGGGAAGTCTCGATATTCATGCGGCTATTGTAAGGAGAAACCGTGCCGGCCGCCGGCCAACGCGCTATCCTGTTAGCCCTGTGACACGACTGCCCTCAGCACCCGCAAGGAGCCGCCATGAAAAAACTCATCCCCTTCCTGTTCGCATTCCTGTGCCTGCCGGCCATGGCGGGCGGCGTCAAGGAAACCGCCGTTACCCTGCCCGACAACCTCGGCACCGCCGTGCTATACACCCCGCGCTGGGCGATGAAAGCCCGCCCCGGCGTGATCGTCGTCCACGAGTGGTGGGGCCTGAACGACTACGCCCGCAGCCGTGCCCGCCAATTGGCCGCCGAAGGCTACCCCGCGATTGCGGTCGATATGTATGGCACCGGCAAAGTCGCTGACCATCCTGATAACGCGATGGCGTTCATGAATGCTGCGCTTGCCGAACCGGAAAAGATGAACGCCCGCTTCGATGCCGCCCGCGCCATCCTTGAACAGCAAGGCAAGGCCGACAGCGCCCGCATTTATGCGATTGGCTACTGCTTCGGTGGCGCTGTTGTCCTCAACCAGGCCCGCCTCGGCAAGGATCTCGCCGGCGTTGCCAGCTTCCACGGCTCACTGGGCACCAAAACACCCGCCCAAGCCGGCACCGTGAAAGCCCGCGTGCTGGTCGCCACCGGTGGGGCAGACCCGATGGTACCGGCGGAACAGGTCGGTGCATTCATGAGTGAAATGACCACGGCCGGCGTGAACGTGCAATTGCTGAGCTTCCCCGGCGTCAAGCACAGCTTCACCAACCCGGGAGCCACGGCGGTTGGCCAGCAATTCAATATGCCGCTCGCTTACGATGAGGCTGCCGACCGCAGCAGCTGGGCCGCCTTGCTGCGCATGATCCGGAACAAGGAGTAAGCCATGTACCGCCTGTTGCTGGTTGGCCTGGTGGCCACACTGCTGGCCTGCTCCCCTGATGCACCAGCACCGGATGGGCAAACGGCAGATACTGATGCCGGCAAGCGCCATGTCCCTTCCATAAAGGAAGCGGCCGTTTTTGAATTCCACAACCCCTATGAGCTCGAGGCTTTTTTTGGCCAACACAGTTACAACCTTGAGCACTGGCAGACTGGCGATCGCAGCGTGCCGCGTTTATACCTGCAACACATCCCGCCACGCTGGGGCAAGGTGTATGCACCGCACATGCCCGTCACCGAAAAGAAGGAGTTTTTCTTTTTTGCCATAGCACCGCTGGTGCTGGCTGCAAACGAAGAAGTGTTGGCGGACCGTGAGAAATTACTCGCACTGCTCGACAAGCATCAGGACAACACCCCATGGACCGATGAAGAACGGCAATGGCTGTCATTGCTGGCCGAGCATTATGGTGTGGACGGCGAACCCGGAGAGGTCGATGCCCATGAAGACCTGTTATTGCGTGTCGATGCTGTGCCGACATCGTTAGTGCTCGCACAAGCGGCCGCCGAAAGCGGCTGGGGTACCTCGCGCTTTGCCAGCGAAGGCAACGCCTTGTTTGGCCAGTGGACATGGAGCGGCGAAGGCATCACCCCCAAGGAGCAACGCACCGCCACCAAAGGCAACTACCAGATCAAGGCGTTTGAAACACCGGAAGACTCCGTGCGTTCCTATTTGCATAACCTCAACACCGGGCATGCCTACCACGGCCTGCGCGAACATCGCCAGCACCTGCGCAGCCAGCAGAAACCGGTCACCGGTCATGACCTGGCCGATGGCTTGCTGAAATATTCTGAACGCGGGCAAGCATACGTCGATGAAATCCGCGCGCTGATCCGCATCAATCGCCTGCACGCCACTGACAGTGCTTACCTGCGCGACATGGCACCGGTAAAACTGGTGCCTGTTGGTGAAGGCGCGTAAGGGCCTCGCCGATGCGCATCCTTGGCAACCTGCCTGTCGCCGCTTTTATTGCGGATCACTGGCAGCAGCAACCGCTGCTGCTGCGCCATGTGCTACCTGATGCTTCATCACTGATCGACGGCGATGATCTTGCCGGCATCGCCTGCGAACCCGATGGCGATGCCCGCCTCGTGCAATACGATGGCAATGACTGGCGCGGTGAACACGGGCCGTTTGATGAAGATACCTTTGCCACATTGCCCGCTCATGGCTGGACCTTGCTGGTGCAAGCGGTTGACCAGTGGATCCCCGATGTCGGTGAACTGCTGGAAGCGTTTACCTTCCTGCCACGCTGGCGCCTTGATGACATCATGGTGAGCTATGCCACCGATGGTGGCGGTGTTGGCCCGCATTTCGATTATTACGATGTATTCCTGTTGCAGGCCAGCGGCCAGCGTGAATGGAAAACCGGCCAGGCCTGTGACGCCCGTTCATTGCTGCGCGACAACCCTGACATGAAGCTGCTGCGCGATTTCCATGAAAGCGCATGCCACATCGTAAACGCCGGCGACATGTTGTACCTGCCGGCCGGTATTGCCCACTGGGGCACCGCGATCGGCGATGACTGCATCACCATCTCGATCGGCTTTCGCGCGCCATCGCGTGCCGAATTGCTTGAGGCATGTGGTGAAGAACCGGACGGCAATGATGATGTCCGCTATCGCGACACGGCAGCGTCGATCGATGCCGACCCCTGGCGCATCAATGAAGCCGCCATCAATAACCTGCAAACCCTGTGCGCGCCTTCTGCCTTGTCACGCAATGCGCTGTTGCAGGCATTCGGCTGCATGGTGACCGAGCCGCGCTATCCCGATCACATCTGCGCAGGAGAAGATGCATCGGTGGATGCCCTGTCGGCAGGCACCTTCACCCTCGGCCATCACCCGGCCAGCCGCTTTGCGTATTACTGCGACAATGATCGTGCACTGCTGTTTGTGGATGGCGAGGGGCACGCCACCCATGCATCATTCGCGCAGGGTGTGTGTCATGGCAAAGTGACGGTAAGTGAACCGGACGAACAAGCCTTGCTATCCCTGCTGCTTGAACAAGGCAGCCTGTTCATTCACACATAAGGTTTGATCACTGCCCACGCGGCGATTTTGGCCGCCACTGGCATGCCCGCATTCGCCGGGCTGGTGGATGGCAATCGCATCATTGCCGGTAATGCTTCGCGATTGACGACCGGCAACACGTGGCGGCGAAACAACTGCTCGACCGAACCACCATTGAAGACCACCAGCTGGATGCCCGGGTGCGCACGGAAGAACGTGGCGAAGTCATTGGCTTCCACGCTGTCATGCACGATCGCGCTATCAAGACTGCCGGGGCGCTCACAGCGATGGATCACATCCCATAGCGCGATGTGGTGATCACGCAAGGCCTGCAAGCGTTCAGCATATGGCCGGCGCACACCAGCGCTATCGAGCACCGGCAAACCCAAAGAAGCCATCACCGGCCAGAACGCATTACGCGGATGGGCGTAATACTGCTGCTCGCCCAACGACACCGCGCCGGGCATTGACCCCAGGACCAATATACGGGGGTTGTTGCCCACCACCGGCGGGAACGCCGCTACGAAGCGACTCATATCCCTGGCTTCTCCACCGCTGGCCCTGTACTGGATCCCCGCCTTCGCGGGGATGACGGAAAGAGGCGGGGATGACATGGAGGCAAGATCACTGCGCCGTGACCTTTTCCTTACCGCAGCGCTCACAGCGATACACCGTCACCAGCTTGCCCTGCTTCACATCGAACTGCTGCTTTTTGCACACCACCCATTTGTGATGGCCGTGCTGGCACAACCCCTTGGGCGTGGCTTTTTTCTTTTTGAATTCGAGGATGTCGGCCATCAATCTTTTCCCGGAATACCTGCAACACATGTCTTTTTCGTTGCCCTATCTCTTTTCCGTCATCCCCGCGAAGGCGGGGACCCAGAATAAATGCTTGTGAAAGCAGCAAGACAGCAAACAATTCATCATAACCTATGGCGTAGAATACCCCTCATGGCCCGCACCCCATTCACACTCGCCGATATCGAACGCGACTGCCGCGTGCAGTCCGGCATCCACACACTGGATGGCCGGCCACTGGGCCTGCGCATTACCGTACCCGCCGAATTGCACGCACAGCACCCGTACAACGCCAGCGCCTATGCCTTCCTGCAACACTTGCGTGCGGCGATTTTTGAATACGGCACACTGGAATTCCCGGGCCTGCCCGTGAACCGTTGCAACCACACGCTGGCGCAACGCTCACCGGAACAGCATCGCTACAGTGCCAACCCGTACCTCACCGATTATTACCAGGCCCCGCACCAGGACACGCCGCCCTACCCGACCGCGTTCTGGCTCGGCGCGCCACGCCGTTACTTCGGTACCTGGGTGATCTCGCTACAGGGCCTGCATCGTTATTCGCAATACACACGCGAACATCCACAGCACGATATTGAAAACATTCACCGCGCACTGGTGCCGGAAAGCCTTGCCAACGGCACCGGCCTGATCCTCAATCGCGAACCCGGTTTGTTATTAATCGACAACAGCGAACACCGCCACCTGTACCATGCGCGCAGCGCCGACATCACCGCGCTGGCCAATCATCCGCAACCCAGCGAAGAAACACCGATGTACGCGTTTAATGAAATAGGACTGCTGCATTACATCAACACGCTCGATGAGCGCCGTGGCACGCAGGATCGTGATGCGGAGGACCTCGCTGAGACGCAGGCATTCATGGCGGCCAAGCCATTAGCCTAAATCAAACACCACCAGCACTGCGCCTTGCGTGGCGGCATCCAGGTCAGCGGCATCCGGTTCGCCATGGTGCAAGCGCACGCCGTGATAGGCCGCATCCTGCGGGAATTGCGCAAACATGGTTTGCAGCGCATCGCGGATCGCCGGCTCACCCTGCCAATAGGCCTGCGCGGTCGCCTTGTGCCATTGGCGATCCAGCAGCAGATGCACGGGATACGCGGTCTTGAAGTTATGCCACCAGCGGCCCTCGTGCCCGGTCAGGCAAAACAGGCGATCGCCTTTCTTGATATACCGGACTGGCGTCGACAGCCGTCGCCCACTCTTGCGGCCGTCATACAGGATCACCATCACACTGCGCGACAGCACACGATGCAGCGGTGATGACAGCAACAGTTTTACCGTCGGGTTGATGATCGCGAAAAATGATTCGGGAATGAGCATGGCTTGCATCACCTCGCCTGTCAGCTACCGATAAACGCTATTGAACTGCCCCTAATGCCAACACCCGCTGGTGCACTTCAATCGTCACCTCGATCAGGGCATCCATCAATTGCGGGGTCATCTCCAAGTATCCTTCGTATTCAGCAAGGTTCCGCTGCCGATGGCACTTGTCCAGTATCATCCACTGCGAGCGCTCCAGCCCGATGGTTTCCTGCAAGCACTGAAACACCACATAGCGCGCCTCCGCACGGTATCCATGCCAGCGCAGTGCGGCAACGGCCAGCGCATGCGCTGCACCGTACGCCAATGTGAAGCGCCCTTCATCTGACAACCCGGGCAACCGGGCATCGCTTAACTTGTGGACGGCCGACTGCAGCAATCCATCAAATTCCTGCTGGTTAGGCGGTTCCGTTTTCAGTGTTCCGGTTTTTACCAGGTTTTCCAATAATGCTGACGGCATGATCATCTCCCTTGATCCATAGTTTCGGTTGATCCATCAACCGGGTTAAGAACGACTGCTCGCTGGCCCACCGCTCCTGCAGTTGCTGCGAGGTATACAGGGAAGGATTGACCGGCCTCCCCAGTGCCTGCCCAACCGGCTCCAGCGCTGCCATGAGGGCTGAATAAGACAGGTCATCACTTACGACCAGCACATCGATATCGCTTGCCGCCGTGTCATGGCCTTTGGCGACTGAACCATAAATAAAGGCCAACTGGATTTGCCCATCCAATGGTGACAATGCCTGGCGAAGCACATCGGCCACACCGAATGTCTTCCTGACGATACCAACCAGCTCATGGAACACCGGGCTGCTTGCATTGGCCTGGAAGTACAGCTGGTTGCCTTGGCGGGAGGTCACCAGCAAGCCCGCCGATACCAGCCGATCCAGCTCGCGGCGCACCGTTCCGCGACCCATGCCGGCCATCCGCATGATCTCGTTGACATAAAAGCCTTGCCCGGGCCTGCCGTACAACAGGCCCAGCACCCGTTGCTGGGTTTTGGTAAACAAGGCATCGCCGATCGAAACAGGAGGCATAGTGACCTCTAGGTACCCTTTTTGGGTACTATAATACCCTTTTTGGGTACTATCAATCCTTGCCGGCGTTTTTGCCTTCCCCCGTCATCCCCGATTTCTTACCGTCATCCCCCGACTTGATCGGGGGATCCAGAAAGGGAAACCGCCGCGGGCTGCCTTCGAAAACTTACCGCCGCACCAGCCGCAACGGCAAATCATCGGCCTGCTTTGGCATCGGGAATACCTGGTGCTTCGGGTTGTACCCGGCAGGCACCTGCCACTCATAGGCCAGCAGCATCTGGTGCAGGAAGGTTTTCACGATCATGCCGGCAAAGTGCATGCCGATGCATTTGTGTGCGCCACCGCCAAATGGCATAAAACAGAAGCTGTGGTTTTTATGTTCGGCGCGTTCCGGTGTAAAGCGTTCCGGGTCAAATTCATCGGGGTTGGTCCAGTATTCCGGCATGCGGTGGTTGTAGGTAGGTGCCACCCAAATGATGGTGTTAGCCGGAATGGTGTAACCGCCCAGCATGCATTCATTAATAGTGCGGCGTGCCATCATCGGTACGGATGGGTGAAGACGCAATGCCTCGTGGAAAACCAGGTCGGTATCAGTGCGGCTTTCCAGATCATCATAGGCCAGCATCGGTTTTTCTAACGCCTGTGCTTCACGGCGTAAGCGTTCTTGCCAGTTTTTGTATTTACCGGTGTACATTACCATGTGGCACAGCGTGCTGGTGGTGGTGTCGTGTGCGGCAAATAATAAAAATGCAGCTTGCTTGATGATGTCATCATCCGGGAACAAGTTGC
Source organism: Gammaproteobacteria bacterium (assembly GCA_006227085.1). Classification (GTDB taxonomy): domain Bacteria; phylum Pseudomonadota; class Gammaproteobacteria; order Pseudomonadales; family M0112; genus M0112. Next base: position 12,919 of record SBFY01000135.1, read on the forward strand.
CGTTTTCATCGCGCTCGTTACACAGGTAGGTGAGCGTATCTGTACCCTGTTTGCCACGGCGTTCCTGAATCAGTTCGCGGAAGAAGGCGTGCTGGTAACGGATGCCATCACGGCCCCGTTTGAATTTTCCTCCCGGAATTTCCTTGCGGATTAAGGCTAACAAACCTTCTGAGCTGTCGATAAAGGATTTCACCAGCGTGCTGGCTTCTTTGCTGCTTAAATCATCCAGACCAATAAATACCTTGGAGGCAATATCCAGCAGGGTTTGTTTAATATTGGGAAAAAAAACAACATCTTTTTGTTGGTCGAATTGCTCCAGCCGGTTGGCAATGACCGGGTTCAGAATATCCATATAGTTGCGCATGGAGGAATTCTTGAACGCCGTCTGGAACATGCGGCGGATAGGGCGGTGATCATCAAAATCGGACAATAAAATGGTATCCGGGTACATGCTGCCCAGGGTTTGCTCGTAGCCCATTTTGGCTGAGAA
>SBFY01000113.1 GCA_006227085.1 Gammaproteobacteria bacterium
GGCATCACGGTAGGTGAATGGCAGGGCACGAAGGTGGCTTTCCTGCCGCGTCATGGCAATCCGCATGTGATCCCGCCACATGCCATCAATTACCGAGCCAACATCTGGGCACTCAAGGAGTTGGGTGTGACCGGGATCATCGCCATCAATACCGTCGGTGGTATCCACCCCGATTGCAGTGCTGGCAGGCTTGTGGTTGTTGATGATGTGATTGATTACACATGGGGTCGTGAGCATACGTACCATGATGGCAACAGTGGCACGCTCGAGCACGTGGACTTGAGTGAGCCCTATGACGCCGCGCTACGCCAGCGGCTGGTCAATGCAGTGAAGGTTGCGGGTCTCGATTGCCGTACCCGTGGGGTGTATGCCGCCACGCAGGGGCCGCGACTGGAAACGCCCGCTGAAATCCGCCGCCTCAAGCAGGATGGTTGCGATGTGGTCGGGATGACCGGCATGCCGGAAGTGGCGCTGGCGCGTGAACTCGCGATTCCTTACGCCTGTATTTGCCTGGTGGTGAATCCGGCAGCCGGCTTGAGTGATGAGCCCATCACGATGGACGCCATTCATGAAGTGTTGCAGGTTGGTGCGGGTCAAATCGTGCAGGTGTTGTCAGCGTTCTTGTCAGCGTCTTGAGCTTGCACCACTGTCAACGGGTGTAACCCGCACAATCACCCCGAACAAGGGGTGATCAATGTAATGCAATTCGCCGCTGCGCATCTTGCGGCTCTGGTCGAGCAGGGCGATACGGTCAGGCCGTGCCGGTGCAAACCAGTCCAGGTCACTCCAGTTGTCATCGAGTTCGTCGTCTGCAGGCATTGCCCCTGTGTCAGTATCCCCAGTGGGTTCGTCAGCGCTTGCCGTGTCATTGGTGAGCATCCCGGCTGGCATGACGTCATTGCTGGTGCTTGTCTCCGTGGATACATCGGTCGGCTCAATCGCTGGTGGTTCGGCTTTCGGTGGCTGCGGTAGCAAGGGCAGCGAAGGCCAGTCTTCTTCGGTGGTCTCTGTTTCACCGGTGTAATCGGTGAAGCGTGACAACCACAGGCGGGCATGGGCGTGCAGGTAACGTTCGCGACGCACGCTGATACTGCCTTCCAGTTCATGGTGTTGGCCGAAGACCTCGCCACCACGAATCACGATTGCAACGGGAGTGGCGTCACGCGGAATGGGTTGGTTCCATGCGGTCATCGCCAGTACACGGTAGTAGCGGCTGCGCTGCATGCGATCCGCGGCTTGTTCGAATTCAGGGCTGTATGGTTTGAGTTCGGTGAACAGCAGCGGGCCTGCTGCGACAGGTGGCTGGGATTCGCTGGTCGTTGTGTCGTTGCCTGCTGCCGTGGGTTCGCTGGCAGGCGTGAGCGCACGAATGGAGGCCGGTACCGGCAACTTGCGTGGCGGCAGCCATAACTCGCTGGCTTCATCGACCGGGTTGCTGTTGGCAAACACCAGCACTTCCACACGATAAATGGCCGCATCGGCAGCGGTTTCCTCCGGCTCCATGTCATCAATGGCATACGCTGCCATGGCAGTCCATGACAGCAGGGCGGCGAACAGGGCTGGCAATGTTTTCATGCGCGTTTGGCCTTGGCAGGTTGGCTGGGTTGCAGGCGATCGAGTAACCGGTGGCATTGCTGGAAACAATCGCTGGCATCCTTGGGGACAGTTTTCCAGAGCAATTGCTGCGCGTCCAGCAGTCGCCAGTGCGCCGGCTCTTTCTGGATCAGGTCAACCAGGGTGATCGGGTCGACCCGTGTGTCCTGGCCGAAATGGCAGCGAATGCCCTGACCGGTCACTTCCAGCTTGCGAATGCCCAATTGCTGGCAGCGCGCCTTGATGTGGGCAATGGCGAACAGGTGCTTGACGGGCTCGGGTAATAAGCCGAAGCGGTCGATCATTTCGACTTGCAAGGCTTCCATCGCTGCTTCGCTGGCGCCGGCTTCGGCAATGCGGCGGTACAGTTGCAAACGGGTCTGGATATCCGGCACCCACTGGTCGGGAATGATGGCCCCATGCGGGAACACAAATTCCGGGCCAGCATCCAGCGTGGTTTCCAGTCGCAGGTCTTCGCCATTTTTAATGGCGGTCACGGCGCGCTGCATCATCTCCAGGTACAAGGAGAGGCCGACCGATTCGATCTGGCCGCTTTGCTCGTCGCCCAGCAATTCACCGGCACCACGGATTTCCATGTCCTGTGAAGCCAGCAGGAAACCGGCCCCCAGGTCCTCGGCCTGGGCAATGGCATCGAGACGCTTTTCGGCATCGCGGGTGAGGTTGCGGAAATCCGGTACCAATAAATACGCATACGCCTGGTGGTGGGAGCGACCGACGCGGCCGCGTAATTGATGCAGCTGCGCAAGGCCGAAACGATCGGCCCGGTCGATCAGGATGGTGTTGGCATTGGGCACATCAATGCCGGTTTCAATGATGGTGGAACACACCAGCACACTGAAACGGCGGTGGTAGAAATCCGCCATCACGCGCTCGAGTTCGCGTTCGCCCATTTGCCCGTGACCGATGCCGACGGTGGTTTCCGGCACCAGTTTCTGTAAATCCGCAGCGGCGCGTTCGATGGAATCGACATCGTTGTGCAGGTAATAGACCTGGCCGCCACGCAGGATCTCGCGCAAGATCGCTTCACGCACGAGTTTGCGGTCATGCTGGCGCACGAACGTGCGGATGGTCAGCCGCTTGGCTGGTGGTGTGGCGATGATCGACAAATCCCGCAGCCCGGAGAACGCCATGTTCAGGGTGCGCGGGATGGGTGTGGCGGTCAGCGTGAGGATGTCGACACCAGCACGCAGGGCCTTGATCTTTTCCTTGTGGCGAACGCCGAAGCGGTGTTCTTCATCGACCACCAGCAGGCCCAGCCGTGCAAAGCGGATGTCGGGTTGCAACAGGCGATGGGTGCCAATGACGATATCCACCTTGCCGGCTTCGATGTCGGCCAGCACGGCGGCCTGCTCCTTGGCCGTGCGGAAACGCGACAGCACTTCCACCCGCACAGGCCAGTGTGCAAAGCGGTCACGGAAGGTTTCGAAATGCTGCTGTGCGAGCAGGGTGGTGGGCACCAGCATGGAGACCTGGAAGCCGTTATGCACGGCCACGAATGCCGCCCGCAAGGCGACCTCGGTCTTGCCGAAACCGACATCGCCGCAGACGAGGCGATCCATCGAGCGGGCCGCGGCGAGATCTTCCAGCACGGCATCAATCGCGCCCATCTGGTCGGCCGTTTCCTCGAACGGGAAACCTTCGCTGAATTGCTCCAGGGCATCGACCGGAACCGGCATCGCAATACCGCCGCGGGCTTCCCGCTGGGCTTGCAAGGCCAGGAGTTCGGCAGCCACATCACGCGCCTTGTTGAAGGCTTTTTCGCGCGCTTTCTGCCACTGCTCGCTGCCGAGTTTGTGCAGTGGTGCGTGTTCCGGGTCCTGGCCGCTATAAGGCGCGAGCAGGGCGAGGTCAGTCACCGGCACATACAGCTTGGTGTTGTCTGCGTAGTGCAGCATCACGAATTCCTGTGTGATCCCGCCCACGGTGATGCGTTCCAGTCCCTGGTAACGACCCACACCGTGTTGCAGGTGCACGACAGGCGCTCCGGGGCGCAATTCGGCCAGGTCGCGGAAGGGTGTCTCGTGCAGTTCGCTGCTTTTTTCACGCCGCCGGCGTTGCAGCACGCGTGCACCGAACAAGGCACTTTCGGTCAGCAGCAGGACGGCCTGTTGTTGCAGCAGGAAACCCTGCTCCAGCGGGAATACCGTGATGCAGTGACGGGCGTCGTGCTGCAGGAATGCCTGCCAGTCAGCGACAGCGACCAAGGGGATGCCATGCTGCGCCAGCTGTTCGAGCAGGATCTGCTGGCGCCCGGCTGAATCGGCGCAGAGCAGGGTGCGTTCGGGCTGCTTGTGGAGTAATTGCGCCAGCCGTTCATAGCGTGAGCCCGCGCCTTCCGGCAGTGCCGGTGCCGTGATGGCTGGCAGGGCTGCCGGTGCGCCGTCCGCTTCCATGCGGATGAGCGGGAACGCCTTGCAGGCGCTGAAAAACTGTTCCGGTTTCAGGAACAGGCGCTCGGGCGGTAAGGCCGGGTAGCGCAGGTCACCCTCGCGTGCCGCATGGCGCTCCAGCACCTCGGCCTGGAACTGGTCAGCCGCTGGCCCGGTGCCTGAGAGCATCGCCACCGTCGTCCCGGCCGGCATCAACGCCAGCAATCCCTGGCAGGGGTCGGGGTAAAAGAACGGCAGGTAGCTTTCAGCGCCCGGCACCGGCAGTCCGGCACTGATGTCGCGATATACCGGGCTGTCGCGGTAATCGGCCCCCAGTTCGTGGTGCCAGTGTTCGCGGAAGCAGGCAATGGCGGATTCCGTCAATGGGTACTCGCGTGCCGGCAGCAGTTCAATCCGCTCCAGTTTGTCGAGGCTGCGCTGGGTTTCCGGGTCAAAGGTGCGCAGGCTGTCGATGCGGTCATCATCCAGGTCGATGCGCAGCGGCGTCGCCGAGCCCATCGGGAACACATCCAGCAAGGCGCCACGGGCGGCAAATTCACCGTGCTCGTACACGGTATCCACAGCCCGGTAACCGGAGCGGGTGAGGTTACGGCGCAGGTCGTCCAGCCCCAGTCGTTGTCCGCGCTGCAGCAGGAAGACCTCACCCAGCAGGCGGGATACCGGCGGTAGCAGCTGCAGGGCGGTATGGATGGCGCAGACCACAATTGCGCCGGGCGGGCATTGGTGGTGCAGCCGGTGCAGGGTCTTCAGGCGCTGGGAAACAATATCCTGGTGCGGGGAAAACACATCGTAGGGAAGGATTTCCCAATCCGGGAAGCGCAGGATGCGGTCATGGCTTGCCGGTGGCAGGAAAAACCGCAAGGCGTCTTCCAGCTGGTCAGCGGCCGGGTTGTTGGGGGTGAGGGCGAGTACCGGCTGCCCATGGGCCAGCGATAACTGGCTGATGGCGAGTGCTGCGGTGCTGGTGCCCAGCCCATGCCAGGTGGTGTGCTGGCCGGCGACGGGTAAGGCAGGCAAGGTCAGGGAAATTTCAGGCACAGGCAGTCGCCAGGATCAGCAAACGCGGCATTTTAACACCAGTCAAACAAGGCGTCCGTACCGCCATCACAGGGCGGTTTTCCGGTTGCGTTGTGGGGGGTAAGCGAAGATAATAAGCGCCGCTCGAAGACCCTGTTTTTGATCATTTTTGCTTATCCAGCCTATCCAAGGGGTGTACCGCGTGACCGACAAGCGTAAACGACCCAAGCCGAACGATTATTTTGCCGACTGGAAAGAACGCGAAGCCCTGGCCGAGGGCATGATCCCGCTGGTGGGCAAGCTCTACCGCCAGAACAACGTCAAAACCTATATCTATGGTCGTCCGCTGGCAGCCCAGTCGGTCATCAATATCATGAAGAACCACCGCTATGTGCGGGAGGTTGAGCACAACGAGCTGTCCGAATTCGAAACCTTCCCGGTATTACAGGCGCTGGCCGCACTGGATTTTGGCCCGGCCCATGTCGATGTTGGCCGTCTCGCCGTCAAATACGAAGAGAGTGGCAAGAAGGTTGCAGTTGCCGAATTCGTGAAGCAGGAAATGGCGCCCTTGCTGGGCTCCAACACCAAGCCACTGGACAAGCCGCAGGATGTGGTCCTGTACGGGTTTGGCCGCATTGGTCGCCTGATGGCACGCCTGCTGGTCGAGAAAACCGGTGGTGGTGACGTGCTGCGCTTGCGCGCGATCGTGGTTCGCCGTGGCCAGGACGGTATCGCTGACATCATCAAGCGTGCCAGCCTGCTGCGCCGTGACTCGGTACATGGCCCGTTCCAGGGCACCATCCGGGTGGATGAAGACACCAATTCGATCGTTGCCAATGGCAATGAAATCCGCATCATTTATTCCGATGCGCCGGATACCGTCGATTACACCGCGTATGGCATCAGCGATGCCATCGTGATTGATAACACCGGCAAATGGCGTGATATGGATGGCCTCAGCAAGCACCTGAAAGCCAAAGGCGTCTCCAAGGTGTTGCTGACTGCACCGGGCAAAGGCGATATGAAAAATATCGTGTTCGGTATCAACGACAATATCATCCAGCCTTCTGACACCATCATTTCTGCCGCTTCCTGTACCACCAATGCGATCACGCCGCCGCTGAAGGCGATGGCTGATGAGTTCGGCGTCTTGTCAGGCCATGTTGAAACCGTACATGCCTATACCAATGACCAGAACCTGATCGACAACTACCACAAAGCCAATCGTCGTGGCCGCAGTGCAGCCCTGAACATGGTGATCACCGAAACCGGTGCCGTGAAAGCCGTGGCCAAGGTGTTGCCGGAAATGGCCGGCAAGCTGACGGGCAACGCGATTCGTGTGCCGACCCCGGATGTGTCATTGGCCATCCTGAACCTGAAGCTCGGCCGTGCCGTGACGCGCGAAGAAGTGAATGAATACATGCGCAAGATGGCGCTGCATTCACCGCTGCGCAAGCAGATCGACTACACCAACTCACCGGAAGTGGTGTCCAGTGATTTCATTGGCACGCGTACCGCTTGCATCATTGATTCCGAGGCCACCATCGTGAATGGTGACAGCGTGGTGCTGTACGCCTGGTACGACAACGAGTTTGGTTATGCCTGCCAGGTGCACCGTGTGCTCGAGAAAATGGCGGGTGTGCGTTATTTGCGTTATCCGGAAGATTCCCAGGACTGAGAACGGCCACAGGCAGCACACCGTGCTGCCGATAACGATAACAGGCAGTTCAGGCCATGAAGGCCACAAAACGATATGCCGGCTTTATGCCGGCACAACTGTTTAGTAGGGTTGAGAGGCGGTTTGACCGATTATGATTACCATTCGTCGCGGTCTGGATGTACCTATCAGTGGTGCGCCTGCACAAAGCATTGAGGATGGCCCGGCCATTCGTTCCGTTGCCGTGATCGGGTTTGACTACCCTGGCATGAAGCCGACCATGCAGGTCAAGGTGGGCGACCAGGTCAAGAAAGGCCAGGTGCTGTTTACCGACAAGAAAAACCCTGCCGTGAGCTATACCGCGCCTGCGGGTGGCACCGTGGCTGCCATCCACCGCGGTGAGAAGCGCGTGTTCCAGTCATTGGTGATTGATGTCGCTGCCAATGAAACGAGCGAAACATTCCCGTCATTTGCGGCCGATGAATTGGCCAAGTTGCCCGGTGACACGGTGGTGAGCCAGTTGCTGGCTTCCGGATTGTGGACAGCACTGCGTACCCGTCCTTATAACAAGGTACCGGATCCGGCGACACATCCGCATTCCATTTTCGTAACGGCAATCGATACCAATCCCTTGTCAGCCGACCCGGCCGCTGTGATTGCCGATGCGCCTGAACTGTTCTCACAAGGCTTGGCCGTATTGACCCGCCTGACCGAAGGCAAGGTGTTTGTCTGCCATGCGCCGGGTGCTGCATTGCCGGTGCCGCAGAACAACCGCATCGTGCAGGAAGGTTTTGCCGGCCCGCATCCAGCGGGTCTGGTTGGCACCCATATCCATTTCCTGGATCCGGTGAATGAAAAGAAAACGGTTTGGCATATCGGCTATCAGGACGTGATGGCGATCGGTGCCTTGTTCACCACGGGTCAGTTGCGTACCGATCGCGTGGTTGCGCTGGCGGGTCCGGTTGTCGACAAGCCGCGTTTGCTGCGCACCCGTTTGGGCGCGAGTCTTGAAGAATTAACCGCAGGGCAGGTGCAGGCAGGGAATAACCGCATCATCTCCGGCTCGGTATTGTCTGGCCGTCATGCGCGTGGGCCAGTGGCCTGGTTGGGCCGTTACCACACGCAAGTGTCGGTGATTGCGGAAGGTGTCGATCGGGCGTTCATGGGCTGGTTCTCTCCCGGTATCAACCGCTTTTCCGCGATGGGTATCTACCTGTCACGGTTCATGAAGGGCAAGCGTTTTGCCATGACTTCGAACACCAATGGCAGCCCGCGTGCGATCGTGCCGATTGGCGCCTATGAAAAAGTCATGCCGCTCGATGTGCTGCCGACCCAGTTGCTGCGTTACCTGGTGGTGGGTGATCTTGAGTTGGCGCAGAAGTTGGGTGCGCTTGAACTGGATGAAGAAGATCTCGCCTTGTGTACCTTTGTTTGTCCGGGCAAGTATGAATACGGCCCGATCCTGCGGGGTGTGTTGACCCGCATTGAGCAGGAGGGCTGAAGTGAAAGCCATTCGCCAGTTTTTCGACAAGCTTGAGCCGCATTTCCATAAAGGTGGCAAGCTGGAAAAGTATTACGCGCTCTACGAAGTGTTTGATACTTTCTTCTTTTCACCGTCGAGCACGACCCGCTCTGGTGCCCATGTCCGTGATGGCATCGACCTGAAGCGCGTGATGATCTCGGTGTGGCTGGCCGTTTTCCCGGCCATGTTCTTTGGTATGTACAACGTCGGCCACAATGCCAACACGGCGATGGCGGCGATGGGGATTGCCGAAAAAACCGATTGGCACGGTGTGTTGATTGGCTTGCTGGCCGGTTATGACCCGAACAGCATCTGGGATTGTTTCTGGCACGGCGCCGTGTATTTCCTGCCGATTTACATCGTGACGTTTGCTGTCGGCATCGCGTGGGAAATCCTGTTCGCGATCAAGCGTGGCCACGAAGTGAACGAAGGCTTCTTCGTGACATCGATCCTGTTTGCCCTGATCGTGCCGCCGGATATCCCGTTGTGGCAGGTGGCTCTCGGTATCAGCTTTGGTGTGGTGATCGGCAAGGAAGTGTTCGGCGGTACCGGCAAGAACTTCCTGAACCCGGCACTGACAGGCCGTGCTTTCCTGTTCTTTGCCTATCCGGCACAGATTTCCGGTGATTCCGTGTGGACGGCCGTGGATGGCTTCAGTGGTGCTACACCGCTGTCACAAATCGCCTCGGGCGGCCTGGATGCCTTGCAGCATCCGTTCGGTGCTGGCCAGATCACCTGGATGGATGCCTTCCTCGGCAATATCCAGGGCTCCATCGGTGAAACCTCGACCTTGGCCATCCTGATCGGTGCGGCGTTCCTGTTGTGGACGGGCATTGCCTCATGGCGAATCATGCTGGGCGTATTGCTGGGCATGATTGGTACCACTTTGCTGTTCAATATGGGCGGTTCTTCCAGCCCGATGTTCAATTTGCCGTGGTACTGGCATGCGGTGCTGGGTGGTTTTGCCTTCGGTACCGTGTTCATGGCGACCGATCCGGTATCAGCGGCCATGACCAACACCGGCAAACTGGTGTTTGGCGCCCTGATCGGCTTGATGGTGACCCTGATTCGTGTGGTTAACCCGGCATTCCCGGAAGGCATGATGTTGGCCATCCTGTTTGCCAACCTGTTTGCCCCGTTGATTGATCACTTCGTGATGCAAGCCAATATTCGCAGGAGGCTCGCACGGCAATGAGTCATAAAGAAACCGTATCGCGTACGCTGCTGGTCGCATTCCTGGTCTGTATTGTTTGCTCGGTGCTGGTAGCGAGCGCCGTGGTCTTGCTGAAAGATGACCAGCTGAAGAACAAGCAATTGGATCGCCAGCGCAATATCCTGGCGGCGGCCGGCCTGTATGACGGCACGCAGAGCAACCAGGAAGTGGGTGAGTTGTTTAACCGGTTTGAACTGGTGCTGGTTGATATGGAAACCGGTCTGGTGGCGACGGATGATGTGCTCGCAGCTGCCGGTGTCGATATCAGCAAGTATGACCAGCGCAAGGCCGCGAAGGATCCATCGCTGTCCATCAAGCTGGATTCTGCTGAGGATATTGCTTCTATCAAGCGGCAGGCGCGTTTCTCGCAAGTCTATTTGTTGCGCGATGACGGCCAGCTCGAATCAGTCGTTTTGCCGGTACACGGTTACGGTCTGTGGAGTACCTTGTACGGCTACCTCGCAATGGAAGGCGACGGCAGCACCGTAAAAGGCCTCGGTTTTTATGAGCATGCAGAAACGCCGGGCCTGGGTGGTGAAGTCGACAACCCGAAGTGGAAAGCCTTGTGGCCAGGCAAATTGGCCTATAACGATGCCGGCGAGCCGGCATTGCATGTCATCAAGGGCAAAGTCGATCCTGCATCGGCAGATGCTGTACATGCCATTGATGGCCTCTCGGGTGCTACCTTGACCAGTAATGGTGTCAGCAACCTGATCCGGTTCTGGACCGGCGAGCGTGGTTACCAAACATTCCTGCAGCGCGTGCGTGAAGGAGCCATCTGACATGAAAATCCGTGAAATCCTTCTTGAGCCGATTTTCAGCAAGAACCCGATTGCCTTGCAGGTGTTGGGTATCTGTTCGGCGTTGGCGGTCACCACCAGCCTGGAAACCAGTATCGTGATGAGTATCGCGCTGACCATGGTCACCGCGTTTTCCAGCATGCTGATTTCCACTATCCGCAATTTCCTGCCCAGCAGTATCCGTATCATCGTGCAGATGACGGTGATTGCTTCGCTGGTGATCGTGGTGGACCAGATCCTGCAAGCCTACCTGTTTGATATCAGCAAGAAGCTGTCGGTGTTTGTCGGCCTGATCATCACGAACTGTATCGTGATGGGTCGCGCTGAAGCCTTCGCGATGAAAAACCCGCCCATCCCCAGTTTCCTTGATGGCATTGGCAATGGCTTGGGTTACAGCCTGGTCTTGCTGACGGTCGGTTCCATTCGTGAGCTGTTTGGTGCAGGCCGCTTGCTGGGTTATGAGATTATCCCGCTGATCGAAAATGGTGGCTGGTACCAGGCCAATGGTTTGCTGTTGCTGCCACCGAGCGCGTTTTTCCTGATCGGCTTGTTTATCTGGGTATTGCGCAGCGTCAAGAAAGAGCAGGTGGAAGCCCCTGAATATCGCCTGGCCCCACATGTGTCAGCAAAGGAGGCCGTGTAAATGGAACATTACGTCACATTGCTGATTCGTGCGGTTTTCATTGAAAACCTTGCCTTGGCCTTTTTCCTGGGGATGTGTACTTTCATCGCCTTGTCGAAGAAGGTGGAAACGGCCATTGGTCTTGGCGTTGCCGTGGTTGTGGTGCAAACCATCACGGTGCCTGTGAACAACCTGATTTATCACTACTTGTTGAATGACGGCGCGCTGGCATGGGCAGGCCTGCCGGATATGTCCCTCAAGTTCCTCGGTTTCCTGTGCTATATCGGCGTGATTGCGGCGATCGTGCAGATCCTGGAAATGTTCCTCGACAAGTATGTGCCTGCTCTCTACAACGCGCTGGGCGTGTTCCTGCCATTGATTACGGTGAACTGCGCCATCCTGGCGGGTTCGCTGTTCATGGTGGAGCGCGATTACAGCTTTGGTGAAAGCGTTGTGTATGGCATTGGCTCTGGTGTGGGCTGGGCCTTGGCGATTGCCGCACTGGCGGGTGTGCGTGAGAAACTCAAGTACAGCGATGTGCCGGATGGCCTGCGTGGCTTGGGGATCACCTTCATCACCGTGGGTTTGATGTCATTGGGCTTCATGTCGTTTGGCGGCATGTCTTTCTAATCGGATTACGACTTCGGAACAGCAGTTATGGCGGGTTTGGAAACAGTCATTGGCGGTGTAGCGATGTTCACCATTGTGGTGATGAGCCTGGTGGTCATCATCCTGGCGGCGCGTTCGAAACTGGTCAGCACCGCAGATGTGAAAATCGATATTAACGGCGATCCCCAGAAAGCACTGACCGTTGCAGCGGGTGGCAAATTGCTGACCACGTTGGCGGATGCGGGGATTTTCCTGTCTTCTGCCTGCGGTGGTGGTGGTACCTGTGGCCAGTGCCGTTGCCGGGTGATGGAAGGCGGTGGCTCAGCGGGTCCGGCCGAAGAAGGCCATTTCACTCGTGGGCAATTGCGTGATCACTGGCGCCTCGCTTGCCAGGTCAGCGTCAAGCAGCCGATGAAGATTGAGGTGGACCCCGAGTTCTTCGGTGTGAAGCAGTGGGAATGCACCGTTGAGTCCAACGAGAACGTGGCTACCTTCATCAAGGAGCTGGTGCTGAAGCTGCCGGAAGGTGAGAGCGTCGATTTCCGTGCCGGTGGTTATGTGCAGCTGGAATGCCCGCCGCACCATGTGCATTACAAGGATTTCGATATCCCCGATCGCTTCCGCGAAGACTGGGACAAGTTCAAGGTGTTCGATTACGAATCCAAGGTCGATGACACCGTGGTGCGCGCCTATTCGATGGCCAACTACCCGGAAGAAAAAGGCATCGTGAAGTTCAACATCCGTGTTGCTACGCCGCCGCCGCGCACGCAAGGCATCCCGCCGGGCAAGATGTCCTCCTGGGTGTTTGGCTTGAAGCCGGGCGACAAGGTGAAGGTGTATGGCCCATTCGGTGAGTTCTTCGCCAAGGAGACCGACGCCGAAATGATCTTCATCGGTGGCGGTGCCGGTATGGCGCCACTGCGTTCGCACATTTTTGACCAGCTGTGCCGCTTGCACAGCGATCGCAAGATCACCTTCTGGTACGGTGCGCGCAGCAAGAAAGAAATGTTCTATGTCGAAGATTTCGATCGTCTTGCCGCTGAGCATAAAAACTTCTCATGGCACGTGGCGCTGTCAGACCCGATGCCGGAAGACAACTGGACCGGCATGACCGGCTTTATCCACCAGGTCGTGTATGACAACTACCTGAAGGATCACCCGGCACCGGAAGACTGCGAGTTCTACATGTGCGGTCCGCCGATGATGACCAAGGCAGTGATCGACATGCTGCATAACCTCGGTGTCGAAGATGAAAACATCCTGTTGGATGATTTCGGTGGTTAATCCGCGTTCGATGTACCTGACAAGGCCAGCAATGCTGGCCTTGTTCGTCTTGGCACTGACCTCATGGCTACCGGCCTGCTCGCGTGAACCGGCAGTGCAGGTGCTGCCGTTCGAAGGTGCCATCATGGGCACGCGTTACCACGTCACGGTGGTGGCAGGTGGTGAACAGCAGATCGACAGTGGATTGCTGGGCCAACAGATTGATGATGCCTTGTCAGCCGTCGATAACGCGATGACGACGTACCGTGATTCCGAACTGATGCAACTGAATGCCGCTGCTGTTGAACAGTGGGTACCGGTATCGCCGGCCTTGTTTGACGTGTTGCAGGTCTCTTCCGATATCCACGCGATGACCGATGGTGCCTTCGATCCCACGGTCGGGCGACTGGTCAGGCTGTGGGGTTTCGGTGTTGACGATGTGCAAGGCCGGCCGGAACCCGCCGTGATCGAAGCGGCACTGGCTAACACTGGCCTGCAATACCTGGAAATGGATGGCGATCACCAACGCGTGCGCAAGCTGCGCGATATCGAGCTGGATTTGTCCGCCGTTGCCAAGGGCTATGCGGTTGATCGCGTGGCGCTGTTGCTGGAGCAGCAGGGCATCAGCCGTTACCTGGTGGAAGTGGGTGGTGAAGTGCGGGTCGCCGGCCTGAGTGCGCGCGGCGATGCCTG
>SBFY01000094.1 GCA_006227085.1 Gammaproteobacteria bacterium
TGAGCATTTTGAGCCTCCTTTCAACGAAGTGATGTCTAGCGCAGTAGCCATCACGCCGGGGCTAATCCAAACATTTCAGCAATCCCCAACCGCTTCCCGGCCGTCGTGCCACCATCCACCGTCATCGCAGCACCCGACACATACGAGGCCTCATCCGAGGCCAGGAACAACGCCACGTTGGCAACTTCGCGCGGCGTGCCAAAGCGGCCGAGCTGGCTATCCCCCGCCACCTTGGCGCGCAGCACCGGGTCTTCCATCTGTGCGGTCAGCGGCGTTTCGATGTAACCGGGGCAAATCGCATTGACGCGAATGCCCCAGCGGCCGTAATCAATCGCCATGTTCTTGCTCAACAACACCACCGCACCCTTGGAGGCGTTATACGAGGCGGTGAATTCCTGCGCTTCCAGGCCCTCGATGCTGGCCAGGTTCAGGATCACCCCGCTGCGCTGCTCCATCATCAACGGCAAGGCATGGTGGCAGGGCAGGTAGGTGCCCTTCAGATTCACAGCGATGGTGCGGTCAAAGTCTTCCGGACCCACCAAATGCACCGAACCGGCACCGGCAATCCCGGCTGAATTGAGCAGGATGTCGAGCCGGCCGAAACGCGCTTTTACCTGCTGGACGGCAGCTGCCACGGCGGCACTGTCGGTGACATCGCCCTGTATAAAGAAGGATTCCGGCTGCAGGCCGGTGGCCGCCACCCAGTCGCCCGCTTTGGGTTCATTCATGTCGTAACCGACCACGATGGCACCTTCTTCGGCAAAGCGCAGGGCGCTGGCGGCACCAATCCCGGAACTGGAACCGGTAATCAAGGCGATCTTGCCATTCAGTCGTTTCATCGAAGCCCCCTGGCACTGGTATATCGGACTATCTAAATATACTATGGTATACGAGTTTGCGATATACGCCGCCCTGCCTTTTTGCCTTAAAAGCTTGTCATGCTGGGATGGTATTCCAATATACCGGTATATTGCAGTATATTAATTGCACCCTGATGGGAGATCCTGGCCGTGTCCGACGACAACACCGAGCTGAACCGTATCGAGCGCCGCAAACTGGAGTTTCGCGACCGCATCACCGAGGCGGCGCTGAAACTGTTCGAGGAAAACGGCGTGGCCGAGACCAGCGTGGCCTCCATTATTAAAGAAGCCGATATCGCCCACAAAACCTTCTTCAACCACTTCCCCACCAAGGATCACCTGCTGCAGCACATCGCCAGCACCTTCAGCAGCAATGCCTATGCGATCTTCCGCGAGGACTTCAAGCGCGAAGGCGACCCCCGCAAACGCATGGAATACTGCCTGCTCAATGTGGCAAAGGCTTTGGAGAAAGTGAACGCTCACTACAAGGCCCTGCTGAACCTCTACCTGATCAGCGGCACTGGCGACCGGGAGATGCAACGCCAGCAGAAGGAACAGTTCACCGGCGTGATCCAGCAGATCATGGAAGATGCCCAGGCCGCCGGCACCCTGCGCCCCGGCTTCAGCCCGGCCACGCTGACCGAGATCGTGGTCGGCCTGTCGGTCGCCACCCTGCTCAGCTGGAGCCTTGAGGACGATTACCCCATCGTCGCCAAGATCCGGGAACGCATCCGCTTCATCAACGACAGCATGTTCGTGCCGCCCGCGCACTGATGCCGGAATCGATAGCTGTCGCAAAATATCAAGTTTGCTGGTAAAACCGTCATTCCGGTGATGGCCAGCAAGCCGTACTCTGGGCACCGTAGTCATTGAGTCACCCAACCCATCAGGAAAGCAGGGGCACACCATGAGCAACCGCAAGAACCCTTCTGTCGTGATCATCGGCGCCGGCATGACCGGCATCGCCCTGGTCGTCAAACTGCGCGAAGCCGGCATCACCAATATCACCTTGCTGGAAAAGGCCACCGACATCGGCGGCACCTGGCGCGAGAACCGCTATCCCGGCGTGGCCTGCGACGTGCCCTCACACGCCTACACCTATTCCTTCGAGCCGTGGCCGGAGTGGGACAAGTTCCTCGCCGACGGCAGCCAGATCCACGAATACTTCAAGATGGTCTGGAAGAAGTACGGTGTCGATAAAGTCACCAAACTCGGCCAGCTCGTCACCAGCTGCAGCTTTGATGACAACAGCCAGCAGTGGACCATCAAGACACAGGCCGGCGACGCCTACACCGCTGACCTGCTGTTCTCGGCCACTGGCATCCTGCACAAGCCGGCCTTCCCGAACATTCCCGGCCTCGACAGTTTTGCCGGCATCACCATGCACTCCGCACTGTGGGATGACAGCGTGGAATTCAAGAACAAGAAAATCGGCGTGATCGGTGTGGGCTCTTCCGCCGTGCAGCTGATCCCCGAGCTGATCGACATGCCCGGCACCGATGTCACCGTGTTCCAGCGTACCCCGCAGTGGCTGGTGGAGCTGAAAAACAAGGATTACAGCACCAAGGACAAAGCAGCCTTCCGCGCCGATGCCGGCAAGATGGCACGCGTCAAGAAATTTGCCCTCGGCATTTACCAGCTGGGCACCACCGCATTGACCGGTGACAGCCTGAAAGACCGCTTGATGCACCGGCTGTTTGCCTGGAACGCCAAACGCTACCTGGAAAAAAGCATTGCCGACCCGGTACTGCGTGAAAAGCTGACGCCAAAATACAAGTTCGGCTGCAAGCGCGTGGTGATGAACAGCACCTTCTACCCGGCCATCCAGAAGCCGAATGCGCACCTCGTCACCGAGGGCATTGAAAAGATCACCCCGCAAGGCATCGTCACCAAGGATGGCAAGACGCACGCCCTCGACATCCTCGTGCTGGCCACCGGTTTTGACCCGGCCGCCTTCATGCGCCCGATGAACTTCACCGGCCGCAACGGCCTGTCGATCGACAAGGCCTGGGAAACCAAGATCCAGGCTTACCGCTCCCTGATGATCCCGGAGTTCCCCAACTTCTTCCTGATGCTGGGCCCGAACTCGCCGATCGGTAACTACTCGGTCATCGACATGAGTGAAATCCAGGCCGAATATTGCATCAAGGTGATCCAGCGCTGGCAGCAAGGCGGGCTGGACGTGATCGAGGTGAAGCCCGAGGCGGTGGCGCAGTGGCGCGAGCTGCTGAAATCCAAAATGGGCCACACGGTCTGGAAATCGGGCTGCCAGAGCTGGTACCTGGATGCCGATGGCGACCCACTGACCTGGCCGGACAAATGGGCCAGCTGGGTCAAGATGATGCGGGAGGTGGATTTCTCCGTCTTCAAGCCCGGGCAGGCGACCGAAAAGAAAGCCGCCTGAAGCAGGCGTGACCGGCCAGCCAGACTGGCTCGTGATACCGGAAAGAGGGGGGCTCAAGCCCCCCTTTTTGTTGTACCCTATGCGGTCTTACGATTTGACCGGTTTGACCGAACTGCAGGAGACCCCCATGACTGTCCAAGCAAAAGCCAAAGGCGCCGATTACGGCCTCGGGCCGCACACCTTCCCCCGTGGCTGGTTCGTGATCGCCGAAGCCTGTGAACTCGACAACGGCCCCATCGGCATCACCTTCTTTGATAAAGACATGGTGCTCTACCGTGGCCAGAGCGGCCGCATCGTCCTGATCGATGCCTACTGCAAACACATGGGTACCCACCTGGCCCTGAGCACCTCGGCCAGCATCGTCAAAAGCGGCAACCAGATTGTTGGTGACTCCATCCTCTGCCCTTACCACGCCTGGCAATACGGCCCGGACGGCACGCTGGAAAACATCCCCTTCGACGACGTGTGCCCGAAAACCGGCTCCATCAATGCCTACCACGCCGAAGAAGTGATGGGCACCATCATGATGTGGCATGACCCCGAAGGCCAGGGCCCGGACTACGAACCGCCCTACCTGCCCGACTGGGATGCGGACAACGTCGTGCACTGGAAGCTGGACCACCTCGGCGAGATCCCGCTGCATAACCTCGAAATCCTCGACAACATTTGCGATGTGCGGCACCTGGGCCCCACCCACGGCGCACCCTGCGAATATTTTGAAAACGAATTCCGTGATGAAGTGGTGATCCAGCGTCAAGGCGGCTTCCTTGACCTGTACCAATCCCACCTTGATACCGTGACCTGGTACACCGGCCCCGGCATCCTGTTGTCAAAGCAGACCTTCAGCGGTATCACCATGTTTGAATTCATCGTCGGCACCCCGGTGCGCGATGGCGTCACCAAGGCATGGCATGGCGCACTGTGCTATTCCGCCAATGTACCGCCGACCGAAGCCGACATCGCACAAGCACGCGAACTGCAAGCCGGCGTGCTGGAAGCCTTCGCCACCGACTTCCAGGTGTGGGCGCACAAGAAGCCTGCCCTGAAAGTGATGCAGACCCCGAAGGATGGCAACTTCCGCGCTGTGCGTGAGTGGGCCAGCCAGTTCTACATGCCGCGCGAAGAAGCGAAGAAGATCCAGCAGAAGTACAACGGCGTGCTGCCGGTGAAAGACTTCCCGCAGCCAAGCATGGAAGCACGCAACGCCGGTTTTGAAGACAACTGCTTCAAGAAGCGTGGCGAAAAATAAAAGCTGTAATTAAAAAGGGCCGCAAGGCCCTTTTTAGTTTTATCCCGTTCAAGTCATAAGAAGGATAATCACATGGAAGTGATCAAAACCCTCAAGCCCGGCGCGCCCGGCACCCAACGACTGCAACGCCGTTTTGGCGACCGACTGGTGGCCGTGCGATACCGCAGGCATCCTGCCAGCGGGCGCATGCAAACCACGGTCGAGCTGATCATCGAAGAACGCCGCGCCCGCATTGACCTCGATAATCATGACCCCTTATTCCCGATCAAGATCGGCTGGGATGAAAAAGCCCTGCAACAACAGGTCAAACGCGCTGGCGGGCGCTGGGACAGCGAACGCAAGGCATGGTGGCTGGTCGCCAGCCAGGTTGAAGCACTCAAACTGATGGACAGGCTGGATAGGCCTGACAAAAAGGTATAGATTTAGACATTAATGTCCAAATATAGACATGCCTAGATATAGCCATTAATGCCTATATCTAGGCATCGTCGTTGAATCAACTGTTAGACAGGCATCAGCGAACGGGGTATGCACAAAGTTACCATGTGATACACCGAACGCATGTAAGAAAAAGAGCAAGTAATTATAG
>SBFY01000123.1 GCA_006227085.1 Gammaproteobacteria bacterium
TGGGTATCCAGTACGACACGCCGGAAAAAGACTGGGGCCAGTTGAGCTTCCGTGTCGATGCCTCCTACCAGGATGACATCCTGTTCTCGGCAACCGATACCACGGTGGGCCAGGAAGCGCGCACGCTGTTGAATGGCCGTATCACCTTGTCGCAGATCCCGGTGGGCGAGGGTGACCTGAAAGCAGCGGTGTGGGGCCGTAACCTGACCGATGAAGAATACCGTGTCCACGGCACGAACTTCGGGTTCTACACCTCCTACCTGTGGGGCGAGCCGCGCACCTTCGGTGTGGATGTGACCTACGAGTTCTGATCGGTAACGGTGCGCTATGAACATCATGAAAGCCATGATCCCGCATCGCGTCACGGGCAAGCTGTTCGCAGCTTGCCTGGTGATGTCGGGCTGGGTTAACCCCGGTTGGGCCGACAACGCATCGGCAGCAGCTGATGCCATGGCTGCACGCATGCAGCAGCAGTTGCAGTCCCTGCAGCTGCCGGCTTTCCCCGAATTTCCTGCGCCGCAGGAAACGCTGGGTGAAAAAGACCAGGGCACGATTTTCTATCGCACCAAAAGCCCGTATGACTTTGATGTGGTCCTGCGTGACTACGCCGGCAGTCGTGAGACCACCGGCGTGGGTTACCTGGTGTTACCGGAGAAAGCGTCCCGGAGGAAACCGGTTGCGGCCATGATCATCTTGCATGGCAGTGGCGGTATCAGCCCGGGTCGTGAATTCGGGTATGCCCGCATGCTGGCAGATAACGGTTATGCCGCGTTCGTACTGGATTATTACCTGCCGCGCGGTATCACACCGAAATCACCTTACATGCTGGCGACAACATCAGTAACCGAATTTGATGCAGTCACGGATGCCTATAACGCCATGCGCCTGCTATCAACGCACCCCCTAATTGATGGCAAGCGTATTGGCGTCATGGGTTTTTCGTATGGTGGTATGGCCACGCGCTTGGCGATGGATGAGCGGTTCCGCCAGGTCATCACGCCTGAACATCCCGGCTTTGCTGCCCATGCGGATTATTACGGCCCGTGTTTCCAGATCCTGGGTACGGGCAAAACCAATGGTGCGCCGTTGTTGACCCTGCGTGGCACCGAAGACAATTCCGTTACGATCGCCGATTGCCAGTTGCGTGAAGCAGAAATGCGGGCGCTGGGCGTCAAGGTGACGGCAGAGGTCTACGAAGGTGCGGGTCACGCCTGGGACACCGGTGTGCCGCGTCGCCTCTATCAGGACTATCCGTATATCGCCGGCTGTGATGTGGTGTATGACGAAGACGGTATCCCGTTCGTGAATGGCAAGAAATTGATCGATCCCTCGCCTGGCAGCACGCCGGCGGAACGCCAGAAAATGCGCATCCGTACGGCAGGAGTCCTTGGCCGTTGTGCCGGCCAGGGCTATGTGATCGGCTGGGATCCGCAAACCCGTGCCAAGTCCGATGCTGCCTTGCTCCGGTTCCTCAGGCAGGCACTGAAATAACCCGCCAGGTCGTTTGTTGTTACCTTGCATTTGTCGCCCCCTGTATTGGGGGCTTTTTTTTGCCGGTCGAAAGCTGCCTGTCGGGATGGTTACTTTACAAGGGGATTGATTTCCGCTTTAATTAATCAAACGATTAATTAAAGGGTGGGAAGCATGGCCCCGGCAGGCAAGGCGATAAAGGCAGGCAAGCTGGAAAAGACGGGCAAGGGTGGCAAGCGACCCGGGCGACCCGCCGCGCTGGCAGAGCAGGATGTGCGCCAGCAGCTATTGCAGGCAGCGGCCACGTGCCTGGGCCAGAAAAGCTGGTCAACCATTTCCATTCGTGAGGTTGCTGCAGCCGCTGGCACGAATTCAGCCATGGTCAGCTACTACTTCGGCGGCAAGGCCGGACTGGTGCATGCCTTGCTGGAATCGGTCATGGCGGGGAACCTGTTGCCGGCAGTGGAGGCCTCGGTGTTGGCGCCGTTACCCGCCGTCGAACGCCTGCCATTGATTCTTGCCCAGTTCCGCCAGTTGTTTGACCAGCATCCCTGGTTGTTGCGGTTGATCGTCGACGACCTGGTGAACGAAGACAAGACCTTGCGCAAGGCGTTTGTATCGACATTGGCCGGTGGCAGTGGTGCGTTCCTGTCCGGCTTTATTCGCTTGCAGCAGCAAGACGGTTATTACCGGAGCGATATCCATGTGACATGGGCAACCGTGTCGTTGCTGTCGTTGATGACATTTCCTTTATTGGCTACGCCGATCCTGAAGGATGCCTATGGCGTTAACCCGAAAGACCTGCAGGGTGATCCCTGGATTAATCATGTCCAATCCATGTTTGAAGGTGGCCTGCGTGCCACGAAGGAGTGACCGATGAGTGCGATAAGCCGTGAGCAATTGATGGTGAGTGCCAGCAAGGTGCGTGAACTGGCCGCTGCCAAAAGCCAGGAGACCGAGCAGCTGCGGCAACTGCCGGAACCGGTGCTGGAGGCGATGATTGACGGCAAGCTGTTTTCCATCGTGGCGCCAAAGCGTCACAACGGCTTGGAGCTGGATATCGATGTGCTGCTGGATGCCGCGCGCGAAGTCGGGCGCGGTTGTGGTTCCACCGCATGGGTATTGTCCTTGCTCGGCACACATAACTGGATGGGTGGCTTGTTCCCGGCAGAAACACAGCAGGAATTATTCGGTGACAAGGGGTACTTGCTGGCGCCGGCGACGTTTGCACCGAGTGGCACCATGCGTGCGTGTGAGGGCGGCTTTCGCGTCAGCGGGCAGTGGAAATTCGGCAGCGGCGTGATGCATTCCGGCTGGGTGATGGTGTCGGCACTGGAAGAAGACGACAAGGCCAATATGGTGGGCATGCGTTGTATTGCCTTGCCAGTGGCGGATGTCACGATCAAGGACACCTGGCATACCTCTGGCATGCGCGGGACCGGCAGTAATGACATTGTTATCGACGATGCGTTTGTGCCGGCGCGGCGCACCATCCCGTTTTTCGATTTACTGGAAGGCACCACCGAAGGCGGCAAGCTATCCGCCAACCCTGTGTACCGTTTGCCATTGATCCCGTACCTCGCGTTCACGGCCGCTGCGCCAGCGTTGGGCATGGGGCGTGGCGCGGTGGATGCGTTTTCCGCGTACCTGAAAGAGCGCGTGTTCATCAGTGGTGATGCGCAGAAAGACAAGCCCGCAGCGCAAATGCGTTTGGCCGAAGCGAATAATGAAGTGTCAGCAGCCGAAGCGTTGGTGGAAAAAGGTGTGCACGACATGCTGGCCAAGGTGAAAAGTGGCACGCCTTTCACCATTGATGACCGTGTGCGCTATCGCTCGGAAGCCTGCTATGCCGCGACATTGGTGAAGCGTGCGATTGATCGCCTGTGCGAGGCGGCCGGTGCCCGTGCGCAATTCCAGAACCATCCCTTGCAGCGCTTCCAGCGTGACATCAATACGCTGCGCGGCCATGTGGTGTTCGATCTCGATACCACGATGGAGCTGCAGGGGCGTGTGTTGATCGGCATGCCGCCGAACCAGCCCTTGGTGTAGGGGAAAGGCTTAGCGATTCTGGTGTCGTGTGAGGCGTTGCTTCTCGCGATTCCAGTCGCGTTCTTTTTCGGTGGCGCGCTTGTCGTGTTCCTGCTTGCCTTTGGCCAGGGCGATTTCGCATTTCACCAGGTGGCGTTTCCAGTACATCGCGGTACAAATGCAGGTGTAGCCCTTTTGCTGGACGGCGCCGAACAGGCGTGACAGCTCACGGCGCGACAGCAGCAATTTGCGCGTGCGTTTCGGGTCCGGGTCAACATGGGTGCTGGCACTTTTGAGTGGTTCGATGTGCGAACCCAGCAGCCAGGCCTCGCCGTCTTTCAGCAGCACATAGCTGTCGACCAGCTGGCACTTGCCGGCACGCAGGCTTTTCACTTCCCAGCCTTCGAGCGCGATCCCCGCTTCGAAGCGATCCTCGAAATGGTATTCGTGCTTGGCCTTGCGGTTCAGCGCGATGGTGCCGCCGCCCTCTTTTTTCTTGTCAGTGCTTTTGCTCATGGGGCGCGATTATAGCGGTTTGCTTCACAGGCATGGGCAAATCCCCGACAATACCGCCCGACGAGGTGCCCATGACCCATATCCACCGACACGCCCTGTTGCCGTATTCCTGTGAGCAGCTGTTTGTGCTGGTCAATGACGTGGCTGCCTATCCGCAATACATGGCCGGCTGCGTGGGCGCCGAAGTGCTGGAGCAGACTGCCGACACGATGACGGCGCGGCTGGACCTGGCCAAGGGGCCGGTGCGGCAGAGCTTCACCACCTGCAACCGGATGCAGCCCTTCGAGAGGATCGGGCTGTCACTGGTCGATGGCCCGTTTGACCAGTTTGAAGGCTGCTGGACCTTCCAGCCCTTGAGCCAAACCGCCTGCAAGGTCACACTCGACCTGCGTTTTGCGTTATCCTCGCGCATCGCCAATATGGCGGCTGGCAAGTTGTTCCAGACCGTCGCCAACCAGCAAGTCGATGCCCTGAGCCAACGAGCGAGACAGATCTATGGCCGATGACAAGATTACCGTGGAAGTCGCTTACGCCCTGCCGCAGAAGCAGAAAATCGTCCCGGTACAGGTGATGCCGGGCACCACGGCACGCGATGTCGTGCGCCAATCGGGCATTGCCCGTGATTTCCCCGGGCTGGATGTGGAAGCGGCTGACCTGGGCCTGTTCGGCAAGTCCGTGAAAGATGACTTTGCCCCGCAAGCGGGTGATCGCATCGAGATTTATCGCCCGCTCAGTGCGGATCCCAAGGATGCGCGCAAGGCGCGTGCGGCCAAGGCGAAGGAAAAGAAAGCAGCCAGCTGAGTTATTCGGCCGTACTGTCTTCAGGCATCTGGGGAATAAAGTTCCCGCTGAAATGCGTCAATCGACCGTTCTGGTCGAAGTACACCGTTAACCGTTCCTGCGTGCGCTTATCGCCACCGGGCTGCAAGGAATACAGGTATTCCCAGCGATCCTGGGTGAAAGTATCGACCAGCAGCGGTGTGCCGAGGACATAGCGCACCTGGGCCGCGGTCATGCCCGGCTGCAGCTGGTTCACCATGTCCTGCGTGACCAGGTT
>SBFY01000209.1 GCA_006227085.1 Gammaproteobacteria bacterium
CCCTCGTGCACGGGATCAAACGTCCCACCCATCAAGGCAATGGCGTGCCTGGCCACCCGCCCGTCACTCACGGATATGGCCGTCGCCGAGCACGACAAATTTGCGCGTGGTTAATCCTTCCAGCCCGACCGGGCCACGGGCATGCAATTTATCGGTCGAGATACCGATCTCGGCGCCCAGACCATACTCGAAGCCGTCGGCAAAGCGCGTTGAAGCGTTCACCATCACTGAGCTCGAGTCCACTTCACGCAGGAACTGGCGTGCCCGCGTGTAATCTTCGGTCACGATACTGTCGGTGTGGTGCGAACCATACTGCTCGATGTGGGCGATGGCTTCGTCCATGCCTGCCACGATACGGATGGACAGGATCGCTGCCAGGTACTCGGTGGCCCAATCGGCTTCCGTTGCAGCAGCAACGCCCTTCAGTAACGCACAGGTTTTCGGGCAACCACGCAACTCCACGCCTTTGTCACGATACGCGTCCGCCAAGGCAGGCAACACATCGGCAGCAATCGCCTCGGCCACCAGCAAGGTTTCCATCGCATTGCAGACGCCATAGCGATGCGTTTTCGCATTCAGTGCAATGCGGTGGGCTTTGGCGATGTCCGCACGGTCATCGATATACACATGGCAAATACCATCGAGATGCTTGATTACCGGCACACGTGCCTCCGCAGTGATGCGCTCAATCAGGCTCTTGCCACCACGGGGAATAATCACATCCACATATTCGGGCATGCTGATCAGGGCGCCCACGGCAGCGCGATCGGTGGTGTCGACCACTTGCACCGCATCGGCCGGTAACCTGGCATGCGCCAGGCCGGCACGCACGGCCTGGGCAATGCGGCGATTGGATTCAATCGATTCAGAACCGCCGCGCAAAATCGCAGCATTGCCGGCTTTCAGGCAGAGGCTGGCAGCATCCACCGTGACATTGGGACGTGATTCATAAATGATGCCGATCACACCCAGCGGCACACGCATGTGACCCACCTGGATACCACTGGGGCGATAACGCATGTCCGTGATCTCGCCCACCGGATCCGCCAGCGCCGACACCTGTTGCAGGCCTTCGATCATGCTGTCGATACGGGCATCGGTCAGCGCCAGTCGATCCAGCATGGCGTGATCAAGGCCATTGGCACGACCACGCTCCAGATCCTGCGCATTGGCCGCCTTGAGCCCCTCGCGATCGGCGGCCAGCGCGGCGGCCATGGCCTGCAGGGCAGCGTTCTTGTCCGCCGTGGTGGCAGCCGCCATCGCACGCGCAGCCTGCCGCGCCTGTTGGCCCAACTGTTTCATGTAGTCCTGTGTCGACATCGACCGGCCCATTTCCTGCAAAACGCCATTATAGCGTTTGCCGGCGGTGCTGGCGGCACCAAATGCCGCCCCAGACGGGGAATTCAGTCGCGGGATTGGCGCACCA
This sequence comes from Gammaproteobacteria bacterium, assembly GCA_006227085.1. Lineage (GTDB taxonomy): Bacteria > Pseudomonadota > Gammaproteobacteria > Pseudomonadales > M0112 > M0112. Next base: position 1,427 of record SBFY01000209.1, read on the forward strand.
GGCCTTCTTGCACCACCGAGGCCACCAGTTGGCCCTGCCGGTTAAAGACCGAGCCACGCACGAACCCTCGCCCATTGCCCGTGACCGGGCTTTCCAGCGCGTAGAGCAGCCACTCATCCACCCGGAAGGGTCGATGGAACCACAGGCAGTGATCGAGGGACGCAGCCCGGATGCCATGTGACCACTGGGTCAGCCCATGTGGTCGCAGGGCCGTCACCAGCGCCGGTGTATCGGAGGCATAGGCCAGGATTTCCTGGTGCTGGGTCAAGTCATCGGCCAGATGCCCGTCCGCCTTGAACCAGACAAACGCCTGCCCGGACTTGGCCACCGGCTTGAGCGGGTCCATCGCATCCACCTGGCGAAACTCGACGGGCCAGTCATACGCCTCTCCCGGGCGCTTGGCCATGATGGCGGCATAGCGATCGCGATCGCTGACCAGACCTTCTGGCCCCGGCACATCGGGCATCGCTGCCGTGTGCTCCAACCCTGCCTCATCAAGCTGGAAAGACATTGAAACATTGAAAATGGCACGGCCACGCTGGATCGCCACCACACGACGGGTCACGAAGCTGCGGCCATCACGAATGCGATCCACTTCATAAATCACCGGCAAATCCGGCTCGCCCGGGCGCAGGAAATAACTGTGCAGGGAATGCATATGGAATGGCGAAGCCACTGTGCGGTAGGCGGCATTCATGGCCTGTGCCATGATCTCGCCCCCGTAGAGGTGATCCATGCCCCGCAACCAGGGATAACCGCGGAAGATATTGATATCAATCGCTTCGAGACTGATGCTTTCCAGCAACGATGACAGGGCTTTACTCACGATGTGTCCCGATACGCGTCCAAGCAAGGGGCGCCAATTGTAAAAGAACCGGCAGGGAATACAAATGGCACATCACAAGCCATGACATGCGTCACGCGGTAGCTCGCTTAACGCCCGGGAAAACACCATAACCTGCCTTGTACGCTTACCCTCACCAGAATAAGCAAGATCACGTTCATTTCGTGCAAACCATGTGCAACTCCATGCCTCTGGCATCCCTATCATTGCCGCATGAATTGCCCAACACGGAAGCAGGCTCACGCTAAACCCTGCTCATGAAGCCAACGGTCCAGGCGCGATATGAACTCGTCCTGCAAGAACGTTTCCAGCAATGGATAACGCGAGGATTCATCCATCGGCAGGACTTGCAACAACGCGCCCAGCAATTGCGCATCATCACCGGGTAACTGCGGATACCCCAGTGCCGCCAAATGGGGATGGCGCCGCAAATCCTGCCACAACGACGCCAGGCTCTCGCGCTCAGCATCCGCGAGCACAGCCACAGGGTCCTGCAACATCGTCACTTCCGCCATCACCAGTCCATCTTCCAGCAGCCATGAACGCATCACCTCAAATCGCTGCTGGCCTTCAATCACAACCCCGAGCATGCCATGTTCGAGCGAGAACCAATCAACCAGGCGGACAGTCGTGCCGATGTTGGCAATGGCCGGCATGCCTGCATCAGCCGCTTGACGCACTTCACTGCCCTGCTCGATGCGCACAACCCCGAACAAGGCCTGGTCGCGAATGCAGCGCTTCATGAGTTGCACGTAGCGCGGCTCAAAAATTTGCAGGGGTATCCGTCCCGACGGAAACACCACGGTGTGGAGCGGGAATAACGGCAAGGACTGCACTGCCGTATCAGGCACGCCCGGCTTCCCGGCCAAACGGCTTCAACAACAGGATCAGGCGCGGCAATAACAACTGCGCGCCCAACAAGGCGGCCAACATGGCAAAGGCTGTCAGCAAACCGAAATACACGCTGGGGCGGAAGTTCGACAAGACCAATATCGAGAAACCCAGGATGATCGTGACCGAGGTGTAATACATCGCCTTGCCAATACTGCCATGACAGCGGTACATGGTGGCCAGGTAGTTACGATCCTTGGCAAATTCACGACCGAACCGGTGCACATAATGAATGGTGTCATCGACACCGATACCAATCGTGATCGCCGCGATCGTAATCGTCATCATATCCAGTGGAATGCCGACCAACCCCATCCCTCCCAGCACCATCAATGCTGCCAGTACGTTCGGGGCCAGCGCAATCAAGCCTTGCGACAAAGAACGGAACAGCACCATGAACATCAGCAGGATGGCCACAAACACAAAACCCAGCGTCAGGATCTGTGAGCGGAACAGGCTTTGCAGCATATTGTTATACAGCACCAGCATACCGGTGACATGGACACGCTCGGCGGGCAGCCCGAAATCACCCGTTAACTTGTCATGCACCAATTGCAGCAACTCCTGCCGGTTCAGTGTGCGACTGGTTTCCATCACCCTCATGACAAAACGCGCTTCCCGCTTTTCCTCGTTCAGGTACGGGTCCAGCAAGGCTGCCTTGACGTTATCCGGCAGGCTTTGCTGCACCAACGCCAACTGGATGTCATCGACTGCCCCGCCCATTAACTCGCGGATGGTTTTGTACAAGGTGGCAGGCGATAAGACCTTGCCGGTTTCCGGCAATCCATCCAGCCAATCCTCAATCGCCTCCAGCTGGTCAAGACCGTTACGATGGAACCAGGCACTGCGCGCGCTGGATGCGGGATCCGCGAACGGGTCCGGCTCGGCAAAGGGATCATCCTCCAGTACCAGCACCTCTTCTGCCGGTGCCGCATCAATGATGATTTCCAGTGGAATGGTGCCTCCCAGGTCACGATCAATCACTTCCATGCCCTGGTAGATCTCGGTGTCTTCGGAAAAATAATCAATAAAGCGGTTTTCGACCTTGAGCAGTGATATCCCATAAGCGCTGGCCACCAGTGCGGCCAGCGACACCCAGAGGATGATATGGCCATGCCGATCCGCCATGCGGGCGAACCACAGCGTCAAGACAGCCCCGGCACGACCGGTTGGCCGGTGCGCTTCACGCGGCAATAACATCAACCCTGCCGGCAACACCAGGAAGGCCATGACCAGTGAAACGGTCACCCCCACGGTCATCATCCAGCCAAAATCGATGACCGGGCGAATGCCGGAAACCACAAACGAGGCAAACGCCACCAGGGTCGTCAGGGAGGTGTAGAGACACGGTTTGAACATCAAGGATGCCATACCCCACACCAGTTCTTCCTGGCTGGCCTGGGGCCACTCGGCTTCCAGCTCGCGATAACGCACCACCAGGTGAATGGCAACCGAGAGCGTGATGATCAGCAACAAGGCCACAAAGTTGGCCGATATCACAGTGAGGTGCCAATCCGCCCAACCGAGAAAGCCCATCATGAACAACACGGCATAACCACAGGTCAGCAACGGCAGGACCACCCAACGCAGGCGCCGGAAAAAGAACACCAGCAACAGCACAATGAACGCCATGATGCCCGACCCGAACACAAGCAGGTCGTTGCGCACAAACTGCACCATGTCGGCAGCAATCATCGGCACGCCACCGAGGAAAATATCGGCCTGCTGGCGATGATTGGCCAGCACACCGCGCACATCACGCACCAACCGTGCCTGCTCGTCCTGTGCCCAGGCTGCATAATCCGAAAACGCTTTCTCGGCAGCAGCCAGTTCGGCGGTTTGCGTGCTCGTCAATTCGTTCGTTCGCTGCTGCTCACGCAAGCCCTCGCGCACTTTCAACAATTCAAAATAACGGGTATCGCGAATAAGGTTCACCTGCAACGCCGTTGTGCGGCCATCCGGGCTGGAGAGCAGGCTCCGGTAGATCGGGCTTTCCGCGAACTCTTTTTCAGCCAATGCGCGATCAGCACGCTCATCCAGCAATAAGGGGAAGCCCTTGCTGAATTCACTGATACTGACCTTGGGACTTAACAGCAAGGGCACATCCAGGATCGTCACCACCGAGGACACACCACGCACCTGCTTGAGGTCATCACGCAGGAGGGCAATACGTGCAAGCACCGCATCTGAAAACAGCGCTTCATGCGGCGAATAGGTCACCAGCAGGAAATCTTCTGCGTCGTAACGCGCATTCACCTCACGGTAGTACTCCAGCGCCTTGTCACCTTCCAGCACCAGCGTATCCGCCGAGGCATCCAGCCGCACCACCGGGATCTTCCAGGCCATCACAGCCACCAGCAGCGTCAGCAACAACAGGAAGGCGCGCGGATGCTCAAGCACAAGGGCGCGATAGGCGCGCGCAAACGGGTTCGATGCCATGATTACCTTTCTTCACCCCAAGGGGACATCAATGCCTGCGGCAAGCCCAGCGACACCAAAATGCGTGCCACCACAAAATCCACCAGGTCAGCCACCGATTGCGGTTGCCGGTAAAAACCCGGCATGGCCGGCAGGATAGTGACGCCCAGTCGCGCCAGTTTGAGCATGTTCTCGAGGTGAATGGCTGACAGCGGGGTTTCACGCGGCACCAGGATGAGCGGGCGCTTTTCCTTGATGCACACATCGGCAGCACGCTCGATCAGGTTATTACTGGCCCCACAGGCGATCGCTGACAAGGTGCCGGTGCTGCAAGGGCACACCACCATCGGCCCAGCCTGCGACGAGCCGGAAGCGACCGGCGACAGCCAATCGCGTTTACCCCAGACCTTCAGGCGCGACACATCCACGGACAAGTGACTGCCGAGGAATGCTGCCAATGCATCCTCCTCCGGCAACACCAGCTGCTCTTCCAAGCGCATCACTTCACGCGCCGCATCGGATACCAACAGGTCGACCTGCACGCCTTGTTGCAACAGGCACTGCAACAGGCGCAAGGCATAGGCCGAACCGCTGGCACCCGTAATCGCCACCGTCATGCGTGAGGGTTTATCCATCGTGGTTACCCAGTGCTTGTATCAATTTGTCATGAATACCCTGGAAACCACCGTTGCTCATCACCACCACAGCATCACCGGGGCGCGCTTCCTTTTTCACCATCGCAACGATCGCATCCACCGTATCGATCACTTCCGCATGACCATTGCCATGCCCCACGGCCGCTGCCAGGTCCCAGCTGATTTCCGGCGCACGAAACCAGAATGCACGATCAGCCAGTTGCGTGGCCGCAGCCAATTCATCACGGTGTACGCCGCGCTTCATGGTATTGGATCGTGGTTCCAGCACGGCAAAAAGGCGGCCTTCCTTGCGTGCAGCACGCAAGCCCTGCAAGGTGGTGCGAATCGCCGTCGGGTGATGGGCAAAATCATCAAAGATCGCCACCCCATTCACTTCGGCACGCAATTCCAGCCGCCGCGCCACACCGCCGCAGCGCGCCAGCGCCGCCGCTGCATCGCGAACCGGCACGCCCACATGATAGGCCGCAGCGATCGCTGCCAAGGCATTGGCCACATTGTGCTGGCCCAGCAAGGCCCATGACACCGCGACCGATTCCACCAGCTGTCCCGCTTCATGGCGCAGCACTTCAAAACGGCTGCCATCCTCCGACAACAAACGCGCCTGCCAACCGGCGTTGCCATCTTCCATTTGCAGGGCGTAACGCTCGACCGGCGTCCAGCAGCCGGCGGCGATCACTTCCTCCAGTGCGGGCTCCGGGCTATGGCAGAGAATCCGGCCACCGGCCGGCACAGTACGCAGCAAATGCTGGAACTGGCGCTGGATGGCGGCAAGGTCCGGGAAAATATCGGCATGGTCATATTCCAGGTTATTCAATACCAGCGTACGCGGACGGTAATGCACGAACTTGGAACGCTTGTCGAAAAAGGCCGTGTCGTATTCATCGGCTTCAATCACAAAATACGGACCTTGGCCCAGGCGTGCCGAGACCGGGAAATCCTTGGGAACACCACCAATCAGGAAACCCGGCTGCAAACCCGCACATTCCAGTATCCAGGTGAGCAAGGTGGTGGTGGTGGTCTTGCCATGGGTGCCGGCAACCGCCAGCACATGCCGGTGCTGCAACACTGCCTCACACAGCCATTGCGATGCCGAGGTATAGGGAATGCCTTGTTCCAGCACCGCTTCCACCGCCGGGTTACCGCGACTCATCGCATTGCCGATGATCACCAGGTCCGGCCGTGGCGACAACTGCGCCGGGTCATACCCTTCATGGATGGCGATGCCTTGCGAGGCCAGCAGGGTGCTCATCGGCGGGTAGACACCTGCATCCGAGCCAGTCACCTCATGACCCAACTCCCGTGCCACCAGTGCCAGGGAGCCCACAAACGTGCCGCAAATGCCAAGGAAATGAATGTGCATGGAAGCCGGTTACCCGTCTGTTCTTGTTGTGATGGGACGCTCTTCACCCGCGCAACCGCCATGCAGGTAACAGCATTTTACAGTATCATCGCCCCCTGTCGTGCCGCAGCCAAAAATTGTCGCGCAACGCACCAAAACCGCCGCACCAGAGCCCGAACGCAGGAGATCCCAGTGGCCAGCCAGAAGAAAAAGAACGCGTTTTATGCCCAGTCTGGCGGCGTCACCGCCGTGATCAATGCCACCGCCTGCGGTGTCATTGAAACGGCCCGCAACCACCGCGACCGCATCGGCAAGGTTTACGCTGGCAATAACGGCATCATCGGTGCCCTGCGCGAGGAATTGATTGATACCAGCAAGGAAAGTGCGGCCACGATTGCCGCCCTGCGCCACACCCCGTCCGGCGCCTTTGGCTCCTGTCGTTACAAGCTGAAGAGCCTGGAACAGAACCGTGCCGAATACGAACGCCTGATCGAGGTCTTCAAGGCCCATAACATCGGTTATTTCTTTTACAACGGCGGTGGCGATTCGGCCGACACCTGCCTGAAAGTTTCACAACTGTCTGCCAAACTCGGTTATCCGATCACCGCCATCCACATTCCCAAAACCGTCGACAACGACCTGCCCTTCACCGACACCTGCCCCGGCTTTGGCTCGGTGGCGAAATACGTGGCGATTTCCACCAAGGAAGCCAGCCTGGATGTGGCCTCCATGTGCGAAAGCTCCACCAAGGTCTTCATCCTCGAGGTGATGGGTCGCCATGCCGGCTGGATCGCTGCTGCCGGCGGCCTCGCTGCCAGCCAGGCCGGCGAACCACCGCACATCATCCTGTTCCCGGAAGTGGCATTCGATAAGGCCCGGTTCCTCAAGCGCGTGGATGAGACCGTCAAGAAACACGGCTACTGCGTCATCGTGGCCAGTGAAGGCGCGCAATATGCCGATGGCCGCTTCATTGCCGATGCCGGCAGCGTCGATGCGTTCGGCCACAAGCAGCTGGGTGGCGTGGCTCCCACACTCGCCGCGATGATCAAAGGCGAGCTCGGTTACAAATACCACTGGGCACTGGCGGATTACCTGCAACGGGCCGCACGCCATATCGCCTCGGCTACCGATGTCGAACAAGCCTACGCGGTGGGTAGCGCTGCAGTACAGTTTGCCCTGGATGGAAAGAATGCCACGATGGTGACGATTGAACGCGGCAAGGGCAAGCAATACCGCTGGTCGATTGGCGAAGCACCGCTGGATAAAGTCGCCAATGTTGAGAAGAAAATGCCGAAAAGCTTCATCACCCGCGATGGCTTTGGCATCACCCAGGCCTGCCGGGATTACCTGTCACCACTGATTGCCGGTGAGGATTACCCGCCGTACAAACAGGGTATCCCGCAGTATGCGCAGTTGAAGAAAGTGCTGGTTGCGAAAAAGTTGCCGGCGTTCAAGCTTTCGAAATAAGCGATCGCCGGAACGACAAACGTTCAACCACAAACAACAGCAAGGCAAACGGGCATAGCCAGAGCACGGTCATTAAGACCAGGCCAAACCGCTGTTCGGGAATAATCACCAGCGCTTGTGTCAGGACGGTCGCCCTGTGTGCGCTACCCCAATACCTCACTTCGAGAAACGCACCCCCAAAAACCTTGCCAACGCATGGAAAAACAACCCCATCAGGACTGCTCCCGCTATACACCAGGAAAAAACCAGCACGACAATCATGAATCGCTGCTCAGGCACAATAAGTAATGCCTCGCCGCCCATGCCAACCATCAGGATGCCAATACCTCCCGCAACAACACCCAACTGCTTCCTGGACAGGAAAAGGCCCGCAATCGCCAGCAATGCCACGACAGCATTAAAGACAGCCAGCCAAGGCTTCCATTGCCGGATATCGTCCGGCGGCATTGGTTGATGAAAACGGACTACCTCAGGCAACTCATCCAGGGAAACGGCCCATGAATAAAAACTATCGCCGGCTTCAGTGCCAAATGTAATACCCGAGCCGGGTATTTTGCCGATCATGATCCCATGGCTACTGGTATCCAGTGGGGTCGCCAACAACTCATATTCCTTGGGCTCCAACCCAAGAAAAACCTGCGTGCTGCCTACAATGGCATTATCGCTGTAGCGATACATCGCCAAATCGAGTGTTTTGGGTTTGTCTGCCCATAACCATATCTTCAGCAAATGCGGTGAATTGTGGGTTTGTATGCTGTAAAAATAAACCAGACCGCCACCTTGATCGGCCGGCTCCTGGATTGTGAATCTATCGGCCGTTTGGGTGCCATCGGGCGCCATGGCCACATCCTGTTGGCGAGAAAGATTTTCCAGACCCCAAAGATGCGGGTGCCCGACATCTGTTGGGAAATTCTCGCCTAGCGTAAACATGTTCTTGAAAGCACCCAATATATAAGTGTGCTCCTCATATGTTCCCCAATAGAAATACAACCTGGACGCTAGCAAGCAAATGCCGCCACTGATATCGCCTTGAACCAAGACATCCTTGACACCCAAGGCCGGCTGACACGGGGAGGACCAATAATACGCTTGCCAAGGATAGAGGGTATCGTAGCCTTGGGCGCTACTGCTGAGGTGAAGACTCCGCGCCTCGCCAGTATCAGCAACCGACAAGAAGCTCCACTCCCCCCACTTCTCATGAACCAAATAAACCTGTGCGGCAATAGTGCTTAACGCCAGAAATAGCAATCCATGTGACCAAGGCCTGCAACGTCGCCAAAACCAGAGCAACGCCCAGCACACCAGCAATAGCACAACTGGATAAAGGTAAAAAGCCCTCACCCAGAGGGATAGCCCGAGAAAAAGCCCCGCCAACAGCATGCAAACCCATCGCCAGGCATGGCATGACAATATCAGCAACCAGATGGCCAGCAACATAAAAAGCCCGGCTGGCGCATCAGCCAAGGCGACATGCAACACAGGCCAGAAACCAATCGCGTGCGCAGTGAGACTGACAGTCGCTATTGGCGCTGCCAGCACCGCCACTGGCCATGACCTTACAATGGAACTGGAAACCCTTAGCACTGAAATCATCGCCAATACTGATAGCAGTACCGACAGCAGCAACAAACCCAAATGCGCATAAATCAGCGTTTCTGGAGGCAGGCCGAAATAGTATGGCCACCCAAACCATAAGCTGGCACCAACAGGCCTCAGCGCCTCTTTTACACAAATGCCCTGGGAACCACAATGCGTGCCTATATACAAATAATGCCCTGCATCACAACACTGCAAGAAAAATTCTGGGTCTGGCATTTTTACCTGCACCTCTCATGAAGCCTTGCTTCTGGCATTGCCGTTTTGGAGCTCATTTTCTGGTCGCCAATGTGTGCTTGCAATGTAGCACCTCATGCATGAACACCTCATGCATGAACACCCCCTGCTCATGCGAACCCGGGCCAGCGGGATGTACCAAGAAAGCCCCCTTACACCTATCGCAAGCCTTGATCAGCGAAACCAGTTTTTCGGCAAACTGAACCAGCAATGGATCCATAGGCTCCAACTCGTTACAGCATGAACCCGTCACGACACAAGCAGAAGCAATATCAAAACGTATTGAAGGGCATGGCGGCGCTGGCGAGAAGGCAAATCTCAACTTCCTCAATACAGCTCCTTGCGCCCAAGTACTTTCCATACCCGCAGCAGGCATTTTCGGTATAAAAACAGCACGGCAGCAAAAACCAGCATCCACATCATCACCAAGAGCACAGCGATAAATCGCTGCTCGGGAACCACAAGCATCGACTGCCCAAAGATCAACATCGGGAACAATGCCACCACCCAGTCGGTTCCAGCCATATGCTTGCGCAAACGGAACAAAAGGCAGATCACAAACACCATGAACAACCCATTCACCCAAAGCAATGGCGTCATCCAATGGCGCTGATGGTCAATGCGCACATCCGGGTGATACACCAGAGGCACATCACTGCGCTCCAACTGGGCACCCCAAGCATAAAAATGCCGCTCTGGATACACAACATCACCGCCATCTGTAAACACAGGATCTTGTGGCGCACCGATGCGCACGAGATGAATACTCTTGTCAGGGATTACGCCAGTCACTGACAGTCTCCGTGGCACTCTATCGAGGGAAAACTGCTGACTGGCGATTTCCAGTCCATCGGATTCGCGCACCAATGACAGGATAACGACCAGCGGATCATCTGCCCAAAGCCAAGCGCTAAACACATGTGCGACCGGATGCCTTGGCTCAAAACCCTGCATCAAAAAGCCTTCGTCATAACCAGCGGGCACCTGGATCTTTTCTGCTGTCAGCAATCCATCCGGCGCCATGGCCACATCGGGCATTACCTGGACACGATCAAACAACCAAATCGGCCGTTGCTCTAACTGCTCCCTGAAAAGCAGGATATTCCCGTCGCCCTCAAAATATGGTCTTGGCACCAGATAGGTATACGGGGAATAACTGCCAAAATAAAACCGGTAGCGATTCCACAAAATACAACCTAAACCATGCCATGCACGCTGCTGCCACGCGCCTTGCAACCCACCGTAATCAACAGCACATTCGGAAAACCATTGATAAGCATCAAAGGGTAATACGGTATCGTAACCTGTTGCCCGACTGGAGAAATGCGCTGATTTCCAATAGTCACTTTCATCCGGGGCAAGGTAACTGAACACGCCTTCTTCTTTCCATGTACCGTACACCTGGAACAAGATCGGGATAAACAAGACGGCAAAACCCAATTCCCGCCAATTACGATGGCGTAGCCATAATAAAAAATACAGGCTCGCCATAATTAGCACTGGGTATAAATAAAACACGCGAATGAAAGCTGCCAAGCCGAAGCATGTCCCTGAGAACACAAGCCAACCCATTCTTCCGCGTGCCAACAACAAGGACCAGCATGCCAATAAAGCCAGCAAGCCTGCCGGCGCATCCGCCAGGGTCGAGAACACCAAAGAGTAAAAAACAGGGATATGGATAAGGGCAGATGCCACCAGCAACAACAAACCCTGCCATGCCAAAGTCGCGCGATCCATTGCCGGCAACAAACGACGCATCCAGGACAATGCTGCCCATGCAGCCAAAAAAACTGATAAAACCAACAGCAGCAAGTGCGGATAGATCAGCGCTTCAAACGGCAAGCCAAACCGCAACGGCAGGCTGAACCAAAGTACAGCGCCCATCGGGCGCAGCGGATCATAGCAAACCCCTTGGGTAGCACACAGCGTCGCAATATCCTGATACTGGGCTGCATCACAACACTGCGGCAAAAATGACAACCATCTGTCCAAAACCTTCCTACCCCTGTCCCTGCATCAGCCACTTAACTTACGCATGAAGCGATTGCCCCACAGGAACTTCATGAATTTCTTTGTCTGGTCGATCTTCTTTTGGGAGTACGGATAGGCTGAAGGCAATTCCTTGCCACCGAACCGGTCAATGATGATGGGCATGGCATAACAATAGCCTTTCAGGCCCGTCTCGCCATTCACCTGCCCAAGACCACTTTCCTTGCGGCCACCAAAGGCTGCTTCGGCGATCCCGTAGGTGACAGCCATATCGTTCACACAGACCGAACCGGTATGGATGCGCTCGGCAATCTCGATGCCTTTCTTCTTGTTTTTCGTCCACACCGTGCCATTCAAGCCATACGGTGAATCATTCGCCAGCTTGATGGCTTCTTCTTCATCACGCACTTTCATGACGCAGGCGATGGGACCAAAAGTTTCATCGCGCATGATGTCCAT
>SBFY01000207.1 GCA_006227085.1 Gammaproteobacteria bacterium
GTCGCTGGCCATGACCCAAATACCGTGCTGCTGCTTGGCACGGTACATGGCCTGGTCTGCGCAACGCAATAAATCACCGGCATTGCCGGCATCATCCGGATACACGGCGATGCCGATACTGCCCGTCACATGCGGCTTGCCGGGTAGTGACCCCACTGGTTCGCTCACGCAAGCCAGCACGCTGGCAGCAATTTTCGGCAGCACACCCTTGTCATTGACCTGTTCAAAAATGATGGCGAATTCATCGCCACCCAGGCGGGCGACCGCATCGGAGCGACGCACCCGTGACTGCAAGCGATCGGCAATCGCTTTCAACACCACATCACCTGCTTCGTGACCCAGGGTGTCATTGACCGGCTTGAACCCATCGAGGTCCATATACATCAACCCGACTTTATCCCCGGCACGCTCTGCCCGCGACAACGCCCTCTCCAGTTCATCGTCAAAACGCGCGCGGTTATACAGGCCGGTCAGGGCATCGTGATGCGCCTGGTGCGCAAAGCCTTCCTTTTCCCGCTCCAGCTGCTCACTCAGGTGGTGATTGATGCGCTCGTAGACGACCATCACCGCCGCGCAATTGAACACCGCCAAAATCCAGTTGAAGGCGATGTTGTAGCCATCGGAAGCCATATCACCCAGATAAGGGAAATCAAAATCATTCAGCATCAGGTAGAAGAACACGGCTTGCACCAGCAAGGTGGCTGCAGTCCAGAACAACCCACCCACCAGCCCTGTCAGGCAGTAGGCCATCACGACCAGCACCAGCACCATCGGGCGTGCCGGCGAAACAGCAGGGCCGCCCGAGTAAAACACCGACACCAGCAATACCACCGTGGAGGCAAACAGCAGTGCATGGCTGCAAAAATTGAGGGCACCCAGACTATAGATGGCCACCAACAGGAGGGCATACATCACCAGCAACGGGGCAATGAACTGGACAGCGGCAATCCGGCTGGCATCACCCAATGGCGCCAGCAGCACCATATACAGCATGAACGCGAGCAATACCCCACCCAGGACCAGCAAGGTGCCCACCAGCAAGCGTGCGCGATACAACAGGTTGATGTTGGCGGCGTAATGCCGCGCGACGAACCAATCCAGCACGGCGATGAAGAAATGTTCGATCCTCACTCCGGCAACACCCCAAAGCCACCCCCAATGACAGGCGGCATTATACCCAGTGCAATAAGCAAGAGCGCTTTACCAGTATAAAAAATAGTAAAGATATATTGCCTAACTGGTCAATCGAATTTACCATATGCCGGATTAGACGCCCTTGCCTGACCACTGACGAGCGGATGCATCGCATGAACCATGCCCACTGGCCCGACACCTACCAGCACTATTGCCACAACCTTTGCCGGCATCTGGGGGATATCTCCCGCGTCACCGAGCAACAACTCATGCAACGCATGGTGCAACAAGGTTATGAAGGCTTGCGCCCGACCTGGGTGCAGGTACTGCCCCACATCAGCCCCGAAGGCACGCGCATCGTCGACATTGCCCGTCACCAGGGCATTTCCAAACAAGCCATTGGCCAACTGGTCAGTGAAATTGAATCGCATGGCTACCTGTTACGGCTATCCGATGAGCAAGACCAGCGTTCCCGCCGCATTGCCCTGTCGCCGCGCGGTATCGCCTTGATCGCCGATGCCGCCAAAATCACCACTTCGGTCGAACAGGATTTCGCCACACGCCTTGGCAAGCAGGATTTCAAATTACTGAGCCAACTGCTGCGACGCTTGTTCCGGGGATTTGGCCTGGGCTATCCGGCCGCCGAATTGCTGCCCGGGCTCGACAATGCCAGCAGCGGCACCTTGTCGGTGCACATGAATGCCCTCACCAACCTGTTCGAACAACGCCTGATGGATGCGGCTATCGCCAAAGGACACAAATCCCTGAAGCGTTCGTTCGGCATGGTGTTGTTGTTCCTCGGGGAAACCGGTACCCGCATCATTGATATTGCCCGTATCCAGGGTGTGTCCAAGCAGGCCATCAGCCAGATCGCCCAGGCCATCGAAAACGCCGGCTACCTGAAACGCGAGGAAGATCCCACCGACCGGCGTTCCCGCAGCCTGGTGTTCACCAGCAAAGGCAAAGCCCTCATCCATGATGCGGTGGTCGCCATGCATGCACTGGAACAGGAAATGGAAGCCATCCTGGGCAAAAAGGATTTGCAGCAATTACGTGACCTGCTGGCCCGCTTGCACAACCAGCTTGGCATTGCAGGCCCGGATGCCTCCGCCATTCATGTGGATCGTGAAACCCACCTGCTCAACCACTGGCTGGCGGCATTGGCCAGCTTGCCGCAGGGCGAAGCCTGTTTCCGCAAGACCCGCCAAGGCTGGCAACTCACCGAGGAAACCCTGCAGACACTGCAGGCCTTGCAGATTGACCCGCACCAGACGGACACCCAGCAAACCCGTCAATGGCTGCGTGTCATGAGCCGGCATTTGAGTGAGTAAGCACAACCATCAGTGATGCATGGGGACACGGCCACTGGCCAGCAAGGCCTCAAAATCATCGATGGGCATCGGCACGCCGAAGTAATAGCCCTGGCACTGCCGGCAATCGACGTCTTCCAGGAAATCCAGTTGTGCCCGGTGCTCCACTCCTTCTGCCACCACATCCAGGTTGAGCTGGCGGCTCAACGAAATCAAACCGCGGAACAAGGCTCTCGGTCGTTCGCCATTCGGATGGCTGATCAGGCCCGGTGCTGCTTTCAGGCAATCGATCGGCAAGCGCCCCAGATCGTTCATCGAAAAATAACCGGCACCGAAATCATCCAACGCCAGGCGAATGCCCTTGCTACGCAGTGACTGCATCGCCAGCAACAAGCGATCCCCATAATTCAGCAACGCTCCCTCATGCACTTCCAGCATCAGGCAACTGTCAGGGATATGGTGGTCACGCATCTTGTGATGCAAATGTTCTGCCAGCTGGCTGCGCAACAGCTCCCTCGCCGAGACATTAATGCCCAATGCCATGGAATCGCGCCACAGCCCTTTGGCACGCCATGAAGCGAGGCACTGGCAGCCCTGCTCCAGCACCCAGTCTCCCACCGCCAGGATGTGCCCTGATGATTCCAGCAATGGCAAGAAGGTTTTCGGCAGGATCGTGCCTTCCTGCGGATGCTGCCAACGCAACAGCATTTCACCACCTGTCACGCGGCCTTGCAGGTCCACTTGCGGTGTAAACAGCACATACAGCTGATGGCGTTCGAGCGCAAACGGCAGGTCCTCACGCAGGCGCGCCAAGCGGCGTCCCGCAGCCACCTCTTCATTGCCAAAAAAGGCGACCGTGTTCTTGCCATCCATCTTGGCGCGATACATGGCACTGTCCGCACGACTGACCAAGGCCTGGCCATCGGCCTGACCCTCCGGATACAGCACCACCCCGATGCTGGCCGTCAATTTCAAGGACTCACCAGCCACCACAAATGGCAACGACAGGATCTGGCGCAAGTGTTCTGCAATGCGGGAAGCGGACTGCAAGGCATGATCGTGGTGATTACCCAAGTCCGGGGCCAGGATCACAAATTCATCCCCCGCCAGGCGGGCAGCCATGTCACCTTCCCGCACATGTTGCTCCAGTCGGCGCGCCAACTGGTCGAGCAACTCATCGCCGCACTGGTGACCCAAACGGTCATTCACGGCTTTAAAGCCATCAAGGTCAATAAACAGCAAGGCTCCCATCTGGCCATTGCGGTGGGAGCGGGCAATTTCCCTTTCCAGGGTTTCCATCAGCAAGCTGCGGTTAGGCAAGTTGGTCAAGGCATCATGGAATGCCATGAAGCGGATTCGCTGCTCAGCGATCTTCTGGTCCGTCACATCCATGGAAACCACCAGCACGATGGTTTTATCCGGGTACTGCAACGGTGTCCGGATGGTGTAACAAATACGCGTTACACCAAAAGCATCGACGATGGTTTCTTCGGGAATCACCTCTTCGATACCACTATCAATCACACGGCAATCCGCTGCCAGCTGATCCACCAGGGCATCTTCTGACAGCTGTGGCTGCAGCTCCCGTAATGTCCGCCCTTCGATTTCTTTCACCGTCAGCCCCATCATCAGGGCAAGGCATGGGTTGGCATAAATGAAGCGGCCATTACGATCCCGTGCATAGACACTATGCGGAATGGCATCCATGAGCTGGCGCATGCGCCGTTCACTGTCAAACAAGGCATCTGCCATTGCCTTGCGGGATTCCATCAACTCGTGCATTTCGCGCAACAAGCGGTTACCAACCCTTTCCAGGGCACCCAATTCATCGTGGCGGTGGGCAGGGTGGACAGGCAATCGCACGGCATCCAGTTTGGCCGGATCGATCCGGCTGAATGTCTTGACGATCTGCCGCAGATAACCGGTGACCATCGATCGCATTAATGCCAACACCAGCAACGGCGCCAGTAATCCCGCAAGCATGCAGACCTTGAGGATCATGCCGGCACGCTCGATCATGGGCTCCATCACGCGAGCCTGGTCGACATCCACCTCCAGCAACAAGGCCTGCCCACCCAGCAATTCAGCGGGTAACTCGGAACGCACCGGCACCGGGAATGGCTCGGGTAACCACCAGGGCAAGCTGGCCGGTTCGGTCTTCTGGCGGGAAATCAGGACTTGGCCCTGGGGCGTCATGACACTGGCGCGTTGCACCCATGGCCCCATGACCATGCTCTCCACGAGCAAGAGCGCATTCTGCTGGGCTTCGGCTTCCATCAAGCGGCTGAGTGGCAAGACCGACTGGGCCACAAAGTCATCGATCGTCATCCGGATGTCCGAGACATGACGGCGATAATCCATAAAGACCAGTGATGCTGCGATCGACAACGCAAAAACCTGCCCAACCAGCAGGGTGACGAGGGAAAAACGCGTCGACAAGCTACCCGTGTGTCGCATGGGGATCATCCCTGACGGCATCAAAAATGTGATGCACCTCACAATCCATTACATCTAGTGTAGCGAATGGGCTGTTTGGCACAGGCCGGCATACAGACTTTATAAGAATAAAAAATATGTTTTTTATACTTATAAAGTT
>SBFY01000013.1 GCA_006227085.1 Gammaproteobacteria bacterium
CGGCATGGCACAATAAGCCGCCCTGCATTCCCGGAGTGCCCCATGCTGTATTCACTGATCGCTGTCATCGCCGGTCTGGCCATCCTGGTCTGGAGTGCCGACCGCTTTATTGATGGCGCCTCTGCCACCGCCAAACATGCCGGCATGCCACCACTGCTGATCGGCATGGTGATCATCGGTTTCGGCACGTCGGCACCGGAGATGGTGGTGTCAGCCTTTGCTGCCCTGCAAGGCAACCCCGGCCTCGCACTCGGCAATGCCTACGGTTCCAACATCACCAACATTGCGCTGATCCTGGGGGTGACCGCACTGCTCAGCCCGATCGCCGTGCACTCACAAGTGTTGCGCAAGGAGTTGCCGTTACTCGCGCTGATCACCCTGCTGGCCGGCTACCAGTTAATTGACGGCGCCATCAGCCGCAACGATGCCTGGGTGTTACTGGCAGTTTTCTTCGCACTGATGGGCTGGAGCATCGTGCAGGGCATGCGAAAACCGCATGACAGCCTGGAAGACGATGTCGAGGAAAAGCTCGACATCGCCGACATGCCCTTGCCGAAGGCGCTGATGTGGCTGGTGATCGGCCTGATCTTGCTGGTGGCCAGTTCGCGCCTGTTGGTGTGGGGCGCAGTATCGATTGCGCAAGGCCTCGGTGTGAGTGACCTGATCATCGGCCTGACGGTGGTGGCGGTCGGCACCTCGCTGCCCGAGCTGGCCTCATCGATCGCCGCCGTGCGCAAACGCGAACACGACCTGGCGCTCGGTAATGTGCTGGGCTCGAACCTGTTCAACACACTGGCCGTGGTCGGCATTGCCGGCGCCATCCACCCCATGCAGGTGCAACCGGAAGTGCTGTACCGTGACTGGATGGTCATGGCCGCACTGACCATTGCCTTGTTTGTGCTGAGTTATGGCTTCCGCGGTGCATCACGCCTGAACCGGCCAGAAGGCGGCTTCTTGCTCGCCTGCTATATTGGCTATACCGCATTTCTCGTGATGCAAGTGATTCGCGCCTGATCATTGACTGACCCAGCAAGGAGAACCCCATGCAAACCTTTGTGGAACGCGAAGTCCCCATTACCGCCGACAAGCTCTGGGGCATCCTCGGTGATTTCGGCAACATGGGCTGGGCGCCCGGTATTGAGAAAACCGAAGTGATTGGCGAAGGCATCGGCATGATCCGCCGTATCCACATGCCCAACATGCCACCCATTGATGAAGTGCTGGAAAGTGTCGATCACAGTGCGATGCATTTCAGCTACACCATCCCGCGCGGATTACCCATGCCAATCAAGAACTATCGCGCAGAAGTGCAGTTAACCGCGTTACCCAATGGCAGCACGCGCATCCACTGGGCCTGCACCGGTAAACCGGAGGGCATCAGCGATGCCGATGTCGCGGCCATCATGCAAGGCGCGTATGACCAGATGATTGGCTGGCTGGTGGATGCCTTAAGCTAAACACGCGTGTCCATCAAGGCCGCCCTTCGTCACAGCGGGGGCGGTTTTTTATTGGCACAAGAAAAACCGTTGACACCGTGGTTATTTTGTTTAAAATGATAATCATTCTCATTTGATAGGTTATCACGCCATGCTTCCGGATCCTCCGCCCAACCAGGTCTCCGGCCTCCGCGTGGTTCCTGTCCGTGATGACTGGGTCGATAGCCATCTGTTGCTGGCCGGCAAGCCCTTACATATCCGGCATGGTAGTGACACCTATCAATTGAGAATCACCCGTCAGGGAAAACTGATCCTGACCAAATAACCCTTAATCACTGTTTCAGGGATAGCCAGCCGCAAGCCAGCCAGACCCCGCTCATCTGGAGTCCATCATGGCTTTGCGATACCTACCGACAGCCGCTGCACTGTTCTGCAGCAGCCTGGTCCTGGCTGACAGTGCTCCTGTCGACAGCACCACAGAATTACCCCCCGTCACCGTCACGGCCAGCGAACTGGAAACCGCCACCAGCCCGGTCGAGGGTTATGTGGCCACCCGCGCCAGCGGAGCCAGCAAAACCGATACCCCGATCCTGGAGACACCGCAATCCATTTCTATCATCGGTAGCGAACAGATCCGCGACCAGGGCGCGCAAACCGTGCAGGATGCGCTGCGCTACTCCGCCGGCGTGCGCGGCGAACCCTATGGTCTCGACAGCCGCGGTGACTGGGGCCTGATCCGCGGCACCAGCCCGGTGTTATTCCAGGATGGCCTGCAGCAAAGCTTCGGTTACTACGCCAGCTCACGGCCTGACCCGTTCACACTGGAACGCATTGAAGTCATCCGCGGCCCGTCATCGGTGCTGTACGGCCAAGGCTCGGTTGGCGGCATCGTCAACCTGATGAGCAAGCGCCCGCAGGTAGAAACACGCGGCGAATTCCAGCTGCAATACGGCTCTTATGATCGCAAACAAATCGCTGTCGACATGACCGGCAGTGCAACGGACGATGACCGCTTCCTGTATCGCCTGATCGCCGTGGGACGCGGCAGCGACACCCAGGTGGACCATGTCCCGGATGATCGCCGTGTACTGGCACCTTCTTTTACCTGGCGACCCAGTGAACAAACCGAATGGACCGTGCTGATGATGGCGCAAGAAGACGATACCGGTTCCAGCACCGCTTTCCTGCCACATGAAGGCACGGTATTACCAGCGCTGTATGGTGAAATCGATAGCAGCCGTTTCGTCAGTGAACCGGGTTTTGATGCCTATGACACCAAACAGCAATCGGTCACTTCATTGCTTTCACATCGTTTCAATGACACCTGGATTGCACGCCAGAACCTGCGCTGGTCACAAAGCGAAGTCGACTACCGCACCATGTATGCGCAATGGCCGCCAGGATTGAATGCCGATAACCGCACCATGAATCGCGTGTACTGGATTGCCAACCCGGAACTGGAAAGCCTGACCGCCGACCAGCAACTGGAAGCCCACTGGCAGGGTGATCGCGTGGAAAGCCGCATCCTGCTGGGCGTGGATTACCAGCATGCGGTCACCAACCGTGACTGGAGTTACGGGTTGACCACACCCATCGATTTGTACGCACCGGTCTATACTGGTTTTATCCCAGTCACACCGGTCACGTTCTACAGCGATCCGGAACAAACCGTCGAACAAACCGGTGTGTATGCACAAGGCCAATTTACCTTTGATGGTCATTGGCTATTAACCGCCGGCCTGCGACAGGATTGGGCCACCACTGATGTCGATGGTTCACCAGCACAGGATGACGATGCGCTCACCGGCCGCATCGCGATCAGCTATCTCGCCGATAACGGTGTCGCTCCCTACCTCAGTTATAGCCAATCGTTTGAACCCACTATCGGGCTGGATGCGTATGGCAAAGCCTACGACCCATTGGAAGGTGAGCAGGTGGAACTGGGTGTTAAATACCAACCCACGGGCAGCACCCATTTGCTGACAGCAGCCATCTATGACCTGCGCGAGAAAAACCGCAAAACGCCGGATCCGGTGAACCCGGTCAACCAACTGCAAACCGGTGAAGCACGTGCACGCGGTGTCGAGCTCGAAGCACTGATGCAGTTTGACCGCTGGGACGTGATCGCCAGCTACACCTGGACCGATACCAAAGTCATGGAAGGCACACCAGGTTATGACGATGGCAAACGTCTGCCCAGCGTGGCCGAACATCAGGCATCGCTGTGGGGCGTGTATCGGTTCAGCATCGCCGGCATGAACGGTTTCAGCGCTGGTGCTGGCGTGCGCTATGTCGGCGACAGCTGGGATGGCACCGACGCCTTGAAGACGCCGTCTTACACGCTGTTCGACGCGATGCTGGGTTACGAACAGGACCAGTGGAGTGTGACGGTTAACGCAACCAACCTGGAAGACGAAACCTACTACACCACTTGCCTTGCTCGCGGCGACTGCTTCATCGGCACTCGCCGCACGATCATGGGCACGGTGAGTTACCGCTATTGATGTCCCTTGTTAGCCCTGCTCGCCATGCTGGCAGCAGGGCATTTTTTCGGATGGTGATGAATGAATCGCTCTCGCACCTTTTCCCGTCGGCAATGGTTCCGCTGGCATGGCTATCTGTCACTGCCGCTGTGGCTGCTGTTTGCCTTTGTTTGCCTGACCGGCACCATTGCGGTCATCAGTCATGAACTGACCTGGTTGACCAATCCTGCCGCACGCGCCGTGAATCCGGCCGGACTGCCGGCAAGACCGTTGGCGGAACTGGCCAGCATCGTGCAGGCCGAATTACCCGATGCCGTGATCAGTCACATCATGGTGTTCGAGCCTTACCTGGTCACAGTGATGAGCATCAGCCGTCACGCAGAACCTGATGCGCTGGTGTACATCAATCCCTATACCGGCGTGATCCAGTCCGTACACAGTGGGCTGACCTTTATTGGCTTCATGCGGAGCCTGCACGGCTGGTTGCTGTTCCCCTGGCAACACAGCTACAGCATCGGCTATTACCTGGTCAGTGTACTGTCATTGGTGTGTTTGGGTGCACTGGTGACCGGACTGGTGGTCTACCGGCGTTTCTGGCATTCAGTGACGCAACCGCGCCTGCGTTGCCATCACGGTACCCGCACCCTGCTCGGCGACTGGCATCGCCTGACGGGTGTATGGTCGCTATGGTTTTTGTTGGTGATTGGCAGCACCGGGTTGTGGTATCTCACGCAGGCGATCATGTGGCACAGCGGCTATGAGCTGTTTCCGTCATCGCAACCGGTCGCAACGCAGGCATTACCCGTGACGGCCGGCGAACCACCGCCGATGATCCCGCTGGCGTTGGCGATCGAACGTGCACAACAGCGCTTCCCCGAATTACAGGTGTCATGGGTTTCGATGCCCGAGCACAGTCGCGACAGTTATCACATCAGTGGCTCCGGTGCGCAGTGGTGGTATGACCACTACAGCTGGAAAGCCTCGATCGATCCATGGTCAGGCAACATGACCTCACACCAATCACCGGCACAACTGTCAGCACTGCAAACGCTTTCGCACA
>SBFY01000018.1 GCA_006227085.1 Gammaproteobacteria bacterium
CTGCGATTGAGTTTGGCGGAGACTTCCACCATCACCCAGTTGGCAGCGAGCTTGGCATCGTCACAGGCGCGGGCAACGGTCTCGAAATAATCGGCCATGTCACGGCTGGCCGACAGCACCGAGGCGTCGTAGGCCGACAGGCCATATTCACTGGCGAAGCGCGCCTGCTTGGCGGTCGGCAGTTCCGGCAGGGAAGCGCGGATGCTGGCAACCAGCGCGTCATCAGCAATCACCGGTAACAAATCCGGCTCGGGGAAATAGCGGTAATCGTTGGCCACTTCCTTGCTGCGCATGGAGCGGGTTTCGTCGCGGTCGGCATCGTAGAGACGGGTTTCCTGCACGATCTTGCCGCCGTCTTCGAGGATGTCACGCTGACGCTCGACTTCGTGATGGATGGCTTTTTCAACGAAACGGAACGAGTTGACGTTCTTGATCTCGGTGCGGGTGCCGAATGCACTCTGCCCGAACGGGCGCAAGGAAATGTTGATGTCGCAGCGCATGGATCCTTCGGCCATGTTGCCATCGGAAATGCCGAGGTAACGGATCAGTGAATGCAGGGCCTTGAGGTAGGCCACGGCTTCTTCGGCGGAACGGATTTCCGGTTCGGAGACGATTTCCAGCAAGGGCGTGCCGGCGCGGTTCAGGTCGATACCGCTCATGCCGTGGAAATCTTCGTGCAGCGATTTGCCGGCATCTTCCTCGAGGTGGGCGCGAGTGATGGCGATGCGCTTTTGTGTGCCGTCACCGAGGGTGATGTCGAGATGGCCGCGACCCACGATCGGGTGGTGCAGCTGGCTGATCTGGTAACCCTTCGGCAAATCGGGATAGAAATAGTTCTTGCGGTCAAACACGCTGGTCTGGCCAATCTCTGCATCAATCGCCAAGCCAAAACGGATAGCCATTTTCAGGGCTTCTTCGTTCAGCACGGGCAGTGTGCCGGGCAGCGCGAGGTCGATCGCGCAGGCCTGTGTGTTGGGTTCGGCACCAAACCGGGTGGCAGCGCCACTGAAGATTTTCGATTCGGTGGCCAGCTGCACATGCACTTCGAGGCCGATCACGGTTTCCCAGTTCATGCGGCACCTCCTTGCTCGTCACCGGATTGCACAGCCGCCGGCACTTTCTGGTGCCAATCGGTGGCTTGCTGGAACTGGTGTGCCACATTGAGCAGGCGGCTTTCGGAGAAATGCGGGCCAATCAGTTGCAGGCCAACCGGTTTGCCATCGACCAGCCCGGCCGGTACCGACAGCGCGGGCAGGCCAGCGAGGTTGGTGGGAATGGTGTAGGCATCTTCCAGGTACATCACGATTGGATCAGCGGTTTTTTCGCCGAGCCTGAAGGCAGGTGATGGTGACGCGGGGCCAGCGATCACATCCACCGACTGGAATGCTTCGGTGAAATCGTTGCGGATCAGGCGGCGCACCTGTTGTGCCTTGCGGTAATAGGCATCGTAGAAACCGGCCGACAATGCGTAGGTGCCCACAAGGATGCGGCGCTTCACTTCCGCCCCGAAACCTTCGGAGCGGGTGCGGGTGTAGAGATCGTTCAGGTCTTGCGGTTTGTCGCAACGATAACCGTAACGCACGCCATCGAAGCGGGCGAGGTTGGCGGAGCATTCAGCCGGGGCAATCACGTAGTAGGCCGGAACGGCCAGTTCTGTATGCGGCAGTGAAATCGCCACCAGGGTGGCACCCATGGCTTCCAGTTGTGCCAGTGCTGCATGCACGGCGGCGCCGGTAGCGGCATTGAGGCCGGCGCTGAAATACTCGCCGGGGATGCCGATGCGCAGGCCGGCCAGCGGCTGGTCGAGGCCGGCCAGGTAATCGGGTACCGGTTCATTCATGCTGGTGGAGTCTTTCGGGTCAAACCCGGCCATCGCTTGCAGCAGCAGGGCTGCATCGTAAGCGGTCTGCGTCATCGGGCCGGCCTGGTCGAGGCTGGAGGCAAACGCGATCATGCCCCAGCGGGAAATGCGGCCATAGGTGGGCTTGAGGCCGGTCAGTCCGCAGAGGGCTGCGGGCTGGCGAATCGAGCCGCCGGTGTCGGTGCCGGTGGCTGCCGGTGCCAGGCGACCGGCTACCGCAGCGGCCGAGCCACCGGAAGAGCCGCCGGGCACGCAGGTGGTATCCCACGGGTTTTTGACCGGGCCGTACCAGCTGGTTTCGTTTGATGAGCCCATCGCGAACTCATCCATATTGGTCTTGCCGAGCATCACCATGCCGGCCTCGTTGAGGCGGCTGACCACGGTCGCGTCATAGGGCGCGATGAAGTTATCCAGCATTTTCGATGCGCACGAAGTGCGTACGCCGGTGGTGCAGAAAATGTCTTTTTGCGCGATCGGGATGCCGGTCAAGGGGCCAGCCTTGCCATCGCGGCGGGCCGCATCAGCGGCGCGGGCCTGTGCCAGTGCCTGTTCGGCCGTGACGGTAATGAAGGCGTTGTACTGCGGGTTCAGGCGCTCGATCCGGTCGAGGAAGTGCCGGGTCAGTTCTTCCGAGCTGAACTCGCCTTGGTCCAGGCCTTCGCCCAGGGCTTTCAGGGTTTTCAGGTGCAGCATGGGGTCTTCCGGTACGGGTTATTCAATGACACGGGGCTTATTCAATGACACGGGGTACTAGGAACAGGCCTTGTTCGCTGGCCGGGGCCAGGGCCAGCAGGCGATCACGCTGGTTGGGCTCGGTGACCGCGTCCGGGCGCAGGCGCTGGGTCGCGTCCAGCGGGTTCGACAGTGGTTCAATGCCCTGGGTATCGGCCGCCTGCAAGGCATCGACCATGGCAAGGATATTGCCGAGGCGTTGGGTCAGTTCCGGGATTTCTGCCTCGCTGACGCGGATACGGGCAAGCCCGGCAACCTGGCTGACGGTGTCGCGATCAATCATGGTGTGTTCCTGTTTTGGGTTAACCCTGTGGGGGCTCACCGTGGCACGTTCGGGGTAGCCATGGCATGCGGGCAGGCCGTGGTCTGCCGCTTCGCACGCAATGCCTTGAATTACCGCTGAAAAGCCGGATAAGTTATCATATTTGCGCCTTGCCCTGTATCCCCGGGGTTGATACATTTTCCTGATTGCCTGCCCGACAAGGAAAAACCGGGTGGGCAGACCATAAAAACTGGCCCCGCGAGGGCCTTCATGGAACCCGAAACCTTATGTTCAAGCGAATCCGCGGCCTGTTTTCCAATGACCTGTCCATTGACCTGGGCACCGCCAACACCCTGATTTATGTGCGTGACAAGGGCATCGTGCTCGACGAGCCGTCAGTGGTGGCTATCCGTATCCATAATGGCCAGAAAACGGTGGAAGCCGTGGGCGCTGAAGCCAAGCGCATGCTCGGTCGTACGCCGGGCAACATCATGGCGATTCGCCCATTGAAGGATGGCGTGATCGCGGATTTCCAGGTCACGGAAAAAATGTTGCAGTACTTTATCGCGCGCGTGCATGAACACAGCTTCATGCGTCCGAGTCCGCGTGTGTTGATCTGTGTGCCGTGCCAATCCACGCAAGTCGAGCGCCGTGCGATTCGTGAGTCCGCCTATGGCGCGGGTGCACGCGATGTGCGTTTGATTGAAGAGCCGATGGCCGCAGCCATTGGCGCTGGCCTGAACGTGGAAGAAGCATCCGGTTCGATGGTGGTGGATATTGGTGGCGGTACCACGGAGATCGCAATCATTTCCCTGAACGGTATCGTGTATGCGAGTTCAGTGAAAGTGGCGGGTGACCGTTTTGATGAAGCCATCGTGACGCATGTACGCCGTAATTACGGCAGCTTGATTGGTGATGGCACGGCAGAACGTATCAAGAAAGAAATTGGCTGTGCTTTCCCGGGTGATGAATTGCGCGAGATTGATGTGCGTGGCCGAAACCTCGCGGAAGGTGTACCCAAGAGCTTCACCTTGAACAGCGATGAGATCCTGGAGGCTTTGCAGGAGCCGTTGACGGCCATTATCGGTGCGGTCAAGAACGCGCTGGAGCAATCACCGCCGGAATTGGCGTCGGATATTGCTGAGTCCGGTATCGTGCTGACGGGTGGTGGTGCCTTGTTGCGCGGCATTGATCGCTTGATCAGTGAGGAAACCGGTTTGAAAGTCACGATTGCTGAAGACCCGCTGACCTGTGTGGCGCGTGGCGGTGGTCGTGCCTTGGAAATGATGGATAAACACGACCTGGATTTGCTCTCGACCGAATAATCATGTGCAGCATCGCGGGGATGATCCGGGCGCGAGCGTGTTGCGGGAGACAGGGCTATCAGAGCGTTATTTGTCAAAGGGCCATCAGCCAGTGCCCGCATCCTGGTGTTGGGGATGCTCGCGCTGGCGCTTATTGCTGGTGATATCCACTTCGGGATATTGCAGCCCGTTCGCACCGCCTTGTCTTACGCCAGCCAGCCTGTCTTGTGGCTGGCGGATATTCCTGCCCGCCTGAAAGCCAATGGCCAGCGCCTCACGCGCAGTCGTGCCGATCTCATGGAAGAAAATGATGCCCTGAAAATCGAGGCGCTGGTGTTGCGTGCCCGCTTGCAAACCATGGCATCGGTGGTGGCGGAAAATGCCCGGCTGCGTGAATTATTGCGTTCGTCCGCACCAATCGAGGAATCCGTGTTGGTCAGTGAGATCACGGCGATATCGCCGGATCCACGCCGGCACACGGTATGGGTGAACCGTGGCAGTGATGACGGTGTGGTGGTGGGCCAGCCGGTGATTGATGCGCATGGCCTGATGGGGCAAGTGATTGAAGTGTTGCCATCACGCAGCCATATCCTGCTGGTGACGGATCCTTCGCATGCGGTGCCAGTGCGCGTAGCCCGCAATGGTGTGCGCGCGATCACTGAAGGGACGGGTTTGGCCGATGTGATGGACTTGCCGCATGTCGCAGCCACCGTCGATATCCAGGAAGGCGATGTGCTGGAAACCTCGGGGTTGGGCGGGCGTTTCCCGCCTGGCTATCCGGTCGCGAAGGTCACGCGGGTGGAACATGATCCGGGCAAGCCATTCCTGGTGGTGCGTGCGCAGCCGTTGGCATGGCTTGATCGCAGTCGTTATGTGTTGATTGTGTTCCGTGGTGGTATTGCACCGGAAGCTGCGCCCGTTGCCGATGCCGGTGCGGTGGAAGCAGCAGGCGTCGAGGCAGCTGCCCAAGGCGATGAAGCAGCGGGAACGGACGGGGTGATTGATCGTGCGCCGGATTGAACCCGTCAGCTGGCCGTTGGTGATAGGCAGCCTGTTGGCAGCCGCGTGGTTGTCGGTATTGCCGCTGCCGCAAGGTTTGTTGTGGCTGCGTCCGTGTTGGGTGGTACTGGTGTTGGTGTACTGGCTGGTGGCCTTGCCTTCGCATGTGGGTGTGGGTGTGGCATGGCTGGCAGGCTTGGTGATGGATGGCGTGACGGGCAGCGTGCTTGGCCAGCAAGCCTTGTCGTTAGCGTTGATTGCCTTTATTTGCCAGGTCAGTTACCAGCGACTGCGCATGTTTTCAGTGTTACAGCAAATGTTGGTGATGCTGGTGCTGGCGGGTTTGCACCAATTGATTTATCACTGGTTGCACAATGTGCGTGGTACTGCAGCCAGCGGCATCTGGTATCTGTTGCCAGCCTTGGTGACAGCCGTGTGCTGGCCGCCGGCACGCGTGATCTTGCGGCGCTTGCATTTGGCGATTGCGCCAGTGTCACGGATGTGATCATGCCTGCACCTGTCTGCCTCGCTTCTGCTTCCCCGCGCCGGAAACAATTGCTGGAACAGATCGGTGTGACCTGCGATGTGTGGGCAAGCCATATTGATGAAAGCCGTTTGTCCGGCGAATCCCCTCCAGCGTATGTGCAGCGACTGGCGCGCAGCAAGGCCGAAGCTTGCCTGGCGGCGACAGCGACCACGCAAGTGATCGTGGCCGCAGATACTGCCGTGGTGATTGATGGCGACATCCTCGGCAAGCCAGCCGATGAGTCGGAAGCGGTGCACATGCTGTCACGCTTGTCGGCTGGCTGGCATAGGGTGGTGACGGGTGTTGCCGTGTTGTCAGCCAAAGGCATGACGCTGGGCTGTGTGGAGTCGCGCATCCGTATGCGTGCCATTACCCCGGCCGCTGCGCATCGCTATTGGGCTACGGGTGAACCTGCGGATAAAGCCGGCGCGTATGCCATCCAGGGGATGGGTGCGATCTTTGTTGAGCGTCTGGAAGGCAGTTACTCCGCTGTGGTCGGTTTGCCACTGATGGAAGTGGCAGAATGGTTGGCGCAGCATGGCGTAACGGTTGCGCAAGGGGCGGGTGATGGGCACTGAAATCCTGGTGAATGGGGGTGTTGGCGAAACACGGGTTGCGGTCGTGGAGAGCGGCATGCTGCAGGAAGTGCGTATCGAGCGCCAGCAGGATCGAGGCCTGGTCGGCCATATTTTCCGTGGCAAGGTGGTGCGGGTGCTGCCGGGCATGCAGGCCGCATTTGTCGACATCGGGTTGGAGCGTGCCAGTTTCATCCATGTGTCGGATATGGTGGCCGGTCGACCGCAGGCCGATGACAAGGCCCCGCTGATCCAGTCCTTGGTCAAGGAAGGCGATACCTTGGTGGTGCAGGTGGCGAAAGACCCGATTGGCACCAAAGGTGCGCGCCTGACCACGCAATTATCCTTGTCGTCACGTTACCTGGTGTACATGCCGGAAAGTGAGCCGCATATCGGGATTTCTATCCGCATTGAAGACGAGCAGCAGCGCGAGCATTTGCACCAGTTGATGAGTGATGTGCAGGCGCACTCCGGTATCGAAGGTGCGTTTATTGTCCGTACGGCCGCGGAAGCGGCAGGTGAGGAAGAGCTCAAGGCTGATGCGGTATTCCTGTCGCGGTTATGGCAAACGGTTAAGTCGCGTCAGTCATCGGTGCCGGTACCCGGCAGTGTGTACGCGGACTTGCCGGTCTACCTGGCAGCTTTGCGTGACCTGGTGCGTGGCCCGATCGACAAGATCCTGGTGGATGCTGCCGGCATCGAAACTGCGATGCGCGAATTTGCCAATGCGTTCGTGCCGGAAGTGGCCGGTGTGCTGGAGTTGTACCGTGGTTCGCGGCCGCTGTTTGATCTCTATGGCCTCGAAGAGGAAATCAGCAAGGCCTTGCACCCGAGGGTTGATTTGAAATCCGGTGGATACCTGGTGATTGAGCAAACGGAATCAATGACCACGGTGGATGTGAATACCGGCGGTTTTGTCGGTCACCGTAACCTGGAAGAGACGATTTATAAAACCAACCTGGAGGCGGCCGCTGCAGTTGCTCGCCAGTTACGCCTGCGTAATCTTGGCGGCATTATCATTGTCGACTTCATCGATATGCATGAAGCCGAACATCAACGGCAAGTGTTACGGGTGCTGGAGAAAGCCCTTGAGCGCGATCCCGCCAAAACAGCCATGACCGGTGTGACTGAACTGGGGCTGGTGCAGGTGACACGCAAGCGCACACGCGAGAGCCTGGAGCAATTGCTCTGTCAGCCGTGTCCGGTCTGTGAGGGGCGCGGCAGCATCAAGACGGCAGAATCCATCTGCCAGGAAATCTTCCGTGAGATTGTCCGCGAAGCACAGGTGTTTGAGCAGCCATCATTCCTGATCCTGGCCTCGCAGTCGGTAGTGGACCGGCTGCTGGATGAGGATGCCGCACAGATGGCTGAACTGGAGCGCGACTTGAAGCGATCGTTCCGCTTCCAGGTTGAGCCGATGTATACCCAGGAGCAATTCGATGTGGTGCCTGTGTGATGAATCGGCCGGGGGGATGAGACGCTGATGCGCTGGCTTTCCCTTCCATTGCGCTTTCTGGCGTCCATGCTGTCAGTGCTGCTGCTATTGGCGGTGGTGCTGCTGGCGTTGTATGCGAGCCTGGGGCGTTTGTATATGCCGCGCCTTGCCGAGCAGCGCGATGTGGTGGAGTTGTTCCTTGAGGAGAATGTACCTTTCCCGGTGACCTTTGAAACACTGGAAGGTGATTGGAGCCAGTTATCACCGATTGTGCGCCTGAAGAATATTGATGCCAAGGTGGTGATCAAGGGTGGTGATTGGGCGTTTCATGCCGATGACATCAGTGTTGAGCTGGACGTGATACGCAGCGCCGTGTATTGGCAGCCTGTGTTGCGTGATATCCGCATCGCGGGTGGCTCGGTCATCATGCATGGGGATCGTATGCAAGTCCGTCCTGCCAATAATGGGAATGCCGCCACACCGGCAGGCAGCGGTTTGTCAGACCTGCTTTCGGCTATTTTCAATCTTGGCACGGTCACGATTTCTGAAAGCCGTTTACGGCTGAATTTGCCCGATATGGCAGAGCCGCGTGAGCTTGTGGTGAGCGCCTCGCTGGAAAATGCTGATAGTTTCAGGCGATTGCGCGGCGATATCCGTTTTGATGGTGACAAGCCTGCGATGTTGTCGTTGGTGCTGGAAGCAGACCAGTCATTGAGCGGCAATTTGAATGTCGTGGAGGCCTATGCCCGTTGGGAAAATGTCCAGCTGGACAATTGGTTGGGCAGTTTTGATTTCGGTGGTGATGTCCGCATTGCCCGTGCCTTGGCGGGGGAGGTGTGGGGGTATTGGGTGCCGGGCGATGAAGTCCGCTTGCATGGCAGCGTGAGTGCGCCATCCATTTCTGTCACCCTGAAAGATAAAACCTGGCCTGAACTCAAGTCTTTTTCTACCCGGTTCCTGTTGGAGCGCAACGCCGCGCTGGCGTGGGAGGCCCGTTTTTCCGATACCCGTTTTGATGCTTCCGGTGCACACGTGCCGTGGCAGAACCTGTCGGTGCAGTATGCGAGCGGCCAACCCTTGCGGATAGGTTTGGAAGCCTTGGACCTTACGGCAACCCATCGCTTGATGGATGTGCTGGATGTGGGGCGCGACGCCATGTCGGCATTGCAACCGCAAGGCTTCCTGCGCGCCTTGTCGGTAAGTGTGGATCCCTCCGTTCAGCCCCTGGCATGGCAAGTCAAGGCCAGGCTGGATCGCGTTGCGATAGGTTCATGGCATGGTGCGCCCACCGCGAGTGGTGTCAGCGGTTATGTGGAGGTCGACCGCCTCGGCGGCTTTGTTGATCTCGATGCACAGGATTTCAGCATGGGATTCCCGAATGTCTATGCCAACCCCATGCACTTTGATCGCGCGACCGCCAAAGTGGGTTGGCAGGTCAGTGATCATGGTGTGACGGTGTCCAGCAGTCCGATCACGTTGTTGAGTCCGGAGGGCAATGCCAAGGGCTTGCTCACACTGGATTTGCCGAAGACAGGTCTTGGCAAGGATCCGTGGATGACCTTGGTGATTGGCCTGGTGAATGCCCCTGCGGAAGTTCGCAACAAATACATTCCGGAAACGATTTCCGATGGTTTGCAACAGTGGTTGGACGACAGCATTCGTGGCGGCCATGTCGTGCAAGGTGGGTTTATTTTTGATGGTCCCCTGAAAGCCTCGGATCGCAAACCGGTGGTGCAGCTCTTCCTGGATCTCGAAGATGCCAGCCTGCAATACCATCCGCAATGGCCGGGGCTGACGCGTATCGATGGGCGCTTGCTGGTCGATGATGGCGATGTCACGGTGTGGGCCAAGCGGGCAGCGTTGTACGGCAGCGAAGTCAAGGATGCGCGTGTTGAAGTCGCCCCGGATGAGGCCGGTGACTTGCTGTTAACCGTGCAGTCTGGCTTGCAAGGGCCGACAGGGGATGTGTTGTCGCTGTTACAGGATTCCCCTTTGCGCTCAGCAGTGGGCGAAACATTTAACGGATGGAAAGTGGATGGTCGATTCAAGGCCTCATTGTTATTGGGTGTGTCACTGGCAGGACGCGCTGAACCGTATGTTGCCGTTGATGCCACGCTGGCAGATAACCGCTTGGCATTAACCGGGCAGCGGCTGGTGTTTGCAAACCTGGCTGGGCCATTGCGCTATCGCAGTGATAGTGGCCTGTCATCCACTGGTCTGTCGGCAGAGCTCTGGAAAAACCCATTGACCGCGGTAATCAGCAGTCAGCACGATGATGCAGGCATGCAATTGGATATTCGTGCGACGAGCCTGGTCACGATGGATGGCCTGCGTGAATGGATGGATTGGCCATGGTTGTCTTTTGCACAAGGTGAGGCCGAAGTCCAGGCTGATATTGCGGTGCGTCCGGGATTGGCGCCGATGCTGTCACTGTCATCCGGTTTGCAAGGTGTGACGATGCAATTGCCGGCACCGTTTACCAAGCCTCAAGATGCAACGTGGCCACTGCGCGCGAATATTCCCTTGTCAGGTGATGGCATGATGGATATCGCCGTGGGCCAGAATATCCGTATTGGTGTATTAACCCATGAGGATGAGCCTGCCTGGGTGGGCGTGGCCTTGGGGCAAGTGCCGTTCCGGTTGCCACAGTCACCGGGGATCTCGCTCTATGGGCGACTGGAACAATTTGATTGGTCACAGTGGCAGTCGCCGGTATTGGATATGGTGGCGAGTGTCGTCAACGACACCGATGAGGCGCCGTCGACAACAGAAGGCGGCGGCTTCAGGGTGAGTGGCGTTTTCGTCAACGATTTAACGGTGTTTGACCAGCACTTCGACTCCATGCTGGTTTCTGTCAGGCAAACGGATGATCGCTGGTGGGTTGGTTTCCAGGGGGAACAGCTGGTTGGTCGCGTAGGCTTGCCATCGCAAGATGCAGAGCCGTATCGGGTGGAGCTTGATCGCCTGCGACTGGCCAAACCGGCATCAACTGGTGCGGATGACCTGGAAGCATCGCAGCCAGATGCTGATGCGGGTGATGTGGTGGATGTCCCGGATGAGCAGGATGCGGCATTGATGGCGCTCGACTGGAGCGAATGGCCGGATGTGGATGTGCTGATCCGTGAATTGAAAGTCGATGATGCTGATTTCGGGCGATGGAGCTTCCGGGTGCGCCCATCGGCCGATCGCTTGCGCGTGAGCCAGTTGCAATCGCAGTCCACATTGCTGCGCATTGATGCGGAAAATGGTGGCGC
Source organism: Gammaproteobacteria bacterium (assembly GCA_006227085.1). Classification (GTDB taxonomy): domain Bacteria; phylum Pseudomonadota; class Gammaproteobacteria; order Pseudomonadales; family M0112; genus M0112. The sequence continues at coordinate 10,949 of SBFY01000018.1, forward strand.
ATGGATTGAATGGATTCGCCCGGAATTGCAAACACCCGGAGAGACCCGCGTGTTTGCTTCGGTGTTGATTCACGACATGGAAGGGGTATTCCGTTCTTTCGGCTTTGATCCGGGTGTGACGGCGGAGCAAGCGGTGTTTGGGATCGATGTGTCGTGGCAGGGGCTGCCAACCAGTCCAGTGGTTCATGCCATGCAAGGTCGTCTTGGTGTGGATTTCCAGAAAGGTTTTATCAAGTCCGGCAATCGTGCGCAGACGGGGGCCTTGAAGGCGTTGAGCTTGTTTAACCTCGATACGGTTTTGCGGCGTATCCAGTTGGACTTCAGTGATTTATACCATCAAGGCCTGGCGTTTGACCGTGCCAAGGCCACCATCCATATTGCCGATGGCTGGATGTCGACCACGGAGCCATTGGTGATCAACGGCCCGTCCAGCCATATTGTCATGCAAGGCAAGATGGATGTGGTGAATGATGCATTGGATTACCAGTTGACGGTGACATTGCCGGTGGCGAGCAGCTTGCCCTGGCTGGCGGCCATCGCAGGCGGGTTGCCGGCGGCGGTCGGAGTCTATGTGGCGAGCAAGGTGCTGGAGAAGCAGGTCAACAGCTTTACCAGCCTTGTTTACGATGTTTCCGGCTCGCTGGCCAATCCAGAAGTGAAGTTCCGCCGTTTGGTGGATACGGACAGTTTGATCCCTTCCTGGCTGAGATTACCGCGCAAGACGGTGACGCCTTCGGCCAATGGGGAAGGTGTTGCTGCCGATACTGCACCGGTGGTGGAGCCTGAAGCAGCGGAAGGATTGCCGCAATGATGTCATCCGTGGCTGTCATCCAGATGGTGAGCGGTCAATCGCTGCAAGCCAATCTCGATGCAGCGGCACGCTTGTTACGGGAGGCACGTGACCAAGGTGCCGTGCTGGCCGTGCTGCCGGAAAATTTTGCCATCTTCGGCGGGCAATCTTCCGTGGAATGGCTGGCGGCACAGCCTGCAGGAACGCATGCGATCAATGACTGGTTATCGCATACCGCGAAGGCGCTGGGGTTGTGGATTGTGGGTGGCACCGTGCCCTGGTTGCCCGATAACCAACGGCGAGCGCCAGTGCATAAGGCCTATACCGCGTCGCAGGTATTCAATGCCGATGGCGATTGCGTGGCGCGTTACTGCAAGATGCACTTGTTCGATGTCGATGTGGCCGATGCGCATGGTAGCTATCGTGAGTCGGATTATTTCCTGCACGGAGAACACGCCGTGGCCGTGGACACACCGGTTGGGCGCCTGGGATTGGCAGTGTGCTATGACCTGCGGTTTCCGGAGTTATTTCGCACACTGCGGGCACAGGGCGCCGAACTGTTCAGCTTGCCATCGGCGTTTACGCGGGTGACCACCGATGCGCATTGGTGGCCATTGATCCGCGCGCGCGCGATTGAAAACCAGTGTTATGTGCTGGCGGCCAACCAGGGTGGTTGGCATAACGAAACCCGTGAAACCGGTGGCCAGTCAGCGATCATTTCCCCGTGGGGGGATGTGCTGGCGCAAACAGGGATGGGTGAAGCGATATGTCTTGCCAGTATCGATCGCCAGCATTTGCAGGAAACCCGCCGGCAGATGCCGGTGCACCAGCACCGGCATGCATCACTCGGGTCGGGTGATGCCGTCACGCAACAAACGGAATAACTGGCGTGCTGCCTTGGGAGGCTTGCCACCCGCTGCCTGTTGGCGGGCTTCGAGAATCAAGGGTTGCAAGCGCTGGCGTTCCAGTTGCGGGTGTTCTGCCAGCAAGGTGTCGAGTGCCGTGTCATCCGTTAACAAGCGTTCCCGCCATTGCTCTGCCAGGTGTTGCAGGGCGACACTGGCGCGAGACGGTTTGGCGTGTTCATCCAATGCTGTTTGCAACGCATGGTAATCGGTTTTTTCCAGCAGTTGCGCAATGTATTT
>SBFY01000090.1 GCA_006227085.1 Gammaproteobacteria bacterium
GAACCGGGGTTATACACGCCCGCTGAATACCCTTCAGACACCTTGCCGTAGACATTGATGTCATCGGTCAGCGCATAAGCCAGGGTCACTGCACCCGTGAATTTATCCCAGTCTTCCGAATCTTTCTGGTCGAACAGGATGCCGGGGTCACGCTGCGAGATCACCAGTGATTTTTCGTCTTCGGTGTAGCGCATCCCCACCGTCAAAGCGAGACGATCGGTAAAGTCATAGGTGAACTGGCCGTAAATCGCCTGGGACTGGCTTTCCATTTCAAACCAGTTACCCCATGTGCCGATATTCTGGATATTGGAAGGGCCAAAAGTCGGCACCCAGAAAGAAATGATCCACGGATTATCCTCGCGGCCATCTTCCTCGAAGTAGTACAAGCCCACCACGTAATCCAGGTCACCATCCAGCAATTCGCCGAGCATCTGGAACTCCTGCGAGGCTTGCTGCGAGGACTTCACATTACTGGACTGGAAGCCGTACAAGGGATTATTAAACAGCGTACCGGTATAGGTGCCGCCATCCAGGTCCAGGCCAAGCCCTTTGGAATCGTATTCACGATAGGCACTGATCGACCTCAACTCGACGTCACCCACATTCCAGGTCATGGTCAGGTTATGGCCTTTGATGTCGACATGTTCCGGCAGCGTGCCATCCATATAAAACTTGTCGAGGCGATCATGGTTATTAGCCAACGCAGCCATTTGCGTGAACACGTTACCCACGTCATAGAAAGCAGGAGCCGCAAACGGACGCAAGGCAATGGTGTTAATGGCAGGGTTCGCTGCTGCAAAGCTGTTCACCGAAGCCACTTGCACCGGCATGGCCACTGCTGACGAATTCGTCTGGTCATAGCCATAATCAATCGCGAAATTGTCAGTCACATCCCAGCGCACCGAGAACTTCACCGCCTCGACATCTTCACTGCCAAGGTCTTTTTCCGATTGCGGGTTGTAGTTGGTGGCCCAACCGTCGGTTTCCCTGCGCATGTAAGACACGCGGGCACTGACATCACCATGACGACCGGTGTCCACCGTGGTCACGGATTTGAAATAGCCGAAATCACCGGCTGACAGCTGCTGCTTGAAACCGAACTCTTCGGCCGGCTTGCTGGTCACCAGGTTGACCGCACCACCGGTGGTGTTCTTGCCCCACAGGGTACCCTGCGGGCCACGCAGCACTTCCACGCGCTCCAGGTCCACGATGTCAAAAATTGCGCCGGCATTGCGGGCGATATAAACGCCATCGAGATAGATACCGACTTTCGGGTCAATTGCCAGCGAGGGTTCTGCGGTACCAACACCACGGATGGTGGCACGAATGTTGTTGCTGCTGCCAAACGACGGCGCGATCACCGCGTTCGGTGTGAAGTTACCGATATCTGCGGCGGTGGAGGTACCCATCTGCTCCAGTCGTTCGGACGTGAACGCACTGATGGCAATCGGTGCATCCTGCAGCGATTCGGATTTTTTCTGCGCGGTGACGATCACCTCTTCCAGCACTTGCGCCTGGGCAGGTACGGCCAGGCAAATGGCCAGAGCCAATGGCGACAGCAGGCTGCCGCATTTGCCATAGCGGTGATAACGCGATGATGTGGTGTGTTGTGACATGACCCCCTCTCCTTGGCGATAAATCGCCTCGACTATCGTTATGATGCCGCTGGCCACCTGGAACCAATGAGGGGGCCAACAGGTAAGCAAAACCAAGACTGCGCCTTTGCCTGGTTCCAAAATAGTCCAATTTGGAGTATTGTCAAGTCCATGAACAAAAAACTGACACCGACTTCATTCGCCTTGCTGGGCTTCCTGTCCCGGCAACCCTATTCGGCCTATACGCTGGCCGAGCGAATGAAAAACAGCATCATCCGGGCAGTCTGGCCACGGGCCGAAAGCGCCATTTACAACGAGCCAAAAATCCTTCAGAAACAAGGGCTTGTTGAATCATTTCAGGAAAAGACCGGCAAGCGCAGCCGCAAGACTTACCGGCTGACGGCTGCCGGGCAACAAGCCCTGCGGGAGTGGCTGGCCTCCGATTGCGCCCCCATGCGCATCGAATACGAAGCCCTGGTGCGGCTGATGTTTTCCCAGTTTGGCGAGCCCGGCGAACTGGAGCGCTGCCTGCAACGCATCGAAAACGACCTGGCCACGGAGCAACAGCTCACCACCTATGGCATCCAGGCCGAGCTGGGCAATTGGCGCGTCTTTCCCGGCAGTGAAACCCAACAGGTGTTGCTGATTTCGTTTTTCCGCCACCTGCAGCAGGCCAAGCAGGCATGGCTGGAAGAAGCCAAGGCACTGGCGGCCAACCCGATCACCAACCCGGAAGATGCCAAAGCCCGTTATCGCGAACTGGCAGGGCTGGCACCCGCAACAAAAAAATAACCCTCCCACCCGCACTCTTGCAAAACCACGCCCTGCCCCCATATCACCTATAATGGACAACGGAGCAGTCGTGGCTCCGCGACTTTGGGGACGATCCGGATTCGACGCCGGTTACAAAACCTGAGGTGCATGTCGAGATGGCAGCAAATCTCGTAAATCCCGAGCTGCAAACTGATAGTTGCCAACGACGACAACTACGCTCTGGCGGCTTAAGCCCCGCTAGCAGTCACCCGGAAGGCTGGCATACCGGATCCTGACTGTCATCTATGCCAGCTCGCGGCCAAGCACGCCTGGTGTGTAACCGCTAAAGCTATCCAGGCTCGCCCTGAAACGTCCTGCCCACCGGGTTGTGAAGGGTTAACTCAATAGATGGGATAAACATGTAGAGCCGAAGGCGGAGGACTGACGGACGCGGGTTCGACTCCCGCCGTCTCCACCAATCCACAAAGAAACCACCCTTGCGGTGGTTTTTTTGTGGATGCGGCGAATGGTGCAGTACCCGCGTAGCGTGGTTCGAGCCGAACCGCGAAGCGGTGAGACAACACCGGAACACAGTGACGGTGGCCCGCAGGGTGAGCGCCAACGGCGCGAATACTCCCGCCGTCTCCACCAATCCACAAAGAAACCACCCTTGCGGTGGTTTTTTTGTGGGCCTTTATTCGCCCGGAAATCACCGGGCGAGGGATCAACGCTTTTTCGGAAACCACGGCACCATCGCGCTGACTTCTTTCATCACCACCTCATAGCCAGGACGGCGCTGCAGTGAACGCATATCCATCAGCCAGGAACTGCAGCGGAAAAAGATGGCCATCGCAATCGGTCCGGATAACACCAGCGCTTCATTCCCGGCATACACACCAGCAGCAACGGCAAACGGGATCATCGAAAGCCAGAACAACACCTCACCGAAATAATTCGGGTGACGGGAAAATGCCCACAGCCCTTTGCGCATGGCGCCACCATCACGGTATTCCTGCGATTGGCGAAACGCGGCATTCTGGGTATCGGAAAAATACTGTATGGCCGCAGCAGAAACTGCACCGAGCACAGCAAGGGCGTCCCACACATTCAAGGCCGGTTGATCTGCAGGCTGCACCATCAATGCCAGTGCAGCTGGCGCAAAGGCGTAATACACCAGGTAGGTGGGAAAGTAATGCATGCCGATCAGGGAATTCAGCCAATACGGCACGGGCGCACTGCGCATCGCTTCATAGCGCCAGTCTTCAATATGCAAGCCTTCGGTCCAGCCATCCCAGAACCAGACAATGTGATAACGCGCCGCCCAGATGACAAAGCAGGCAAACACCAGCACTTCGCGCGCATGCCAGTTCGACAACCCCCCGTTGGCGTCAGCAAGCACACCGAGCACAAAAAACGGTGGTGCGATTACCCAGTACGGGTCATACAGCGATGAATTGTCATTGAACATCGAAAAAATCCACACCACGAAAGTGCAGACCGTTGTCACGATCAGGCCATTGGTAAATGCGGTGTTGTCAGGCTGGTTCTGTGCCAACCACATCCACAACACGATGCCGACGATCAGGCTGACGATGTATGTCAGGTAACACTGTAATGACGTCACCGGCCGCTGCGGTGGTGGCGGCAGGGTATCAACATGGCTGCGGGTTTCGGTGGTCATGGCATGGCTCCTTTGCCGTGGTGGGCATGGTATTATTTGGGTGAGACATGTGTCTCATGATCAGCCGCGGGATGCCTCCTGTCAAGACAGGTGTCCCATTTTTTTATATGCTGCCAGACCCGACCCAGCAGAAAGCCGATATGCCGCAAGCCACCCACCCTGCCCCGCTTAGCCCGACACAAGCCGGGACGCGCGACAAGATCCTGCAGGCTGCCCGCCAGTTGCTGGAAATCCATGGCGCACAAGGCACCCAGATGATGGATGTCGCCAAAGCGGCCGGAATCGGCCGGGCCACCCTGTACCGCTACTACCGTACCCGCGAGCAGCTAGTGGCCGACCTGACCCAGGAATGGAGCCGCGAGGCGGCGCGGCAACTTGCCGGCAAGGCGCTGACCGGCCATACCGTCGGGGAGCGACTGGAAGCTATCCTGCGCACTATTCTTGCCGAAGCCCGCAAGCACCCACAGCTCAGTCAGGCAGCCTTATCGAGCCTGATTGCTGACCACGAACACGCAGCGGCCATCCAGGAAGAAGTTGCCTCGCTGTTACCGGATGTGTTCGCACCCATCGTGCAGGCCATGGGCACGGCTGATTTCACCCGCGTGATTGATGCCGGCCACCGGCTATTACTGGGCACGCTGGCGATGCCCAACAACAGCAAAGCCGATATGGACAATGCCCTCAAGACACTGGTCTTTGCAATGAAACGACTGATCGGGGAAAAGGCGTGGAACCAGATTTGCCGGTGATCCTGATGCACCGGCATTGATCGCCAAAGCCTCACCACATATACGACAGGCTCGCCATCACGCTTTCCGAATCCAGGCCAACC
>SBFY01000218.1 GCA_006227085.1 Gammaproteobacteria bacterium
AGCGGCCATGGCAAACCTTCTGCTTGTTATTGTGGAAACCTGCCACATTAAAGCACAAAGCCGGGAATTTGCCCGGCTTTGGGGGTTAAAACTGGGTTACAGGTGGTTAATTCAGGCCACATACTCCCAGCGAATATCCACGCCCAATAGCGGGAAATACAGCATCAGCACGATCGGGCGTTGCTCGGTTCTGGCAAACAGGCCGGCATAACGTTGCAGCTGTTCCCGGTATTTTTCCTTTTCGGCATCCAGGAACGCATCGATGGATTGGCCCTTGGCCGGCACGCCGGTTTTGTAATCGACGATGTAGCGGGTGCCGTTTTCAATGAAGGTGCGGTCCACCACATGGCTGGTGGTGGCTTGCGGTTCCAGCCAGTACAACTCCAGCTCGGCGTGCGAATCCTCATGGCTGTTATCGAGCAGCCAACGGCCGGTGCTGTCATTCAGCGTCGTTTCCAGTGCGTCCATCACGCGGCTGGCCGAATCGGGCAGGTGTTTCGCGCTGACACCCAATGCCTGCAGGCGTTGTTCAATCATCGGTACCAGCGTGTTGATGCGCCCTGCTGGCCACTGCTCCACCCCGCTGCGGTGGATCAGTTCCAGGTATTCATGCACCACGGTGCCGACACTGAGCCAGTGATCCGGCGTTTCACCACGATAAGGTGTTAACACCTCGTGTTCGGGCTGCTGCAATACCGGCTCTGCTGCCACTTCCGGCAAGACCCATTCCGGTCGCAGGCGGGCCACTTTGGCGACGAAGCCGCTGCTGTCCAGCGCTTCCGGCTGCGGCGGGATGTCCAGCTCCATGAACCTTGCGGCGACCATTGGCCAGAGCAAGGCCAGCATGCTGCCTGAGGGTGCATTCAGTTCGTCTTTCGAATCCGGCTTGACCGTGGCCAGCAAGTGCAGGTGGTTTTTGGCTCGGGTAGCAGCCACATACAACAAGCGCTGCAATTCATGGTGTGCCTTGGTCTTTTCAAAGGCGTGCAGGAAACGGTACAGGCCACTGCTGGTGTCGGTGGTTTCAAGCGGTGCCATCAACAAGGCATCACCTTCATCGAGGGTGATTTGCTGCCAATGCAACAGGCGCTTGTCATCGCTGCGACCGGTCTTGTGCAATTCCGGCAGGATGACGGTATCAAACTGCAAACCTTTCGATGCATGCACCGTCATCAACTTGATGCGCGCCGCATCACTGGAGGCATCCGGTGCAGCGTATAACTTGTCGAGGGCTTCAGGTAATTCCGCCGCCACATCCCCTGCGCTCGACGCCAGGCTTTCAATCAATCGCAGGAACGCTTCCGCATCATCAAACCCGCTGGCATCGCACAAGGTGGCCGGGCCACCCAAGGCGACCCAGGCCGATTCCACTTGCTGCCGCAGGGTTTGCCGGCTACGGGCCACACTGGCCCGCTGCATGACCTGTAACAGGCGCTGGATACGATCGCGCGAGGCAAACCCTTGCCAGCGCGAGGTGTCTTGCAGGCATTCCCACACCGTGACATGCGAGGGCACGCCTTTCATCAGGGTTTCCAGCTCGGCCAGGGTCAACGCACACCAGGGTGCCCGCAAAATCGCTAACCACGCTTCACGATCGGCCGGGTGTAACAGCGCGCGCGTCAATGCCAACAGGTCTTCGGTGCTTTGCTTGGCCCCCAAGGGTTCGATATCAACCGCCTGGAACGGCAAATGATGGCGATGCAATGCCGACACGATGGCCGGCAAATGGGTACGGGCCCGCACCAGGATGGCGATGCTCTCGCCGTCGGCAAGCTGCGGCAGGCGTTCGAGGATGATGTGGGCAACCTGTTCAGCCTCAGCCGTGCCATCATCATTGATGAACGGATGCCATTGCACCGCGGGGCCGGCATGATCCTCGCGCGTGGCGGTGGAATGTGCGTAACGGATAGCGCCGCGCGCCATGTCTTCTTCGTGCGGGAAGACTTGCGAAAAATGTTCATTCACCCAGTCGATGATTGCCGGCACGGAGCGGAAATTGGCTGTCAGCTCCAATGGCTGTGGATGCACGGCATGATCATCACCCGCATGCGCAAACCCCTGTTCGCGGACGCGCAGGAACAACCCCACATCGCCTTCACGGAAACGGTAAATCGATTGCATCGGGTCACCCACCAGGAACACGGTGCGGCCATCACCGGGCTGCCATTCGCGTGTCAGGCGCCTGAGCAACTCGAATTGCGGATGACTGGTGTCCTGGAATTCATCGACGAGGATGTGATGGATTTGCTGGTCCTTGCGAATGGCGAGGTCGGTCGGTTCACTTTCATCACCCAGCGCGCGCAGTGCTGACAAGGTCACTTCACTGAAATCCAGCTCACCACGATCGGCACACACCAGTCGCAACTCGCCAACGGCATGCACAAGGATCACGCGCAAGGCACTGAAAAACTGCCATTCATCGTCCGGGATGTGCGTGGCTGGCAATATCGCCATGTATCGCAAGTCTTCATCCAGGCCGGGCTGGCGACTGCAATGTTCAAGCGCTTCGATAAAGCGCTCTTTCATGCCGGCGGCATTGCGACCGGGCCAGTCTTTTTCCGTCGGGAAGCCTTCGCTTTTGGTGATGCGCTTACGCCACTCACCCTGTCCTGAACCGGTCAACAACCAGAAACCCATCGCGCGCACGGCATCCACCAGGCTGATATCGGCTGAATCCCAATCCGGCCATTGCCCCATCGCCACGATCGGATGATCAATGCCCTGCTCGCGAAAATACTCACTGGCAAACTGCCAGCACGGTTTCAGGTTCTCCAGCCACAAGCTGCCATGGTTTTCCAGCAACTGTCGCAGGGTTTGCGCGAGCAACTGCTGCAAGGCGCATTCGAGATCATCGCGGAATGCGGCCTCATCACTACCGGGGCGGATATGCCGCAACCATTGTTCACGACGCGCCAGCATCTGGCTGACCAGGTCCTGCAAACGGCTGCGCTGGTTATCGAGATAGCCCAACACGCAGAACAAGGCCTCACTGATACCGCCTTCATCGTCATCGAGTGCCTGCAAGGTGGCGCGCGCAGCTTCGTGATACAACACGCTGGCATCTTCACTGGTGCGGGCCATGCCACCCAAGCGGGACAGGTAAGGCATTTGCAGCACCAGGCTGCTGCAGAACGCATCAATCGTCTGGATGCGCAAGCGTGCGGGATGTTTCAGCAAATGCCAGCCGCATTCGGCATCACGTGCCAGCGCTTGCCGCGCCAGTTGCCAGGTCGCCTGCTCATGCGCTTTCCAGCCGGGATGGGCGGTGGGGTTTTCGGCCGCATGCCGCAGTTGATCCATGATGCGCGAACGCATTTCACTGGCAGCCTTGCGGGTGAAGGTCATGGCGAGGATCGCTTCCGGCTTGTCGACAATCGCCAGCAAGCCGAGGAAACGCTGCGTCAACAGTTCAGTCTTGCCGGAACCAGCAGGCGCCTGCACGATGAAGGATTCACCCACATCCAGTGCCTGTGCACGAACAGCGCTATCCTGCACGGCACTCATGAGGACTTCCCCTGCGCCAGCAGCGATTCTTCATAGTGCTGCTTTTGTTGGTCCACTTCCGGTTTGCGCAACAACAAGCGCACCTCGCACCATTTCAGCTGCGTGTCATCAAACACTTCCGGGCGTGCATCCCCGGTGGCGATTTCGTTCGCCAATGCCGTCAGTCGCTCACGCCAGAATTGCTGCAAGGCTTCCCAGTTTCCGAAAGCGGCAAATTTCTTGCCCAGTTTTGGATCGCCCGTGATATGGGGACCCTGATGGAAAATACCGCCATCGCTGACCACGCCTCGCCAGGTTTTTTCCTTGCCACGCAAGATGGCGAACAAGGCGCCTGCGGTGTTGTCACGCGATTGCACATACAACGGCAACTGCGGATCGAACAGGCGCTCGCCCAGCCATTTATCCGGTGACACATCGCCAGTCTTGTAATCGATGATGAGCTGGCGGCCATCTGGCAGGGTGTCGATACGATCGATAAACGTGTAAATGGTGAAACCTTCAAAATGCATCTTCACGCTTTGTTCACAGGCTTCCACGCTGAATGCTGCGCGCACATCCGGCGCTTCCTGTAACAACCATTCCGACAACCATTGCTGCAGGCGTTGCAATTCCAGCTGGCGATACCGTTCCGGCAAGGGCAAATGTTCACGCTCATACACCTGCATGGCATGGTTCACCGCCTGCGCCACCCAGTGCTGGCGTTCGGCCGGCTGCAAGGCCAGCAAGGATGCCTGGTCCTTGACCTGCTGCCAGAAATATTCCAGTGCACTGTGGATCAGGGTGCCGCGTTCAGCGGCATCGAGATCATCATCCGGCGTATCCAGTCGCTTGACTGCCAAGGCGCGCTTGGCCCAACCCGCCAGCGGGCAAAATGCCTGCGCCTTGAACAAACCGGTGCCACCACGCACATGCTGGCGTTCATCGTCAGGAATCGGCAGGCCCTGCGGGTCTGCAAACCATTCCAGCCATGGGTTGGCAAACACATTGTCCTGCGCATGGCCGGTGCCAGCACTGATGGCCTGCACACGTCCCACCAGGCCCATCGCTCGCGCGGGTGCCACTTCCTGCGCGGCGATAGTGGCCGTCAGTGGACTGGGTTGGCGTTCATCGTCACCCTCAGCGCGGGCATGGCTGACGATGACACTGCCCGCCAGGCCATGGATTTGCGCCATCAGCTGTTCGGCGTATTCGCGTTCACGCTGGCTGTTGGCATGTGGCAAGCGGTGTTGCCATACCTGCGGGATCAAGGGATTCGGCCGCGATTGCGCCGGCCAGTTACTGGCCGTGAGATTGGCCACCCAGACTGCATCAAAACGGCGACCGACCGCATCGATCAGCCCCAG
>SBFY01000162.1 GCA_006227085.1 Gammaproteobacteria bacterium
CTAGCTCCTGCAATTGCATCACGGTTTCTGGTCGGCCACTTTCGGAGCGCGAAGTAATAATGACTACCGGCACGCGGCGATCGGTGGCCTCCTGGGTCATGGCGGCAAACGCCCTGGGATGGGCCGTGATGGTGTCGTCGATGTCGAGGCCGAGCCGACGGCAATCATCAGGCAAGACAAAGCGCGGGCGCACCCTCACATCTTCTCCGTAAACGGCTCGCTCCCCGTCTTGATCACAATCGACTTCTTGTAAGTATCAATGCAATACGCGCCATCGTGGCGGCGCACGATATCGACGATGTCATCGATGTTGTCATCATCGGGGGCGTCGAGGGCGTTTTCCTCGCTGTAGCTGAGGATGTCCGGGAACACGATGCGCAGCACCGGCTGCTGTTTTTCCGGGCTGTCGACGCATTCGATAAACAGCAGCCGCACATCAATGTCATAGACCAGGTTGGCAATGTACGGGGAGGCGTTACCGAGCAGTTCGTTCATCAGGCTCATGGGGCAGTTCCTTGTGGGATTCCAGCCATTATGCCGCAGCGGCGCATCTTGCGCGGCAGTGCTTCCCGTGACCGGCAAAAGCTTTTACCCTAGTGCTTTCATTCGCCACGGATCTTCCCATGCGCCAGGGCAACCTGTTCATTATTTCGGCACCGTCAGGCGCCGGCAAAACCTCACTGGTCAAGGCGCTGGTCGAGGCTGACCCGTCGATCGTGGTGTCGGTGTCGCACACCACCCGCACGCCGCGGCCGGGCGAGGTGGATGGCGTGAACTACCACTTTGTCGATGAGGCCCGCTTTCACCAGATGGCGGCCGAAGGCGCGTTTCTCGAGCACGCCCGCGTGTTCGGCAACCATTACGGCACCTCGGAAGCCAGCGTGCGGGCGCAGCTGGCGGCCGGGCATGATGTGATCCTCGAGATCGATTGGCAGGGCGCCGAGCAGACGCGCAAGCAACTGCCTGATTCTATTAGCATTTTTATCCTGCCGCCGTCACGCGAGGTGCTGCACCAGCGGCTCACCGGGCGCGGCCAGGATGATGCGGCGGTGATCGCCAAGCGCATGGCCGAGGCCACCAGCGAGATGTCGCATTACCCCGAAGCGGATTACCTCGTCATCAATGACGATTTCAACACGGCCCTGGCCGACCTCGCGGCCATCGTGCGGGCGGCCCGGCTCAGCCAGCGCCAGCAGCAGCAAACGCAGGCGGCCCTGCTGTCACGCCTGCTGGCCTGACCCCGCTCTTCGGCAGCCAAGCGGCTGACCGGACAGGGATTTTTCGTTATACTTGCCGGTTCCGGTGCCCGCCCTGTGCGGGCCTTGTTAACTGTTAAACCGATGAGCGCGCACAACCATGGCCCGTATTACTGTTGAAGATTGTCTGGATAACGTTGAAAACCGCTTTGAGCTGGTACTGCTGTCGGCCAAGCGGGCCCGCCAACTGGCGACCGGTGGCAAGGAGCCGTTGGTGTCCGATGACGGCGACAAGCCGACCGTGCTGTCGCTGCGTGAAATCGCTGCCGGCCTGATCCGCCCGGACAACATTGAAGAAGTGGCTGAAGACCCGGAAGCCGATGACAGCGCCGATCTCGCTGCGCTGATCAAGGAGATGGACCTGAACAACACCATCGTTCCGGAAGAAGACGAAGACGACTTCGACGAGTAAGTAACCCCGTCGGGGGGCGGTCCCCCGCCGCGGAGGGGGACCATGGCCGCCACGATCGACACACTGTCTGACACCCTTTCGGCCTATCTTGAACCGGGACAGGTCCAGCAGATCCGTCGTGCCTATTTCTACGCCCAGCAAGCCCATGACGGCCAGCGCCGCCAGAGTGGCGAGCCGTATGTGACCCACCCGCTGGCGGTCGCCAGCATCCTCGCCAACATGCACATGGACCATCAAAGCCTGATGGCGGCCCTGTTGCATGATGTGATTGAAGACACCGGCATCAGCCGCGAAGCTCTGGCCGGCCAGTTCGGCGAGGCCACCGCCAACCTGGTGGATGGTGTCAGCAAGCTGGCGAAGATCGAATTCCGTTCACGCGCGGAAGCCCAGGCGGAAAACTTCCAGAAGATGGCGCTGGCGATGTCGCGCGATATCCGCGTCATCCTCGTCAAGCTCGCTGACCGCCTGCACAACATGCGCACACTGGATGTGGTGTCGCCGGAAAAGCGCCGCCGCGTGGCGCGCGAAACGCTGGACCTGTACGCACCGATCGCCAACCGCCTTGGCATGAACAACCTGCGCATCGAACTCGAAGAGCTCGGCTTCACTGCCCTGCACCCGATGCGCGCCGAACGCATTGCCGCCGCAGTGCGCAAGTTCCGCGGCAACCGCAAGGAGCTGGTGGAGACCATCCGCTTCGCGATTGAAAATGCACTGGCTGAGGAAGGCATTCCGGCTCGTGTGCTGGGCCGCGAAAAACACCTCTACAGCATTTACCAGAAAATGCGTGCGCAGCGAAAGCCGTTCGACAACATCATGGATGTGCTGGCGTTTCGCGTGGTGGTCGACAATGTTGATACCTGTTACCGCGCGCTGGGGATTGTGCACAGCCTGTATAAACCGGTCGCCGGCCGCTTCAAGGATTACATCGCAGTACCGAAAGCCAACGGTTACCAGTCGCTGCATACGGTGTTGTTCGGCATGCATGGCGTGCCGATCGAAATCCAGATCCGCACCCATGACATGGAAGACATGGCCAATAACGGCATCGCCGCGCACTGGTTGTACAAATCCGAAGGGGATTCGATCGAGAGCTCACACCTGCGTGCGCGCCAGTGGGTACAAGGCCTGCTGGAAATGCAGCAACGCGCCGGCAACAGCCTGGAATTCATCGAGCACATGAAAACCGATCTCTTCCCGGAAGAGATTTATGTGTTCACACCCAGTGGCGACATCATGGAATTGCCGGCCGGTTCAACCTCGGTGGATTTTGCCTATGCCGTGCACACCGATCTCGGTAACAGTTGTGTGGGCTGCCGCATCAATCGCCAGCTCGCACCGTTATCGGAAGTATTGCAAAGCGGCCAGACGGTGGAAATCATCACCGCACCCGGCGCACAGCCAAGCCCCGGCTGGCTCAATTTTGTCGTCAGCGGCAAGGCACGCAGCAACATCCGCCATTTCCTGAAAAGCCAGCGCCACACCGAATCCGCCATCCTGGGCAAACGCCTGCTGGAACGCGCCCTGCAAGGCATGGGGCAGCAGCTGGAAGACATCCCGGAAGAGCGCATCAATGCCTTGCTGAAGGAAACCGGCTACGGTCACTTCGATAACGTGCTGGAAGATATCGGCCTCGGCAATCGCCTCGCTTTCATTACCGCACAACGGTTGGTGCCGGATGCCAGCGAGCACACCGATGATGACACCGAAGCCGCATTGGCACCGCATCGCCTGAAGCCACTGGTGATCCAGTCGCGCCAGAACACCATGATCAGTTTTGCGCGTTGCTGCCACCCGATCCCCGGCGACCCGATCATTGGCCACATCAGTTCCGGCCGTGGCATCGTCGTGCATGTGGAAACCTGTAACAACGTCAGCAAGGCTCGCACCGAGCCGAAAGACTATGTCGGCGTGCGCTGGGGCGAACAGTTAAGCGGCGATTTCCCCGTGGAATTGCGCGTCGAAGTGGAAAACCAGCGCGGTGTTGTTGCCCTGCTCGCCACCAAGATCAACAGCTTCGATGCCAACATCGAGAAGATTAACATCGAAGAGAAAGACCCGCGCATCAGCCTGATCCGCCTCGAGATCGGCGTGCACAACCGCGTGCACCTGGCACGCATCATGCGCCGCATCCGCGGCATCAAATCGGTCACCCGCGTGACCCGTCTCAAGAATACCCAACAGCAGCATTAATGGAGTTCGCTCGTGAGCAATAAAGCCATCATCCACACCAGTCACGCCCCGGAAGCCATCGGCCCGTATTCGCAGGCCGTCAAAGTCGGCAACACCGTGTACCTGTCCGGCCAGATCCCGCTGGACCCGGCCACCATGCAACTGGTGCAAGGCACGATCGACGAAGAAACCACGCGCGTGTTCGAAAACCTGAAAGCCGTGGCGGAAGCGGCCGGTGGCTCCATGGCCGATTTCGTGAAGGTGTCGATCTTCCTGACCGATCTCAACGATTTTGCTGCCGTGAATGAGGTAATGAAGCGTTACTTCACTGCGCCATATCCTGCCCGTGCTTGCGTGCAGGTGGCGGCGTTGCCGAAAGGCGCGCGAGTGGAGATTGAAGGCATCATGAGCTGCTAATACCAGCCAGCTGGCAAGGAGTCGCCCATGAAAACCTCGCGCATTGTATTGATCGTCATCACCTGCCTGTGCAGTGCACTCGCATTCGCGGCAGACCCGTTACCCTCCTGGAACGAAAGTCCCAGCAAACAAGCCATCATGGCGTTTGTCACGAATGTTACCGATGAACAGTCCGCCGATTATGTGGCGCCTGCGGAACGCATCGCGGTATTTGATAACGATGGCACCTTGTGGGCCGAGCAGCCGCTGTATTTCCAGTTGTTCTTCGCACTGGATCGCGTGAAAGCTTTGGCCCCGCAACACCCGGAATGGCAAACACAGGAACCGTTTGCGTCGCTGTTGAAAGGTGACACCAAGGCGGCTTTGGCGGGCGGTGAGCATACGCTGCTCGAAATCGTGATGGCCACGCACGGCGGTATGACCACTGAAGCATTCGAAGCCATCGTGAAAGAATGGATCAGCACGGCGCGCCACCCGGTCACAAAAAATCCGTTCACCGGTATGGTGTACCAACCGATGCTGGAACTGCTGGCGTACTTGCGCGATAACGGCTTCAAGACCTATATCGTGTCCGGTGG
>SBFY01000199.1 GCA_006227085.1 Gammaproteobacteria bacterium
TCGGTGATCTCGAGGTCATCGACCACGATGCCGGGCTGTTTTTCCGCGAGCAGGGTGGTCAGGTTTGCCGGTGTGAGGTCAGTAATCGAAGCCGGTACGGTGGCCATGGTTTATCCCATTCTTGTGTTGGAGGGTGTTTGGGGTCAGCGAGTCAGCAGGGCATCAAGGTGCAGGCCGGGTAACAGGCGGTAGCGCACATAGCCGGCCAGTTCTTCACGGCTGCGCTCACGCGTGCCGCTCAGCGACAGGAACGACAGCACATTGCGCGCCCAGTATTCGGAGATCTCCTCGGCCTGCGCCGCCAGTGCCGGATGGGCGTTGAAGACCTGGCTGAAGGCGAGTTCACCGAACAGGCCGAACGGGTGATAGCTGATGCCGAGGTGATGGATAAAACCGTCTTCCGGCTCGACCAGCAGCATCAGCACCGGGTTCTCGGGCAGGGTGTCGATGACAAACAGGAAGGCTTCGACGAACTGTTCATCCACGGCTTCGATGCGGTTGATGTGGTTGGCCAGTTGTTCGGCGAAACGCAGGCCCTCGCGCATGAAGGCATCGGCCAGCACATCGTATTTGTTGGGGTAGTACTTGTAGGCCGTCTGGCGGGCGAGACCGGCGGCTTCGGCGATATGGCGCATGCCGACCTTGCTGATGCCCATTTCGTGTACGCAGTGGACGGCGGCATCCATCAGCCGGGCACGCACCACCTCGTCGTGGCTGGGGTAGTCTTCGGCCGGTAATGCAACGGGGTTCTGGGCGGCAGGCATGGTGACACTTTCCTGATTAGTGTCACCATATAGTGACACTTTTTATAAAAGTGTCAATAGGTGCTGTCATCAAGGCGGTGATCAGCAACGCCGGGCCGCGATGCGGGGTCCGGGGCCGGCGAGGCCCCGGGTAAATAACTTATTAATGTTTTGGAAATAAGGTGTCAGGGGTTTTCTTCCGACTCCCTTATTGATGCCGCAATCGTCAGGCTTTGTTGCGCTCAACCTGACCGACGAGTGGGTTCACTCGCTCGCTTTCTTCCCAAACACCAGCATCACATTGCCGCCCTTGCTGCCGGCACTGATCAGGCCGCCGTACCCGGAATGGATGATCAGTTGCCCGTCAGCGATCACGGCGCCGCCGGCATCGAGGGTGCCGCCTTCGCCTTTCACGCCATTGATGCCGTCGTAGTCGCGCACGGTATCGAATTGCCAGAGCACGCGGCCATCATCACGGCTGTAGGCGCGTAATACACCATCCATGCCGGGTGCAATGACAGCGCCGGGAATCAGGGTGATGGCTGCTGACAAGCCGCTGCGGCAACCTTCCTTGCCATCACAGTCAAACACGGCCGGCACACTCCACACGGTTTCGCCAGTGCTGACATTAATCTTGTTCAGTGCTGGTCGTGGTTCGCCGGGCACATCAATGGGCCAGACATCAATATCGGAAACCGGTACATAAACGAAGGCGCCGTCACTGGCCATGCCCCAATGCACGCCACCGATGATGCCGCCGCGGCCCGCACTGTTCATCCAAAGCTGTTCGCCAGTGTCCGGGTTGATGCCGAAGACCATGCCGGATTTCTGGCCGGCGACGAGGATGTCATCGCCATCGTCGCGGGTGATGAGAATGGGTGGTGCACCGAAGTCGTAATCAGGGCCGTCTTCTTCCGGGCAATTCGGCTGCAACAAGCCGACATTGCAGGCTGCGTTCCAGCTGTCTTCAGCAAGGAATTGCGTGCGCCAGATGCGTTCGCCGGTGCTCATGTCGATGGCATGGATGGCATCGCTGTTGTGGTCGGCCGGTGAGCTGTAATTCTGGCCGGTACCGACATAGAGCCGGTTGCGTTTCACGTCGATGGTCGGTGCCGACCAGACCGGTGCACCTGACGGGCCGTACTGGCGCACACCGAACAGGCTGCGGCCGGTGAGCGCGGGTGCGTTGGGGATGGTGAAGTATTGCCAGACGCGTTCACCGGTACGCACATCAATCTTGCTGACTGAACCGCGGAAGGTGCAGCAGTTGTACCAGGGCTTCACGGCCTGCGCGACTTCCAGTGATGAGGCAGGCGCATACACGAAACCGTCGTGATACACCGGCGAGCCGGTCATGATCGCGCTGCGGTGCGGGTCGAGTGTCAACACCCACAACCCTTGGCCGGTCATGGCATCAACGGCGTGTAATTGCGCATCGGCATCACCGAACAGGGCGACCACCCGGTTATCGAGTGACACCAGGGTAACCGCTGTGCGGATCGGCTCATCACCAGCACGGTAGGACCAGTACGCGCAGCCACTGTGGCGATCAAGAGCCCATACGGTACCTTCCTCGCTGCCGACGATGATCGCTTGTGCAGTGACAGCGGGCAGTGAGCGCGGTTGCTCGGTGTCTTCATATGCAAACACCCACTGTAATTCCAGCCCGGGCAGGTCATCGGCAGTGAGGCCAGCCTCTGCGGCGCTGCGCTGGCGGGTTTGCGGCAGGTCGTGGCTCCAGCCGCTGGACTGGATTGGTGAGGATTGCGCCAGCGTGCCTTCACACGGTGTGCTGGGTGTGCCAGCGAAGAGGACACTGCTGGCGATCAGGGTCGATACGGCAACCAGGAAGCGGACAGGCATGATGCAACCTTCGGGGTGAGATGGGATGGATGATCGAAGTATGGCGTATGAAGGGATGATTGACCATCAGAAAACCCAGTCGGGGCGCAACAGCATGACGATACCCAAGCCGGCCATCACCAGGCCGCTGAGCAATTTCAGCCAGCGCCCGCCGCGTTCACTGAGTTTGCGTTGCGACATGGCGATCACAGCGATTGCCACCATCAGGCTGTCATCCGCAATGTAGCCGAGGATGTAAATGCCAAGATAGGCGTAATACGCAAACGGGTTATCGGTGTGTTGTGTGATGATGGCGGTCGTTAATGCGGGTAAACCGGCGGTGCACAGTAATTCCACAAAGTTGACCAGTATGGCCAGCACGCTGACCGCGGCTATCGCTAACGGTAGCGAATCCGCTTGCACAACGGTGCGCACACGCGCATAAATCCCGCGTTTGGCAGCATCGGGAATGGCCAGCCGGACGCGCGTCTGTGGTTGCCATGCCGAGCGCAGGTTCAGCAAGCCAATGACCAGTGCGATACCTGCCAGTAACCATTGCACCGGTTGGGTCAGGCCAATGGCAAGAAACAGGTTCAGCCACGCGGCCATGAACAGGAAATACATCGCACCGCTGACAGCCACAAAGGTTCCGGCGACTAATGCCATGCGCCGGCGACTGCCCATGTGTACCAGTAGCGAGAGCAGGAACAGCAATACCCACATGGCGCAGGGATTGAAACCATCCAGCAGTCCCATGCCCAGCACGAAAGCGGGCAACCCCCATTGCGCGATCTTGATATCGGCTTGCCAGCGAGCCAGCTCGGTCGCAGATGGGGTGTACGGAGGTGCAGGGGCAGCGTCTTCCCGTTTCGGAATGACGGCTAAAGGTGCTGGCCAGCTTCTCGATCGCACCAGCTGGTCGAGTTCAGTGGTGGCGTGTTGCGGATCCTCGAAGCCGACCACAACATTGCCCTGGAACACGAAGGCCGGCACACCGGGGGGCCAGATATTGGCCTTTTCAAATACCTCAATCAGGGCATCGCGGGCGGTGGGGTCATCATCGACCTGCCGTATCACGATGCGGATGCCAGGATGACGTTCTGCCCATTGCGGTAACCACTCGCGTGCATTGGCGCAATGCGGGCAACCGTGGCGCACATACACTTCCAGTGTGTCGGGCGGGGGCTGGTAGCTGGCTGCTGTGTTGGCCAGCAGCCAGAGCACCAGGAGTGCGAACGCCCGCCAGGCGAGGGTCATGCCGTCTTGCCGCAAGCCCGGTTGGCCGGTACCGCCACGTCCATGTATTTCGGGTCAGGCAATTTCAATTCGGCCATGAATTTTTCAAACGCCGCGATCGGGTGGATGTTGGCGCGCGGGTTGTGCTGTTTTTCCTCACCGATGGTGCTGACCGTCCAGCCTTTGTAGTCATGGCCGGGGTACACCCACATCGTGTCGGGCAGTTTCAGCAATTTGCCGTGCAGGCTGTTGTACAGGTCGCGGGCGCTGCCGTTCTGGAAATCGGTGCGACCGGAACCGCGAATGAACAGCGTGTCACCAGTGAATACGCGATCGGCCGGGCCGCTTTCCAGCACGAAGGAATACGAATCATCGGTGTGACCCGGTGTGTGCAGGGCGCGCAACTGGATTTTGCCGGCTTCCAGCAGGTCACCGTCCTTGAAGGTGCGTGATACACAGGCCGCGGTGGCCGGTTCGCCCATGGCGCTGATGCAACCAGTGGCATCGCGCAAGGCACCCAGCGCGGTGATGTGGTCAGCATGCACATGCGTGTCGATGGCCAGTTTCAGTTGCAGCTTCAATTCCTTGAACAAGCGCAGGTATTGCTCGACTTGCCCGACGACGGGGTCGATCAGTACCGCGTTGCCAGTGTCATCGGCGAGCAGGTAGGTATAAGTCCAGGTGTCGTGGTCGAACAGTTGGCGGAATAACATGGTGTTTCTCCTGGGTTCGTGAATCGGTTCAGTTCGTGAATTGGCGGAACAGCATGATCACCGTGATGACGATCACGGTGACGGCAAACAGTTTCTGCAAATTCGGCCCGCTGATGCGGTGGCCGAGGCGATTACCCAGCAACATGCCGATCACACCGCCGGCGGCCAGTGGCCAGGCTTGCGTGAGACTTGCGCTGTCACTCATCAGGGCGTGACTCACAAACCCGGACAGCGAGACCAGGCTGATCACCAGCAGTGACGTGCCAACGGCCTGGCGAATGGAAGTGCCGGTCAGGAACATCAGTATCGGCACGATCAAAAAACCACCGCCGACACCGAACAGGCCCGACAGTAAACCGATGCCCAAGCCGGCACCGATCATGTTGATCATGCAGCGGAAGCGGAACTGCATCGGCTGCCACTCGTTCATGCGGCACAAGGGCCCGCTGGCATCACCGGCGATATCGCTGCTGGCGCGGACAATGCGTGTCGCTTCCGGTGTTTGTGCCGCTTGCCGCCACAGGCGCACGCTGATGACGATCGATAGCAGTGCAAAACTGGTGGCTAACGCCACGTCAGGAATCCATCCAGCCGCGACACGTCCCAGCGGGGCCGTGACAGCACCAGTCACCGCCAGTACCACGCCCGGCAACCAGAGGATTTGCTGTGAACGCAGGCGGGTGGCGACACCGAACGCGCTGCTGGCCAACACGGCGAGCAGGGCGAGGCCGGTCGCTTCCTTCAATGGCAGGCCAAGGCCGAGCGTCAGCAATGGCACGGCGATGATCGAACCACCCGCCCCGGTCAGGCCGAGGATCAGGCCAACGATCGCACCGATGATGAGGCTGGTGAGTTCCATGCCTTGTTCCTCTTTACACCTTATTTCCTTTTACGCTTTATTCCTGTTCATGCCTTATTCCAGGGCATCTTCGCCAACAGCAGGCCCATGCCGCACCAATCGGTGATGGCGGCAAACATCAGGCCGGCACCGACAAAACCGGCAATGCCGAACAAGCCCGGATGCACGGTGTAACCGAGCACCACACCGGTAAACACCAGGATGCCAGCGGTGAAACGCACTTGCCGTTCCAGTGGCCACACTTTCGATTCACCGTGGCGCAATTCAACACCCGCCGTCTGGCAGGCGTTGATGCCGCCTTCGATGACTGACAGGGCATACGGCGACTGCGCGTTCAATGCTTCGGCAGCACGCTTGGCACGGTTACCGCCCTGGCACATCAGGAACACGGGATCGCCCGCGTTCAACTTGAATTTGTGCGCCAGCGATTCCAGTCGCGCGTTATCGAGTGAATCCAGCGGTGCGTTGACGCTGCCGGGCAGGTGGCATTGCTGGTATTCCGCTGGCGTGCGTACATCAATCACCAAACCGCGCTCACCAAGGCGGTGTGTGTCACGTGCCGGTGTGGTTTGCCAGTTGTTCATGCGGTCTTCCCTCGTGTCGGTTGTGGGGCATTGCAAAAGCGTTGGTACAAGGTCTCGATGATTGCTTTCGGGCCATCATCGGCGAGCCGGTAAAAAATACGTTGGCCATCACGGCGGGTCACCACGTGACCGGCTTCGCGCAGGAAGGCCAGGTGCTGTGACAGCGCCGATTGGCTGAGCGGTACTCGTGCATTCAATTCGCTGACCGCCAGTTCGCCGTCGGCCAGGCTGCACAGGAGCATCAGGCGATGTTCATTGGCAAAGCCTTTCAGCCATTGGGCGGCGGATTGCGCGTTGTGTTTCATGTCATCGGTTGCCATGGCAGTCTCCTTTGCCATTATTATATTAGTTAAATCTAAATTAGCAAGTTCTAATTAAAAAGCCGGCACGAATCCGGTCGATAGAAAAAATCCTATCAAGAACAGATAGTTAGAAAGGGCAGGGGTCGCTCAGCTGGATGATGGCATTGCTGCCGGGGTGGAACAGCTCCAGCGTTTCGGCGTGCAGCAGCAGGCGATCGGCCATCTGGTAGGCCTCGTCATGGGCATAGAAATCACAGCCGAGGATGGGGTGGCCAATGGCTTGCATGTGCAGGCGTAGCTGGTGCGAGCGGCCGGTGTGCGGTTTCAGGCGCACGCGGGTGCGATCGGGCAGGCGTTCGAGTACTTCGAAATCGGTGACGGCTTCCTTGCCATTCGTGAAATCGATTTTCTGCAGCGGGCGTTTTTCCCAATCCGCGATCATCGGTAAATCAATGGTGCCCTGGTCTTTCGGCAGTTGGCCATGCACCACAGCGATGTAGCTTTTCTTTACCGCGCGTTTCTCAAACTGGCGACCGAGATGCGCGCGGGCATGCGGGGTGAGTGCCAGCACCATCAGGCCGGAAGTATCGAGATCCAGCCGGTGCGCGATTTGTGCGGTCGGGTGTGTTTCCTTGATGCGGCTGATCACACAGTCGCGGTTGGCCGGGTTGCGGCCGGGCACACTCAACAGGCCACTGGGTTTGCTGACGAACAGCAATTCATCGTCCTGCTGCAGGATACGAACCGGCTCCGTGCAGGTGGGCACGATGTACGTGGCGGGATTGTTCTGCATCAGAACGAGAACCGGATCAGGTGCGGATTGTCCGGATTAATGGCTTGCCCGACGCTGATCACGCCGGGGCCGGTGAGGGGGACTTCTTCCCGCCGCAGGTAGATGGGTTCCTGGCCTTCCAGTTGCACCCAGGTGCCATTGGTGCTGTTGTCGGCGAGCACGAATTTGCCACGCCGGAATTCGATGCGGAAATGATCGCGCGACGCCACTGTCGATAACACCTGCAAATGGGCGATGCCATGATCGCGACCCACGATGAACGGCGTCTGGTTCGGGGTAATGCTGGTGCGTTTGTCCTGGTAACGCAATTCCAGCAGGCTGCCCGGCGGGATAGTGAGCGTGTCATCATTGATGGCGGACATCACCTGCGTTGCTTCAGTCGCCGTGGTTTCCTGTTCCCAATCGATCACATAGATCACGGTGCTTTCGTCGGCGCCCTTGAGCTTGATCTTGTCGAAACGGCGAGCCTGGCTTTTGAGGCGATCGCCCAGCGTGCGCACGGTGTCGCTGCTGGTGATGATCTGGCCGCCCTTGGCAATGCGCACGAGTGCGGCGGCATCGTTGACGGCTTCGCCAAACACATCACCACCTTGCTCAATGGTTTGCCCGAAGTGCACGCCGATACGCGCCAGCAGTCGTGGTTGGGATGCATGGCGCAGGCGCTGGATCTGGATGGCGGCTTCAATGGCCGGCGATGCCGACGGGAATTGCGCCATGATCTCATCGCCGATGGTCTTGACGACCCGGCCGTGCAAGCGTGTGACCACGCTGGCCATTTCTTCCAGTGCCGTGGCAACCAGCTGGCGAGCCTGGTTGTCACCGGCTTCCTTGTAGAGGCGCGAGCTGCCTGCAATGTCTGCGAACAGGATGGCACTGGTGCCGGACATGGCGATCCCTTGTGATGGTGGGGTTACGGTGCCGCTGACTTACAGGCCAATCTTTTCGTCAGGATCTTCGCCAGGTCGACGACTGGCGGCGTCGGCTTTTTCAATGGCCTTCATCAGGACAGTGTGCTCATGGGGGCCATTGCCAGAGCGGAGGTAGTGCTTGGCGGCCTCCATGACGGCCTCCAGTAAAGGAATCCGGTAGTTGTGGTTCAGCAGGGCCTTGGCGATGAAATGGGGGTCTTCATCGTGCTCGCGCATACGGCCTGCTTCGGCCAGGGCTTCGGCCAGTTGTTCCGGGGTCGGTTTGCTCATGGCGAAAAATCCTTATGCTGGACAAGTCGTTACAGTGTATCACCCTGCTTTGGGCGCGGGATGACGCCCATCAAGGTGCTGCCGCGTCGTCTTTCTTATGCCTTCCTTCCCGGGTTTTGGCGGGGCCAATAACGGGAGGTTATAACGCAGCCATTTGTCTTTTTTACCTGATTTTTTTGTGATTTGCATCACAAATCCGGAATCGTGTCTACACTCAATGAAACAGGGCACGGGAGAAAGGACATGGGAGCTGTCGCTGTGGAAGATGACCTGATTGATGACGATATCCTGGAGATCTTTGTGGAGGAAGCCCAGGAAGTCCTCGAGACCATCAACGAGCAGTTTCCGCTCTGGCGCGCCGAGCCCGGCAATGCCGAAATCCGGCTGGAAGTGCGCCGTGCCTTCCACACCCTCAAGGGCAGTGGGCGCATGGTGAAAGCCGTGTTTATCAGTGAGTTGGCGTGGTCGGTGGAAAACATGATGAACCGCATCACCGACGGCACCATCGCGATCAGTGAGCCGGTGTTTGAGCTGATCGACCAGGTCAGGGACGTGATGCCGTCGTTGATCGAAGCCTTCCAGAACCGTGCTGATGCCCCGCTCGATGTGCAGCCAATGATGCAGTGTGCGGATGCCCTGGCGCGTGGTGAAACCGTGGCCGCCATGCCGGCCGCCACAGCCGCCGCCACCGCGAGTGTGGCATTGGCGAAGAGCCCAGAGCCGGCAAACGACATACCCGAAACCGTTGCTGAGGCCGAACCGGCCCTGAGTGAGGAAGAGATGCAGCAGATTAATGATCGCCTGGACGCGTTGGCCCGCCAGATGGACTCCCTGGGCCAGGGTTTGGCTACCTTGCAGGCGCGCATGCAAGGCATGCAATCAGACATTGGCGGTTTGCAGGCCCGGCCTTCATCGTCATTACCGGAAGGTGCAGCCCTGCAGATGCAGGAAGATGTCGCCAGTACCAAATCTGGCCTGAAAGCCGTGCAGGGCAACCTGAAAGCCGCGATGACGCGTTTTGATGGTGAATTTGCTGAGTGCCGTGCAGCCATCAAGGATCTCAATGCCACGGCCGATGTCGCTGCCTTGCGCTCTTCGCTGGAGACCGAGGTAAAGGCCCTTCGTATGGAGCATGCGGAAGCCTGCAAGGCGGCCAATACCATGGTGGGGATTGCCATCGGTGTGGGCTTGCTGTGTATCGGCCTGGTGTTGTTCTTCCACCTGATGTGATGGGGCTCTGGAGCCGGTGTTGATCAAACGGGATGCCGGAGCCGGTTCTGTCTGGAGGCTATGATCGGTTAACATATCGCCATCCTGCAGGGTGTTGGCATGTTAGCCCCGATTGATTCCCCTTATTCTACTAATCTCAAGCGCATATTCTGGCTGCGATGGATTGCTATTGCCGGGCAGTTATCAGCCATAGTGGTTTGTGTGGCGGCATTGTCGATGGCTTTGCCCTTGCTGCCTTTGTTGGCCACTGTTTCCTTGCTTGCTGTAGTGAACCTTTTTACCGGTTGGCATGTGTGGAAGACCTCGGGCGTCGTAGAGGGCGATGCGGTCCTGGTTTCCCAGTTGCTGATCGACGTGTTGGCGCTGAGTGTGCTGCTGTATTTCACCGGAGGCTCTACCAATCCTTTTGTGTCGCTGTATTTGTTGCCAATCGCGATTGCGTCAGCGGTGGTGCGGCCTGCGTATGTGTGGTTCCTGGTGGGTGTGACCAGTCTCTGTTACTCCTTCTTGCTGGTGTGGTATGTGCCATTGCCGCATGTGCACGGCCTGCATGACCACAATAGCCCGTTTTCACTGCACATCCTCGGTATGTGGTTGACCTTCATCTTGGCGGCTGCACTGATTGCCTGGTTTGTGGTGCGCATGGCGGCTACTTTGCGTGAGCGTGACCGGCAATTGGCGCGTGCGCGTGAAGAACAATTACGCAATGAGCAAATCATCGGTCTCGGTACGCTGGCAGCCGGTGCTGCCCATGAGCTCGGCACACCACTGGCCACCATGGCAGTGCTGGCGAAAGAGCTGGAACTCACCACGCAGGACGCATCGCTGAAACAGGATGTGCAAACCCTGCGCCAGCAAATTGATCGCTGCAAGCAGATTCTCTCGCGCTTGTCAGAAGTGGCGGGGCATGTGCGTGCTGAAGGGGGTTATGAGCAATCGCTGGGGGATGCGCTGGCAGGCATGGTCGATCGTTGGCAGATGCAGCATCCGTCAACCTCATTGCAGTATTCCCCGTTGCAGGAAAATGGCGACACGCGTGTGGTGCTGGATCATACCTTCGAACAGGCACTGCATAACCTGATGAATAACGCTGCCGATGCCTCACCGCAACGCATTGATGTGTCGATGGCGGTGGAACATGGCGATCTGGTGATTGCCATTCGTGATGAAGGCAGCGGCTTCCAGCAGCAGGCCTTGTCCCATGCCGGCCAATTGTTCTATTCCACCAAAGGGGATGCCGGGTTTGGCATGGGCATTTTCCTGGCCAATGCCACCATCGAGCGCATGGGTGGGCGGGTGCAGCTCGCCAATCGCAGTGAGGGTGGCGCCTGCGTCACGATTCGTTTGCCGTTATCAGCGATAGGGGTATCCGCATGAATGAGAAACCGTCCGTATTGCTGGTGGACGATGATGCTGTGTTCCTGTCGGTGTTGGCGCGTGCCTTCGAGCGGCGCGGTTACGAGGTGCAACAGGCAGGTTGTGTTGAAACAGCGATGACGGTGGCCAGTGAGAACCCGCCGGAATATGCCGTGGTGGACTTGAAGATGCCGGGTGATTCCGGCCTGGTGCTGGTGAAAGCGCTGAAAGCACTCGATGAGCAAACCCGCATTGTCATGCTGACTGGCTACAGCAGCATCGCTACCGCCGTGGAAGCCATCAAGCTCGGCGCAACGCATTACCTGTCCAAGCCGGCAGATGCTGACGATATCATCGCGGCATTCCATAAAGACGAAGGTGATGCGCAAGCCCCGGTCAGTGATAACCCGCTGACGGTCGAGCGACTGGAGTGGGAACACATCCAGAAAGTGTTGGCAGAACACGACGGTAATGTGTCGGCCACGGCGCGGGCACTGCGCATGCACCGGCGCACCTTGCAACGTAAATTGGCCAAGCGGCCAGTGAAAGAGTAATCCCACCCACAGTCCGGTTGAATGCCGGAAGGACGCATCATCATGACCATCAAGATGGTTAATGGGTTCGTGTTACGGAATATCCGTTTGATTGAAATGATCGGTGTGCTGATGCGCATCATCAGTTTCACGCTGGTGAGCTGGTTGGGGCCGGCCAGTCCGTTCCTGTTCGTGTGGATCTTCAACACGGTTGATGCGATCTTGCTGTCATGGTGCTCCATCCTCAAGCGTGACCAGGCTTATACCTTGCTGAACGTGTTCTGGGTGATCGTGGGTGGCATGGGGATCGTGCGTGCCAGCGGGTTTGCGCACGGTTTCTGACATGCTGTCGCCAGCCGATTTCCGCTCCATTGTCTTTTTTACCGGCGCTGGCATGTCAGCCGAAAGCGGCATTCCCACATACCGTGGTGCCGGCGGCCTCTGGCATGAATACCGCTACGAGGAATATGCCTGCCAGGCCGCGTTTGAGCGTCATCCGGACAAGGTGCTGGATTTCCATTACTTGCGGCGGGAGCAGGCGCTGTCATGCCAGCCGCATGCGGGCCACCGGGTGATCGCAGCCTTGTCGCAATCCCATCCTGGTGTCACGGTGGTGACACAGAACATCGATGGCATGCACCAGCGTGCCGGCAATGAGCGGGTGATTGAAGTGCATGGCAGCCTGTGGCGGATGCGCTGCGCGGAACATGGTGTCACCAGGGATGTGGCGGCTGCAGCTTATGCGCATACCCATTGCCCCCAGTGCGGGCGCTGGTTGCGACCGGACATCACCTGGTTCGGGGATTACCTCGATGAGCCGGTGTGGCAGGCCGCCTTCGATGCCATCAGTGACTGCGACCTGTTCATCAGCATTGGCACCTCCGGGGTGGTGTACCCGGCGGCACGCTTGCCGGAACTGGCGCGTGCCCATGGTGCGCGCATGCTCTGCATCAATACCGAAGTGCCGGACAATGCCTTCCTCTTTGATGAAATGATCACCCGGCCGGCCAGTCTCGCCTTGCCGCAGTTGTTTCCATTATTGGTGACGCCGAAAGAATAAAACCAACCCCATCAATGCCACCAGTGCATTACCGAAGGCAAATACCGCCAGCAGGGCATCGCGCACGTCCTTGTTGATGTCGAGGAAGTGCCACTTGTGCAGCCATGCAAATGACCAGCCTTCGGCACGATCGCTGTCATGAATGATGGCGGCCAACTCATCGGTGGCCAATTCGATGTACAGGCTGGTGTGTGCGGCGGTGTCGAGGTTGGC
>SBFY01000040.1 GCA_006227085.1 Gammaproteobacteria bacterium
GTACGAATCGGGCATTCGTCTTCCGGGAATTCAGATTGCAAGCTGTGCAGGGCTGACAGGAAAGGCTTGAACGGCCCACCGGACAAGGGGCTGTGAGCGGCATCCCGTTCACTGCGGGCAAACTCATCCAGCCCTTTTGACTTGTACACACGCTCGGCTTCATCAGAAAAAATCACGGCATCACCATCAAAGGCGATGCGCAGTTCTTGTGAGGATTGTCGCGACTGCCCTGTCGGCAGCAAGGTCGCGGCAGCCATACCGCTTTCCAGCGCCAACCGGACATCATCCGCATCGGTAGAAAGGAACAGGTGACTGCCAAACGATGCCGCATAGCGATACGGGCTGCGACCACTGCAAAAGGCCGCCCGTGAAATCGACAGGCCATAGTGCTGGATAGAGTTGAATACCCGCAAACCGGTGTCGGCACTGTTGCGCGACAACAGGATCACTTCGACGCGCGGCTCACCGCCCAGCGATTCATTCACCCGCAGCAATTTGCGGACAAACGAGAACGCCTCGCCTTCCGGCAATATCTCATCTTCATGGGTAATCTGGTACTCGCGATAGGCTTCCAGGCCTTGTTGTTCATACACACGATGACTTTCATCCATGTCGAACAGCGCCCGGGAAGTAATGGCCACCACCAGCTTCCTGACCAGCACGGACATCCCCCACTCCTGCCTTGGCATGACTCCTGCACAGCATAGCAGAAGGGCCAGCCCGGCTGGCACATGCTAGACTGGTTACCAAAGCCCCGGTAAACCAGCATGCCACTGACGACCGTCCATATTGATCGCGCCGCCCTGCGACACAACCTGTCACTGGTGAGGCGTATTGCACCTGGCCGCAAGGTCATGGCCGTGATCAAGGCCAATGCCTACGGCCACGGCATGCTGGAGTGCGCCAGCGCCCTTTCCAGTGCGGAAGGTTTCGCCGTCGCCCGTCTTGAAGAAGCCGTGCTGTTGCGCCAGCACTACCCGGACCACGTCATTCTGGTCATGAACCCGGAAGCCTGCGCCAACACATGGTCACACTGCAGCCACTATCGCCTCAGCCCTGTCATTCATCACAGGGATGCCGTCAAGCAACTGGCCAGCATCAAGCTACCCAAGCCGTTGGCTCCCTGGCTCAAGGTGGATACCGGCATGCATCGCCTGGGCCTCGCCCCGCAAGAGGCAGGCATTGCCTTCGAGCAACTCTCGGCAAACCCCGCTATTGGCCTGGTAACCTGGATGACGCACTTGGCCAGTGCTGATGAAACCCACAACCCGTTCACCGCCCGCCAGCTGGAAAGCTTTCACCACGCCATTCGTGGCCACAGCGCTGAAACCAGCATTGCCAATTCAGCCGGCCTGCTGGCCTGGCCCGGCAGTTATGGCGACTGGGTGCGCCCGGGCATCATGTTGTACGGTTATGACCCGCTCGATACTGCCAATGACTGGAGCCGGCAACTGCAACCTGTCATGACCCTGGCCTCGCAAGTGCTGGCGATCCGCGACGTGGATACCGGTGACAGTGTCGGTTACGGCAACCAATGGAAAGCCGAACAACCTTCACGCATTGCGACCATTGCCTGTGGTTACGGTGACGGTTACCCGCGTTCCGCACAGCATGGCACCCCGGTCTGGGTTAACGGCCAAACCGTACCGCTGGTCGGGCGTGTATCGATGGATCTCATCACGGTGGATGTCACGGGACGTGATGACATCAAGGTCGGTGATGCAGCAGAACTCTGGGGCAAGCAATTACCGATCAACCATGTGGCGCAATGCGCCAACACCATCAGCTATGAATTAACCACCCGGCTTACTGTGAGGCCGCAGCGGGATTTCCTGGACTGACAGGAAATAACCAGCCTTCCTGCATGATCTGCTGGTACAAACCTTCAGCCATCAGTCGATGACCTTCCGCATTTGGGTGAATAAAATCATTCTTCCGCTGCGTGAGGCGATCGAAACCATATTCCCCAAACTCGGGGTACGGCGTGTAGTGCGCAAGCCCCACCCGATTAACCTCGTGCTCGATCATCCGATAAATGGTTTGCCAGGTCTCATGATTTTCCGGCTCATTTTTCAGGAACGGAACAATCATCACCAAAACCGGAAAATCTTCACGGTCGGCAATTTGGCGCAAGCTTTCCATTGCATAGCGAACCCGGCCAAGATTAAGCACACTGGTATACAAATTGGAAAAGGAAAACCGCGAATCATTGCCGTTAGGCTGACCCAATCCTGCACGCAACGCCATCAGCGTCGCATCGGATGTCACATCGACACTGTAATCGCCATACACTTCAGCAAAGCGTTCAGCCTTGTTTGCGTCCATCATCTCCCTACCCAATCGAATCCTGTCGATCTGGACACGCACAAGCTGGGCAATTCGCCAGCGATATAATGATGTTTTTCCGTATTCCTTCAGCTGGAGCACGTAATCAAGGTTGCCGCTGGCGACACCGATATCATTGACACAAAATCCGACGATCACCAAATCAGGCTTGAACTGCAGACCGATATGCTCAAGTGTTGCCACTTCCTGCAAGGTGTCGTAGCCACCCAGCCCCATATTGATCACTTCGACGTTTTGGCCACGATTCCGGAAATGACGCTCCAGCACTTCCACATAAACATCTTGTTGCTGCATGTAATTCCCGAAGGTTACCGAATCACCAATGACCACAATACGCTTGACGCCTTCAGCAGCATCGAGCGGGTATTCGCTGTCACGTAGCCCCAGGGAGTTCAGTTCGACATCAGCCCCCCATGCACGACCCCGGGCAAAAGGCACACCTTCATAAATGCGTTTAGGGAAAACCGACGGCTGGATAAAAGCTGCCCTGTCGTTATAGACAAGGTTTCCTAACGGGTTATAGCCGGCAACCCTGAGCCCCAATTCCATAAACAGCAGTAATACTGTTATGGAGACAGGCACCAGCAACCAATTCCGCATGGCTCAATCCTGCTGGCGAGACTGCTGCACTGCTATCTGGGTCAGTGAAAACACCACTGGTGATAACAGCAACAAGGCGATGATGTTGGGGATCGCCATCAGGGCATTCAGGGTGTCAGCAATCAGCCAGACCTCTTTCAGCTCCATCATCGTGCCGACCGGCACCGCGATCACCCACAGGATACGGAATGGCAACACCGCCCACAGGCCCAACAGGTATTCGGTGCAACGCTCGCCGTAATAACACCAGCCAAGAATGGTGGTGAATGCAAACAGGCTGATACCCAAGGCCACCACATGTTTCCCAAGACCTGGCACACCGGCATCAAAGGCCAACGCTGACAGCGCCGAACCGTTCGCCCCATCAGTCCACAAACCCGACAGCAGGATGACCAAGCCGGTTACGCTGCAGACAATGAGTGTGTCAATAAATGTGCCCAGCATGCCAATCAAGCCTTGCCCGACCGCGTCATCGGTTTTGGCCGCTGCGTGTGCAATGGGCGCACTGCCCAAACCGGCTTCATTGGAAAAAATCCCGCGTGCCACACCCCACTGCAAGGCCAGCCAGACGCTTGCACCCACGAAACCACCTTGTGCCGCCGTGCCAGTAAAGGCATGTTCAAACACCATCGCCAGCACAGCGGGAACCTGGCTGGCGTTCAACACCAACACCAGCAAACCAGCGCCCATATAAGCCACAGCCATGAACGGCACCAGCGTGCCCGCCACCGCACCGATCCAGCGGATGCCGCCCAGCACCACGGCAGCGGTCAACACCATCATCACGGCACCGCTATGCCACATCTCGATGCCATAGGTTTCATTCAAGGCGTGGGCGACTGAATTGGCCTGCACGGTATTGCCAATCCCGAAACCGGCCAGCATGCCGAACAAGGCAAACGCTGCTGCCAGCCATGCCCAGTTTTTCCCGAGCCCATTGCGGATGTAATACATCGGGCCGCCACAATAATTACCGGCCTCATCCTGCTCGCGGTATTGGATCGCCAAAACTGTCTCGGCGTATTTGGTGGCCATGCCGACAATGGCGGTCATCCACATCCAGAACAAGGCGCCCGGGCCACCCAGCGCAATCGCGGTTGCAACGCCAGCAATATTGCCCGTGCCGATGGTTGCAGCGAGTGAGGTCATCAGGGCCTGGAACGATGAAATATCACCCTTTTCCTTGTCGGTCGGTTTTTTCACCAGCAAGGCAAAGGCTTTCGGCACATGCCGCATCGGGAAAGCTTTCAAACCAAGCGTAAGGTACAAGCCGGTGCCGAGAATCAGCACCAGCATCGGCACACCCCACACCAGGCTGTTGAGCTTGCTGATCAAGTCCATCATCATTTCCATTGATACCTGTCCTTTTTATTCTTCTGCCAACAATTCCGCACGCATATCCAGCGCACCAAAGAAACCACCGGTATGCACGAACACGATGTGCTTCATGCCCGCCAAACAACCGTTTTGCGCTTCCTGCAACAAACCCTGGAACGCCTTGCCGGAATACACCGGGTCCAACAGCAAACCACGTCGTGCGGCCTGCCGCATCACTTCGCGCAGGGCTTCAGTGGTTTTGCCATAACCGGGCGCCATATAGCCTTCGATGATGCGGATGCTTTCAGGTGCTGGCATCACCGGTGGCGAATAACGCTCACGCCAATCGGCCAGATCGGCAGCAATCTTGTGTTCAAAATAGGCGCGGTCATCACAGACATTCACACCAAAGACCGGGATATCACGACCCAGCAAGGCCAAGCCGGCCAACAAACCGGCCTGGGTGCCACCGGAGCCGGTGGCGTGCACGATGGCATTCGGCTGGAAGCCTGCCGCGTCACAATCGGCCAACAGTTCTTCCGCAGCTTTTACATA
>SBFY01000168.1 GCA_006227085.1 Gammaproteobacteria bacterium
GCTTGCGCCAACCCCCTGATTCCCCTAGAATGCGCGCCCCTGCCGGGATTGTGCCCGGCAGGCTCCTTGCTCCACCGGACTGATCACGGGGGGCTACAACCCAAGAGGAGAGACCATGAGGCATTACGAAGTTGTATTTCTCGTGCATCCGGACCAGAGCGAACAGGTCCCGGGCATGATTGACCGTTACACCAAAACCATCAACGAAGGTGGTGGCAAGGTGCACCGTCTGGAAGATTGGGGCCGCCGCCAGCTGGCTTACCCGATCAACAAGATCCATAAAGCCCACTATGTGCTGATGAACATCGAAGCCGGCCAGGCAGTGATGGACGATTTGGCCAGCAGCTTCCGCTACAACGATGCGGTATTGCGCAACATGGTGCTGTCACGCGATGAGGCCATCACTTCGGAATCGGCCATCATGAAGGCCGAGCGTGCAGAGAAGGCTGACAAGGAATACCGCGAGCGCCGTGCTGCTGAGCGCGCTGCTGCAGAAGCGGAAGAGTCTGATGACGAAGATTCGGATGATGATTCCGAAGATTCCGGCGAAGAATAAGGGAGGCAACCATGTCACGTCATTTTCGTCGCAGGAAGTTCTGTCGTTTTACTGCTGAAGGCGTCAACGAGATCGATTACAAGGATCTGGAGACCCTGAAAGCCTATATCACTGAAACCGGCAAGATTGTACCGAGCCGTATTACCGGTACCAAAGCCAAATACCAGCGTCAGTTGTCCACGGCTATCAAGCGCGCCCGCTATCTGGCGCTGCTGCCGTACACTGACCAGCACGATTGACCGGAGGACATAGCCATGCAGGTTATCTTGCTTGAGAAAGTAGGTCGTCTGGGCAATCTGGGTGATCAAGTGAATGTGAAAGCCGGTTTCGGCCGTAACTTCCTCATTCCTTACGGCAAGGCCGTACCGGCCACCCCGGAGAATGTGGAGAAGTTTGAACAGCGTCGTGCCGAGCTGGAAAAAGTGGCGGCTGAAAAGCTGGCTGCTGCCCAGGCACGTGCCGCCAAGCTCACAGCGCTGGCTGAAATCACCCTGGCAGCGAATGCCAGTGATGAAGGCCGCCTGTTCGGCTCCATTGGTACCCGCGAAGTGGCGGATGCCTTGACGGCTGCGGGTGTTGAGGTGGAGAAGCGTGAAGTGCTGATGCCCAATGGCGTCATTCGCGCGACAGGCGATTTCACCCTCGAGATCCAGTTGCACGGTGACGTGGCCGCCGAAGTGCTGGTCCATGTCGTGCCGGAATAAGGGTAAGTCCTTGATGCAGCGCCGCCTTCGGGCGGCGCTTTTTTTTTGGGGGGGCATCCTTCACAATGAGACCCTGTTCCCGAGCCCCGTTCCGGATTCCCGATGGACTTCAATGACGATTATCCTGCTGTCGACCCCGAGTTGGCGGCCCTGAAGGCGCCGCCGCATGCGGTGGCGGCCGAGCGGGCGGTGCTGGGTAGCCTGATGCTGTCCAGCGAATGGGACAAGGTGGCGGACCTGCTGGATGCCGGCGATTTCTATTCCCGGGCGCATCAAGTCATGTTTGCAGCGATGTCGCGCCTGGCCGAGAGCAGCCAGCCGGTGGACGGGGTGACCTTGTCACAGGCCCTGGAGCATGCCGGTGAACTCGAGCAGGTCGGCGGTATTGCCTACATCACCCGCCTGGTCAATGAAACACCGACAGCGGCCAACATCCGTGCCTATGCACAGATTGTGCATGACCGGGCCATGCTGCGACGCCTGATCCAGGCCGCTGGCGAAATCACTGATTCCGGCTATAACACCGATGGCCGTGCCGTGGCGGATGTGATCGCCCATGCCGAGAAGCGGATCCTTGAAGTCGCCGATAGCCGTGCCCGCGAAGGGGGGCTCGCGCACCTCAATGGCATCCTGTCGAACACCCTTGAAAAAATTGATGCCCTGATCCAGTCCGGCGGCAACTTGTCTGGCTTGTCCACGGGTTTCCACAAGCTGGATGCCATGACCCTGGGGTTGCAGCCTGCCGACCTCATTATCCTCGCGGCACGTCCCTCAATGGGTAAAACCAGTTTTGCGATGAACATTGTCGAGCATATCGCCTTGCACCAGGATCGCCCGGTGGTGGTGTTCAGCCTGGAAATGCCGGCAGAAAGCCTGATGATGCGGATGGTGGCCTCCATGGCACGCATCAACCTCAAGACCCTCAACAAAGGCGACTTGAGTGACGAGGACCATGACAGGCTGGAATTGGCTGTCACCAAACTCCGTAACCGGCCGCTGTTCATTGATGACACGCCGGGCCTGACGCCGATGGAAATGCGTTCACGCTTGCGCCGTCTGCAACGTGAACATGGTGAGCCTGCCTTGATCATGGTCGACTATCTCCAGTTGATGCAGGGTTCGGAAAGCAATCGCGATAACCGTGTTGCCGAGATCTCCGAGATTTCCCGTTCACTGAAAACGATCGCGAAGGAATTCCATGCACCGGTGCTTGCCTTGTCGCAGTTGAATCGTGCCGTGGACCAGCGCCCGAACAAACGCCCGCACATGTCGGATCTGCGCGATTCCGGTGCTATCGAGCAGGATGCTGACGTCATCATGTTTATCTATCGTGATGAGGTCTACAACAAGGAAGACAGCAAGGACAAGGGCAGGGCTGAAATCCTGATCAGCAAACAGCGTAATGGTCCGGTGGGTGATTTCAAATTGGCGTTTATCGGGGAGAACACCCGCTTCGATAATCTTGCCGATGAAGCCTACGAGGATTACCTCTGATGGGGTGTCGCCGTTTCTGGTGGCTGCTCCTGATCCTTGCGCTGCCTGCGCATGCCGCCGACAAACCCAACATCCTGCTGTTGCTGGCCGATGATATGGGTTACAACGACCTGGCGACCAATAATGGCAATGACATGCCAACGCCGACACTGGATCGATTGGCGAACGAGAGCATCCGTTTCACGCGATTTTATGCTGATGCCACCTGCCAGCCTGCTCGTGCAGCGCTATTGAGTGGACGTTATCCGGCCCGTTCCGGGTTTCGCCCGGTTGGTCGTGGGTTGCCGCCGGAGTGGACTATCCTGCCGGAAGCGCTGAAAGCGCAAGGGTATCGCACGCACCATGTCGGCAAATGGCATTTGGGTCACGCGCCGCGACAAGCATGGCCGCGCTTCCAGGGCTTTGATAGCAGTTTTGGTTTCTTGAACCAGTGGATGTTGAGCGGGCCCGTGTCGGAAGGCAATTGGACGCTCAGCAAACCCACTTATGAGAATCCCTGGTTGAATCGTGGTCTGGATGATAGCCAGCAATACGAAGGTCACCTGGAAGATTTGCTGACGGCTGAAACCGTGAAATTGATTCGTGAAGCTGATCGCGCAGAACCCTGGTTTATCTATCATGCTTTTTATGCGCCGCACACGCCTAATGAACCGGCACAGCGTTATCGTGAGCGGTATCCCGATACACCGGAAGGTATTTATCGTGCGGTGATTCACCAGCTGGATGATTCGGTGGCAGCCATCCTGCAAGCACTCGAAGACAGTGGCCAGGCCGATAACACGATTGTGGTTTTTGCCAGTGATAATGGCGGGCCTAATTTTGTCCGCGACAATAACGCACCGTTCGTCGGTAAAAAAGGCGAATACCTGGAAGGTGGCTTGCATACCTTCATGTTGTGGCGATGGCCAGATCGTGCGGTAGTCGGCGTGGATGAATCGGTCACCAGCATCATGGATATCTATCCGAGCTTGCTGCACGCCATCGGCGGCGATATGCCGGAAGACCTGGATGGTGTGGTGATGTTTGATGCGAATAGAAAGCCGGATGTGCCTGGTCGGACGTTGTATTGGGAGAATGGTGCGCTCTTGCCGGCACATCGCGCTGTTTTGTCCGTGGATGGTCAATGGTTATACATGAATTATGGTTATGGGTTGGGGTTGTATTCGTCGAGCCCATATGAAGGCGCCCATAATCAGTGGTGGCGGGTTCCTGACTGGTATTCACTGGAATCCCAGTATCGTCTCTGGAGTAAGCAAGCAAGCAATATAGATCTGACGATCATGCGCGATGATGTTACCGGGCATGGCAAAGTGGAAGGAAATATCTTGCAGCGCGCGCCAGGTTTGTCGGGTTTTACTTTCGGGTTGGGGGTGACGGTTGCTGCCGGGGAAGGGTGGCAAGTGCTGGCAGAGCAAACGGGTGTTTGGCGACTGGAATACCATCCCCAAGAAGGTTTTCGAGGCACGGTGAATGGTTTGCCATTAGCGTCGACACAACGGTTGCCGGTCGGTAAATGTGTGCCCGTGATGCTGTCCGGTTATTGGTTCTTGCCATCACTGTTATGGGGTGGGGAACCGGATTCCTGGGTGGAGTTGCTGGTGGATGGGGAGTTGATCGCTGAAACTCCCGGGAAATATTCTGATATTGCTGCGGAGCTGTTTGAACAGCCTACCTGGATTGGACGGGCTGCTGATGGTTCGCAATCTTTCCAAGGACGATTAGGCGTTCCGCGCTTCCTCAATGCCGTCCTCGCTGGTGGTTGGGTGAGTGACCGGCAAGCGTTTGTGGACAGCCTCTGCGTGCCCTGATTCAGTCTCTTGCCAGTTTCGCTTTCAAGGTTTGCATGCGGCGAATCGCTTGCTCGCGATCCAGTCGCTGGTGTTGTGGTTTTGGCAAGGCTTCCGGTGCAGAGATGGTGAATGATTCACCCTGTGCCACCCGTTCGCACCATTGCTGGTAGATCTTGCGGAACGCCGGGAAGGCGCGCTCGCTGGCGGTGGTGCTGAGGTAATACCAGCCTGTTTCATGGCCAGCAAAATACACGGCTGGGTGTGACCAG
>SBFY01000217.1 GCA_006227085.1 Gammaproteobacteria bacterium
AAGAAGGTGCAAAGTTTTCAATGGGATTCTGGCGTAAGTGGCTTATTGATTTTCGGGGTTATTCCTTATGAAAACGCTTTATATTCAGTGTCGATAACTGATTATGGCGTTCAAGTGGCAAAAGGAGAGCTTGATAGCAAAGAATCTGTTGTGAAATTTGTCCCAGAGGCTGGTGATGGGGTGATGCTGCTGAAGGTGGTTTCTCGAGATGAATATAAAATGATTTTACCCAATGGCCAAGAGCAGGTTTTTACAAGGATTAGTCCAAAATAATAAAAGGGGGCAGAGGTATTCCCTTCGATCCCTTTATTTTTTTACCCCTCCCGATTCGCTAGCCCCGTCTCATCCATGATCTTGCTGGCAATTTCCTCAATCGAGAACTGCGTGGCATCCACATAGGGGATGTTGTAACGCTGCAAAATCGATTCCATCTCGCGCACTTCAAAATCGCATTGCTGCGGTGAGGCATAACGGCTGCCTTGCTTGCGTTCGTTGCGGATGGCGGCCAGGCGTTCGGCATCAATGGTCAGGCCAAACAGCTTGTTGCGGTGCGTTTCCAGCGCGGCCGGCAGGCGGCGGCTTTCAAAATCTTCCTCGGTGAAGGGGTAGTTGGCGGCATAAATGCCGAAGTGCAGGGCAAGGTACAGGCAGGTCGGGGTTTTGCCGCTGCGGGAGACGCCGACCAGGATGATATCGGCCTCGTCGTAATGCTTCAGGCTGCTGCCGTCGTCGTTATCCATGGCGTAGTGCACGGCATTGATGCGGTCACGGTAGCGGGAGTCGTCGGTGGTGGCATGGTGCGATTTGCCGACGCTATAAGACGAATGGGATTTCAGCTCCCGTTCCAGCGGCGACAGGAAGGTCGAGAAGATATCGACCATGAAGCCGGGGCTGGCGGTGATGATGTCGCGGATCTGCTTGTTGATGATGGTGTCAAAAATGATCGGCTTGGCGCCTTCTTTCTCGTAGGCTTCCTTGATCTGGGCGGCGACCTGGCGGGCGCGTTCCTCGGTATCGATATACGGCAACATGACCTTGCGGAAGGGAATTTCCTCGAACTGCGAGAGCAGGCTCTGGCCCAGGGTTTTGGCGGTGATGCCGGTGCTGTCAGAGATGAAGAAAACCGAGCGGCTATTGGACATTCTTGTGGCCTTCAGAATAGAGAAAATGCTGTAAATACAGTATGATGGCACGCTTTCCGGGGGCTGGCCAGCCCTGCGCGCCCAATGACGGAGGATGCACCGTGAGTGATTACATTGCCTGGTTTAGTGAGCTGGGAATGGGGGATGTCGAGCAGGTGGGTGGCAAGAATGCCAGCCTGGGCGAGATGATCAGCAATCTTTCGGGTGTGGGTGTGCAAGTGCCGAACGGCTTTGCCACCACCGCGCATGCCTACCGCGAGTTCCTGGCCCAGGGTGGCCTGGCCGATCGCATCAATACGGCCCTGAAAGGCCTCGATGTGGACGATGTGAAGGCACTGGCCGAAACCGGCGCTGCCATTCGCCAGTGGATCTGCGAGGCACCGTTCCCGCCGGCACTGGAAAAAGCCATCCGTGAAGCCTGTGCCACCATGTTTGCCGATAACGCCAATATGGCGGTGGCGGTGCGCTCATCAGCCACAGCCGAAGACCTGCCCGATGCCTCGTTTGCCGGCCAGCAGGAAACCTTCCTCAATATCCGTGGCGTCGACAATGTGTTGCGTGCCATCCATGAGGTGTTTGCCTCACTGTTCAATGACCGGGCGATTGCCTATCGCGAACACCAGGGCTTTGAGCATTCCCATATCGCCTTGTCAGCCGGCATCCAGCGCATGGTGCGTTCGGAAATCGGCGCCAGCGGCGTGATGTTCACGCTGGATACTGAATCCGGCTACAACGGCGTGATCTTTATTACCGCTTCTTACGGCTTGGGTGAGACGGTGGTGCAGGGCTCGGTGAACCCGGATGAGTTCTATGTGCACAAGGCATCATTGAAAGCCGGCAAGCACTCGATCATTCGCCGTACTCTTGGCGGCAAAGCGATCAAGATGATCTACGGCACCGAAGCGGTGGCCGGGCGTTCTGTCAAAACGGTCGATGTGTCGGCTGAAGACCGCGCGCGTTTCTGTATCACCGATGCCGAAGTGGCCGAGCTGGCCAAGATGGCACTCACCATTGAAGCGCACTACGAGCGCCCGATGGACATTGAATGGGCCAAAGACGGCGAAACCGGCGAACTGCTGATTGTGCAGGCCCGCCCGGAAACGGTGAAAAGCCAGGAAGTGCAAACGGTGATGGAACGCTACCTGCTGCAGGAGCGCGGCACGGTATTGTGCGAAGGCCGCAGTGTCGGCCACCGTATCGGTTCCGGCCCGGTGCGGCTGATCAAGGATGTCAGCGAGATGCATCGTGTGCAGAAAGGTGATGTGCTGGTCAGCGACATGACCGACCCGGACTGGGAACCGGTCATGAAGAAAGCTTCAGCAATCATCACCAACCGTGGCGGCCGTACCTGCCATGCGGCAATCATTGCGCGTGAGCTGGGTATTCCTGCCGTGGTCGGCTGCGGTGATGCCACCGAAGTGTTGCAAGACGGCCAGACGGTGACGGTTTCCTGCGCCGAAGGCGATACCGGCCATGTCTATGAAGGCGAGTTGAAGTTCGATGTGTCGCATAGCGATCTGGCGAAAATGCCCAGTTTGCCGTTCAAGGTGATGATGAATGTCGGCAACCCCGATCGCGCCTTTGATTTCCAGGCTTATCCGAACCATGGCGTGG
Organism: Gammaproteobacteria bacterium; assembly: GCA_006227085.1. GTDB lineage: Bacteria > Pseudomonadota > Gammaproteobacteria > Pseudomonadales > M0112 > M0112. Next base: position 2,757 of record SBFY01000217.1, read on the forward strand.
GGCTGGCGCGACTGGAATTCATCATCAACCGCATGATCGGTATTCACCCGCGTGCCTTGCTGGATTACAGCAAGCTCGAAGAATCCCTGAAAAAGACCATCGATCGCCGCATCGCCGGTTACGCCGGCCCGGTCGAGTTTTATGTCGAGAAATTGAGTGAAGGCATTGCCACGATTGCTGCCGCGTTTGAAGGCAAGCCGGTGATTGTGCGCATGTCGGATTTCAAATCGAACGAATACGCGCACTTGATCGGTGGCAGCCTGTACGAACCGGAAGAAGAAAACCCGATGCTGGGCTTCCGTGGTGCCTCGCGCTATGTGTCGGACAGCTTCCTTGAATGCTTCCAGCTCGAATGCCGTGCATTGAAGAAAGTGCGCGACGAGATGGGGCTGACCAATGTCGAGATCATGATCCCGTTCGTGCGCACGGTGGGCGAAGCCAAGCAAGTGGTGGAACTGCTGGAGAAACACGGCCTGAAGCGTGGCGAAAATGGCCTGCGCATCATCATGATGTGCGAGATCCCGGCCAATGCCTTGCTGGCGGAAGAGTTCCTGCAATACTTTGATGGCTTCTCGATCGGCTCGAATGACCTGACCCAGCTGACACTGGGGCTGGACCGTGACTCCGCCCTGATCGCGCATTTGTTCGATGAACGCAACGCGGCGGTGAAGGTGCTGCTGGAGCGTGCGATCAGCGCTTGCCGCAAGGCAGGCAAGTATGTCGGCATCTGTGGTCAGGGCCCGTCGGATCACCCGGATCTGGCGCTGTGGCTAATGCAGCAAGGCATCAGCAGCGTGTCGCTGACGCCGGACAGTGTCATCGACACCTGGATCTACCTCAGCGAACAAACCGGCAAGGCTTGAGCCATGCAGTTCGTCCCGTTGGCGCCATTGCGCAACCTCGATGAGGGTGTGCCGGTGGCGGCACGGGCGCAGGGCAGGGAGTTCCTGCTGATCCGTTACCAGGGTCGAATCCGTATCTTTGATGCCCGTTGCCCGCATGCTGGCCAACCCTTGTCACGCGGCACGCTGGCAACCGATCGGGTGCGCTGCAAGGGGCATGGTTTCGAGTTTTCGCTGGCCGATGGCCGTTGCCTGAACCAGTCGCAATGCCCGGCCTTGCCATCGTACAAACCGGTGTTCATGGGCAGTTCGGTGGGTATCGACTGGGCCTGAACCCGTCAAGACAGTGGCAATGACGGATTCGTCATGCCGGCACCAAGGCCGGTCGCTACAATAGGGCATCTTGCGCAAGGAATGTTCCCGATGGGTCTGGATCAGCAAAGCCTGGAAAAACGCCTGAACGCCTGTATCGGTATCCCGATGGGGCCTCAGCGCAGTTGGGATCCGGTGAACCAGGCCATGATCCGCCATTGGTGTGATGCCATGGGCGATACCAACCCGCTGTATACCGACCCGGTGTTTGCTGCCGGTTCGCGCCATCAAGGCGTGATTGCACCACCCACCATGATCCAGGCCTGGACCATGCCCGGTTACACCAATCGTTTGGCACCCGGTTCCGGTGGCCGCCCGGAAAACCTCGAAAACTATTTTGAATTGCTGTCTGAAGCGGGCTACATCTCGGTGGTGGCAGTGAATTGCGAGCAAACCTATTTCAAAAACGCCCATCTGGGTGATGCGATTTACAACACCAAGGCATTAGAGTCGGTGTCCGATCGCAAGCAGACTGCGCTTGGCGAAGGGTATTTCATTACCGAACTGTGGACCTTCTTCAACCAGCATGACGAGAAAGTCGCTGAAATGCGCTTCCGTCTGCTCAAGTTCAAAGCGCCATCGGCTTCCTGAGGAATCATCATGGCAAATGCATGGCCGAAACCCGGCATCAATAAAGACACCGAGTTCTTCTGGGAAGGGCTCAAGAACGGCCAGCTGCTGATCCAGCGTTGCAAGGCCTGCAATACCCTGCGTCATCCGCCGGGGCCGGTCTGCCAGCACTGCCATTGGTTTGAATGGGACACCGTGGCATCAAGCGGCAAAGGCACCATCCACAGTTTTGTGAAAATGCATCATCCGGATATC
>SBFY01000105.1 GCA_006227085.1 Gammaproteobacteria bacterium
CTGGCCGATTCGTCATCAATAGCGACCACGGCATCCAGCAGTAACATCGGTGCGCGGTGCGGGAGCAGTGCTTCCAGTGAGTGCGTACTCATGCGGTGCGGCGCTCCAGTACCAGGCTGGCATTGCTGCCACCAAACGCAAACGAATTGCTGAGTGCGTACAGCGTGGCTTTATGCGGCAAGGCCTGCGATGTGCGCAAGACCTGCACAGCGGCCAATGCCGGATCAGCAGGGCGTTGGTTGCGTTGTGCCGGCAGCAGGCCATCGCGGTTGTGGCTGGACAATAACAACCAGCACAAGCCCGCCTCGGTGGCACCGGCGGCACCGAGGGTGTGACCAGTCAGCGGTTTGGTGGAACTGACCGGCACGCGATCACCGGCAACGCGGAAAACCGCAGCCGTTTCCATCGCGTCGTTCAAAGGTGTCGCGGTGCCATGCAAATTAATGTAATCCAGTTGCCCTGCCTCAATGCCGGCATCGGCCAGTGCAGCACGCATGGCCGCCTCGGCACCAATGCCTTCCGGTTGCGGGGCTGAAATGTGATGCGCATCAGCGGATTCACCGACACCCGCCAACACAATCCCGCTGGATCCTTTTTCCATCAGGAAAACCGCAGCGGCTTCACCAATGGTGATGCCATCACGGCCATCGGCCAGCGGCTCGCACACCTCCGGTGATACCGATTCCAGTGCGGTGAAACCGTTCAGCGTGAGCTGGCACAAGGAATCCGCGCCGCCGCAGATCACCGCATCGCAGAGATCCATCGCCAGCAAGCGACGCGCACTGCCCAGCGCTTTGGCACTGGAAGAGCAGGCGGTGGAGATCGTGTAGGCCATGCCATCGAGTTGCAGCGCACGCGCCACGCATTCGGCGGCGGTGCCGATTTCCTGCTGCCGGTAGTGATACCCCTCTGGCCATTGTCCGTGGCGGATCTTGTCTTTCAGTCCGGCTTCGCCCTCACCAATGCCAGAGGTGCTGGAGCCGATAACGATGGCGATGCGGTCAGCACCATAACGGGTGATCGCGGCATCAATCGCCGGGCGGATTTGCGCGAGCGCGGCCAATAATAGGCGATTGTTACGGCAATCAAACGCAGTCATGCCGGCGGGCAGCGGTGGCAGTTCCGCGGTGACGCGGCCGACCGGCAGCTCACGTCCCGGCACCCAGCCGCTTTCCTTGCGCATGCCCGGTGCGGAACCCGCCAACAGGTTGGCGAGCACTTCATCGGTGTTGTTGCCGAGGGCATTCAACATACCGAGCGCACTCAAGGTGACAGGGGGCAGGGCACTGCTCATAACGGGTCCATCGATACCGTGGTGATGGTCAGCTGGTAATGCCAGCGGTGGTGGGTGAATTGTAGCGGTTGTGACCAGTGATCGCTCGCGCCGTAGCGAATCGATACCACGGGTGTGCCACGGTATTGCAAGACACGCTCCAGGCCATCGTCGCTGTGATGCAGTTGCCAACCTTCGGGCAAGGCCGCGCGAATGCTGGCCGCTGGCCAGAAGCTGAGCTGGAAGTCGGACAGGATATGGTTGGCTTGCAAGGCGCGCGGTGCCCAGTCGGCGGTGTCGGCTTGGAGTGTGCCGTCGGCCTGCAGGCGCAGGCGCAGCAGCACTTGCCCGTCCGGCGTGGTGCCGGCCATGGACAGCTGTGCGGGTGACACTTCGATGTGTGCCAGCAGCAGGCCTTGTGCGCTGTCGATCGATTGCACGATGCGCACCTCCTGGCCGAGGGCTGATGGTGCCAGCTGCAACACCGGCGGTGCCGGTAACAATGACTGGCACCCTGCCAGCAGTAGCAGCAGGGCTGTCGCAAGCAAACGCATCATGCCGGCGCGTCAGTGGCGCAGATCTTCGCCAGTACGTTCAGGCGGCGTTCGCTGTCACGCACATAGGGATTGTCTTCGTCCCAGGCGTAACCGGCGAGTATCGAACAGATCATCGCCTTCACCGTGTCGAGTTGGGTGTGATGGAAAATCACATCCTGGAAGCGCTGGTCATACCAGGCCGTCACAAAGGTACGGAACGCATCCACGCCTTTCTTCAGTGGTTTGGCGTATTCGGTTTCCCAGTCAACGGTTTCACCTTGTAATTGCCGGTCGAGCAAGGCGGCTGCCATGCTGGCGGATTTCATCGCGATGGTAACGCCGGAGGAAAACACCGGGTCGAGGAATTCGCCGGCATTGCCGAGCAGGGCATAGCCGTTGCCGTAGAGGCTCTTCACATTGGCGGAGTAACCGGTGATCTGGCGTGCCGGTTGCAGGATTTCGGCATTCGCCAGCAGCTTGGCCAGACGCGGTTCCTCGCCGACGATGGTCATCAGGCGTTCATCAAGGTTTTCCGTGTAGCCGTTGAAGAATTCACGCTTGGCCACCACGCCGAGAGAGCACACACCATTGGCGAACGGGATCGTCCAATACCAGACGTCGCGATGCTCGGGATGAATGCTGACGAGGATCTTGTTACGGTCAAATTCACCGGCGGGCATGTTGTCTTTCACGTGCGTGAAGCAGGATTGGCGAACCGGGAAATCCGACGGGCTTTCGAGATCCAGCAGGCGCGGCAACACACGGCCAAAACCGCTGGCATCGAGCAGGAATTTCGCAGTGACCGTCACGCTGTCACCTTCCGGTGTGCGGCAGGTGACAGAAGGTTGTGCCTTGGTGACATCCACAGCGGTGATTTCATGGCGGTAACGGATATCCGCACCCTGGCGGGCGGCTTCATCAGCGAGGATCTTGTCGAAGCGTGCGCGTTGCACCTGGAAAGTGGTGCCGGGGCCCGGTGAAAATTTTTCGGTAAAGTTGAATTGCGTGTGCTTGCCATCGTGATAGAAGGCAGCGCCGTTCTTGAACTGGAAACCCCCGGCGCTGATGGCATCCAGCATGCCGGCTTCTTCGATGTACATCATGCATTGTGGCAACAGGCTCTCGCCGATCGAGAAGCGCGGGAACTGTTCCTTTTCCAGCACCAGCACCGAATAGCCTTTCTTCACCAGCAGGGCCGATGCGATCGCGCCGGACGGGCCCGCGCCAATCACCAGAACATCAACATGCGATGGCAAACTCATGACAACACCTCGTTGTGGGTGGTTTGCACGATCGGTGCAAACAGTAGTGTGGTGGCAATACCGGTTAATACGATGATACCGAAAGCGTGGATTGCCGGGGTACTGCTCAAGGCCAGCAAGCCGAATGACAGCAGGGTGGTCAGGCCGGAACACAGGATCGCCAGCATGGTGGACTGCGGATGTTCGCGGTTCTCCAGCAGGAACAGGCTGTAATCGAGGCCAAAACCCAGCACCAGCAGCAGGGCCAGCAAATGGAATACGGTGACCGGCTCGTCCAGCCAGCCGGCCACGGCCAGGGCGCAGGTGGCCGCCAGCAGCGCCGGGGCCATCGCAGCCAGGGCGCGCCGCGGGCGATAGCGCAGGACCAGCAGCAGGGCGATCAGGGCAAACGCCGCCATCACCACGCCCGAGGCGCGTTCGCGGTAGGTTTCCAGCAGGCCTGACATATCGGCAACCGGGTCGATCCAGCGGGTGCCTTCCGGCAACGCTTCATTGATGGGAGCGGCAGTGCTGCCGCGTACGGGAATCATGGTAGCGAATCCACGCGCGGTTTCGCCCAGCCAGAGTTTGCGCCAAGGCAAGGAAACGTCATTCGCCAGCCAGTCCGAGACGGTCAATGGCGATGCCGGTTGCGTATAGACAGCGAGGGTGGCCGGGTCGAGTCCGATCTGTGCGGCATAGGCCAGCGCGGCGGGATCCTGCGGCAGGGATGCCAGCCAGGCCGCGGCCTGTTGCTGCCGTGCCGGAGAGGGCAGTTGCCGGCTGAGGCTGTCGAAACCGCTGATGTGGCCAGCTTGCTGTTGTTGCCGCAGCCAATCGCTGGCGGCGTCATTGCGTTGCAACACGGTGGCTTCCGATTCCCCTTCGACCAACAGGAAGGCACCACTGCTGTCGATGCCGGTGATTTCGCGGATGCGGGCATCGCTGGCGAGCAGGGCCGGCGGTTTGCCTTGCAGCAGGCGGATGTCGTCATTGCTGTGCAATCGCATCAGGCCGGGCAGGGCCAGCGCGACCACGATCACGATGGTTATCGCAAGACGCAGAGGTGATTGCCACAGCTGCAACCATTGCCGTGCCATACCCAGTCCCGGTGCGGTGCCGGGCGCGCCATGCCGTAACAGCAGCGGGAACACACCGGTCACGGTCAATGCCGCCGTGACCAGTCCTGCGCTGCAAAACAGTGCCATCTGTTGCATGCCGGGAAACGGTGTCAGGCACAGCGCCATGAAAGCAGTGACACTGCTGGCCACGCCCAGCCAGAGGCCGCGACCCATGCGGCGCAAACTATCACCCGCTTGCCAGTTGGCATCACTGGCCTGGCGGTCGATCAGGAAATGCAGGCTGTAATCCACCGACAAGCCGATCAGGCTGGCACCGAACACCAGCGTCATCAGGTGCACATCGCCAAACACCCGTAAGCAGGCAGCGAGTGCCACCACAAAACCGCTAGCGATCGGTAACACCGTCAGCAATAACGGCCAGCCGGAACGGAATACCCACAGGAACAACAGCACCACGCCGATCAATGAGCCGGCACCGATGGTGGAGACTTCCTGTTTGGCGGAGCGCACACCGGCATCGGCAAACCGCAGCACGCCGGTGTCGAGCAGTTCGGCCGCCGGATCTTGCGTGCGTGCGGCGAGCAGGGCGGCATCGAGTGCCGGCAAGGCTTGTTGTTGTGCGTTGATCGAGAAGGGTGAATCCGCCAGTTCCAGCCGGATCAACAAATAATCACGTCCCGCGTAATGAATGAACGGGTAACCGGCTTCCAGGCGGATGCGCTGGTTGCTGTTGCCCAGCGATAACAGGAAGTCATAAAACAGCAGCAAGGGATCATTGGCCAGCAGCGAGGAATGGATGGCACTGGCCGGGCTGAACAGGGTGTGCAGCGCCTGTTCGCTGAGCACGGCCACGCCGTTTGCCTGCACACGCTGTTGCAGCTCCGGCGATAACAGCGCGTTGCGATACGGTGCATAGAAACGGGCAATCGACTCGCCCGAGCTGGTATCCACGCGCGCATGCACCGCCGTAAACACCGGCTCTTGTTGCAGGCGTGCAATGAGCGGTTCGGCGATGGCAATGGCATCGGTGCTGCGCCCCGCGCCGATGAGCAACAGGTGTTGCCGTGACAGGTGTTCATTGGCAGTGCTGACCGCGAGCGCCGCAACCGGGTCCTGCTCCGCTGCGGGCAGCAACGCCAGCATATTGGTTTGTACTGGCAAGCGCTGCGATGAGGAAAGCGTTTGCCATAACACCGCCACGGCAAGAATGACCAGTATCATCCAGGCGATGGTCGATGGGCGTGCTTCAAAACGCAAAATGGGCGAGCTCGCTGTCAGTCAGGGTGGCCGGTTCGCGTTGCACATCGGCAAACGACATCACGGTGGTATCACCGTTGTGATCGGTCATCGTCATGCGTTGCAAGTCAGTGCCCCCATCAAGGGTGATGGTGTGGATAAAGCGGTTCAACGGTGCCTGTGTTGGTGATAGCAACAATTGCCATTGCGCGGCATCGCCGCTGACGCTGATGCTGAACGCTTCACGCAAGGCATCGAGTTCGCCCGATAAAATCGGGAAAAAGATATCACCGACGGCCGCCAGTGCCGGTTGTTCGGCAACGGTCATCAGGCGACGATGGCTGCCGGTAACCTGCAACAGGCGATCGCGTGTCACCAGTGTTTCGCTGGCGACCGGTGTTTCAATCACCCAGTACAAGCCATGCTCGCGTGAAAACAGCAAGCGGCCTTCCGAATGCATGGGGCGTGACAGGATGGCGAGTGTCTTGTCCTGTGCGATCGCAGCGCGCACCACCGGCGTGACAGATAAACGCGCACTGATGGTTTCGAGCAAGCCGTCATCCGCCTGTACGCTACTTGCCATCAGGACTGACAGGCAGGCTGCGATCGTCAGCCGCCAGCGCATCGCACTTTCTCCAGCAGGATTGGCGGTGAGACATAACACATCTCGTGCGTGTCGATCGCCACCGCGACCTGGATCGAATAGCCGCGCGTGAGCGTGTTGCCTTCGCTGTCCGTGATCAGGTACTCGAGCTTGAGGCGGTTCTCGTATTCTTTGAGGGTGGCGGTCACCGTGACCGTTTGCTGGAACTGCAAGGGGCGAACGTATTTGATGCGGCAATCCACCACTGGCCACATATAGCCGGATGCTTCCATTTGCACGTAGTTGTAATCGAGCTTGTCGAGCAGGGCGCAACGGGCGCGTTCAAAATATTTCAGGTAATGGCCATGCCAGGCGATACGCATGCTATCGACATCGTAGAACGGGATATCAATCGCGATGCTGGCAGACAGTAAATCACTCATGACTTACCCGTACAGCGACCACTGTTGTGCACGAATGCGTTCGAGCGTATCACGCAAGGTGTGTTCCAGCGGGCGATCTTCTTCCAGGAATGGGCAGAATTCGCGCACGGCCTGTTTCATGCCTGCCAGGGCGGGCGTTAACGGGTGTGCCAGCGTGTCCTGGCGTTCGCGCAACTCCAATCCTTGTGTGGCGGCCAGCAAGGCCGCCGCCGCCACTTGTTCGGTCAACTCCAGCACCCGCAGGCAATCACGGGCTGCGATGGTGCCCATGCTGACCTTGTCCTGGTTGTGGCATTCGGTGGAGCGTGAAAACACGGAAGCCGGCATCGTCAGTTTCAGGGCTTCCGCAGCCCAGGCGCTGCAACCGATCTGCACAGCCTTGAAACCGTGGTTGATCATGCTGCGATCGGCCGGCGCACCGGACACATTGGCCGGCAGGCCATGATTGAATTTCGGGTCCATCAACAGCGCCATTTGGCGGTCGAGCAAATCGGCAATATTGGCCACTGCGTTTTTCAGGGAATCCATCGCGAATGCGATATGGCCGCCGTAGAAATGCCCACCGTGCAGTACATGCTCACCTTCACCATCAATGATCGGGTTATCGTTGGCACTGTTCAATTCGTTTTCAATGAACTGGCGCAGCCACGGCAAAGCATCGACCAGTACGCCGATGATGTGTGGGGCGCAACGCACGGAGTAACGATCCTGCAGGCGGCTGGAATTGCGCGCCACCACATTGGTGGGTAGGTCCGCACGGATCCATCTCGCCACTTGCGATTGGCCCGGATGCGGTTTCACCGAAAACAGCTTGGCATCGAAATGGTTGGCGTTGCCTTCGAGCGCGACTGACATCATCGCGGTGATGCGCGATGCCAGCTGGGTGAGGTAATCGGCGCGGGCATAGGCGAGGCAGGCGAGCGCGGTCATCACGGCAGTGCCATTCATCAAGGCCAGGCCTTCTTTCGGGCGCAGGGTGATGGGGCTCATGCCGGCTTGCTGGAGTGCTTCGGCGGCTGGCTGGCGCGCACCACGGTAATAGACTTCACGCTCGCCCATCAGGGTGGCAGCCACATACGACAGCGGTGTCAGGTCGCCACTGGCGCCGACCGAGCCTTCCTGTGGGATGACCGGCACGATATCGCGATTGATGAAGGCTTCGAGCTGGTGCAGCAAAGTCCAGGTCACGCCGGAATAGCCTTGTGTCAATGACACCATGCGTGCGGCCAGCACGGCACGGCCGGCTTCTGGCGACAGCACCTCACCGAGGCCACAGCCATGGAAACGTGACAGGTGCAGCGGCAGTTCATTGACGAGATGTGGCGGGATGCGAACAGTGCAGGAGTCGCCATAGCCGGTGGTCACGCCATAAATGACGCCGTCTTCCTTCAGCAAGGCCTCGAGGAAGGCCACGCCCTTGTCGATGCGGTTACGGAAAGCCGCGTCGGCCGACAGGGCAACGGTCTTGCGCTGCAGGGCGATATCAACGATGTCTTCAATGCGAAGCGGGCCACTGCCCAAGGTGATGGTATTGGTATTCATTACGACCCGGTCTGGTTGTTGGTGGCGCCTGTACGGCTGCCTGTGGTGGTATCAGGCACGCTATCTTGCCAGACATCGTGGAAATTAAACCACTGATAGGGGGTCCGGCGACAGTGGGCCGCCAGCCGCTCGGCATAACGTGCGGCATAGCGTTCCAGTAAAACGGCCCGTTCACGACGTGGTAATGGCAGGATGTCGGCAAACGGTTCCAGGGAGATGCGGTATTGCTTGCCATGCTTGAGGGCAAACAATAAATACACCGGACACTCCAGCAGGGCCGCCAGGATGAAAGGGCCTTGCGGGAACGGTGCCGGGAATCCCAGGAATGGCACCTGGCTGACACGGTGTGCTGATGCCGGTGAAGTACGGTCGGCTGCAATGGCGACAAATTCGCCCCGGGCAATTTTTTCCGACAGCAGGATAGCCGTATCAGGCCCGATACGGTCGATAGGGATCAGCTCCAGCGTGCTGCGGGGGTTGGCATGCTGCAAGGCACGATTGATTTGCCGGGCGTTACGATCAAACACCAGCACATTCAGTTTGATGCTGGTCTCATCGGCAATGCCGCGACAGATGTCCACAGCACCCAGGTGCGAGGTGAGCAAGATACCGCCGCGACCACTGCGTGCCTGTGCCAGCAAGGTTTCACGTGACCGGAAATCCGTGTCACTGCGCTGGATGTCACCGCTCCAGACGGCTAACCGGTCAACAATGGATTCGCCGAAGGCGAGGAAATGCCGGAAGCTGTGCCACAGGGTTGGTTCGTAACCGGGTTCGGCCAATCGTTGCAGGTACTGCCGGGACGCCTGTCGCGCAGGGCGATTGGTGAGGAAAAAATAACTGACGATCAGCACCAGCAAGGCATTCATTGCACGGCGCCCGAATAGCCGGTAGCAGGCAATGCTGAAACGCATGCCCAGGTAACTGCCGCGTTCCTCTTGTTCGGACCAGTGGTGTGCCTGCGCGGGGGTCTTGCGGCATTTTCGTGCCAGCAACACCGGCAGGCGCAACAACATGCCCAGGCAGAGTTTGGTGTGCATCCAGCTGATGCGCACATTGTCGCGCCACACATCGAAATGGCTGATGCCATTCTCCGGGTAACGCACACGTGTTTTGACAAAGCGCACCGGTGTGCCGGCCCAATACAGCCGTACCATGATGTCGGTGTCGAAATTCATGCGGGAACCGATGCGTGTGCGCTGGGCCAGTGCATGCGTCTCGCGCACCGGATAGACGCGGAAACCGCACATCGAATCCTTGATGTCAGTGGACAGTGTTTCAATCCACACCCACACATGCGTGACCCAGCGGCCGTAACGCCGCGCGCTGGGCATGTCGTCACCGTACTGCGGCCAACCGCTGACCAGGGCCTGTGGTTCGCGTTCGGCGATGGCCAGCATGGCAGGAATGTCACGGGCGTCATGCTGGCCATCGGCATCAATCTGCACCGCATGGGTGAAACCGGATTGTGCGGCCTGCGCGATGCCGTGTAACACCGCAACACCTTTGCCGGCGTTTTGCGGCAACCGCAACAAGGTGACCAGTGGTTCGCGCGCAGCCAATGCATCCAGCACATGCGCGGTTGCGGCATCACTGCCATCATCCACCAGCAGGCAGGGCAGGTTCAGTGGGCGCAAGGTCTCCCAGGTCGCTTCGATCAGCGAACCGTGGTTGTACACGGGGATCAGCAGGCACGGTTTGATCATGCGTCCCCCGCAAACACGATGATGCCGGAAGACATCGGGCGTGATTCGCATTGATAACGGAATTGCACGCAGCCATCGCCCTGTTTTTCCAGTTCCAGCTGCAGGCGCTGGCCGGGCATGACAGGCTCACTGAATTTCAGTTTGCGGATGCCGCGAAACGCCTGTGGCGGGTACCAGCCTTCGCAGGCGCGTACTGCCCAATCGAATTGCAGCACGCCAGCCAATATCGGCAAGGCAGGGAAGTGGCCGGCAAAATCCTGGTCGCCCGGCATGATGGACAGCACGCGCGTGGTGGCGGTTTCTGATAACAGGATGTTGGTGCGGTGATCACTGAACAAGGCCTGCACGTCGGCCAGTGTCGTCTTGCCCTGGCTGTTCATCGGCAAGGCCGTGACAAATCGCCACTTGCGTGGCAGCACCACCCGCTCGAAATGGGCCAGCAAATGATCACGCAACTGCTCGCTGGTGCGACGACGATCCGTTGCCGCGAATTCGCCAGCGGGTTCCCGCAGCACGATCACCGCGCCCAGTCGATGCGCGTTATCCGGCAGCGGCACCACACGGGCATCGCTGACAGACGGGTGATGTCGCAGGGCGGATTCCATGGCAGTGAGTGATACGCGTTTTTCTTCAATCTTGACGATGGTGTCGGCACGTCCCAGCACATGAAAATGCCGGGTATCCAGCTGCTGGATACGATCCCCCATCACGAATGGATGTGGCAACCCGGTGAAAGGGGATTGCACCGCAAGGCAGCCATCCACTTCACTGGTCACGACTGCATCGAACGCACACCACGGGGTTTGCGCATCGGCGTGCGTTTGCTGCCGCCACGCCACACCACCCGTTTCACTGCTGCCCAACACTTCCATGGGGGATTGGCCAAGGCGTGCTTCCCAATCAAGGGCTGCCTCGCGTGGCAATGGGCCGCCGGAGGAAAACACGGCCGTGACGTGAGGGCTAACGGCGGACAGGTCCAGCGTTTGCGGGAAGCGCCGTAATTGCGATGGGCTGGAAACCACGGCAACCCGTGCATGCTGCTGCATGGCGGCATACAGGGCTTCAGGGAAAGCATGCATGGCTGTATCGAACACACGGCCGCTGGCCAATGGCCATAACAGGCGGAATAGCAAACCGTAGATATGCTGGTGTGACACGGTGGACAAGATCGTGGCGTCGCCAAGGCGTGCGCCCCACAGCGCTTCGAGTGCCTGGATCTCGGCATCGAAACAGCGTACCGGTTTGCTGATGCGCTTGGGTTCACCAGTGCTGCCGGATGTCAGCACCGTGATATGGCGTGCGTCCATGTCGAAGGGTTGCAGCGCCGTGCCGTGATCCTTGCCTGCCTCGATGCGCCATGTCGGCAGTGCGCAATCGCCTTCGCCGAGCAAGGCATCGGCATAGGCTTGCATGTCGGCCAGGGTGCCAGCCTGGGCATTCGGCGGCAGCACCACATCCTTGCCGGCATGCAGCAGGGCGAACAAGCCAGTGGCAAAGCGCAGGGTATTGGTGTGCACCAGCAGGAATGTCTGTGCCGGCTGTGACTGCAAGGTGTTCACCAGGCCTTGCACGTGTGTGCGCCATTCGCCCAGTGTGATGGCGCGGCCATCGTCTATCGCGATGATCCGCGCGGCATTACCGTCAGTGAACAGCCGGGACAGGGGCGACATCATGCGTCACCACCGGCATGCTGCTTCACGCGCTGGCGCACCAGGTATTCCACGCCAAACAGCAGGCCCATCAACAGGTAGGCGATGAGGCCGTTATACAAAGTCCAGATGGCGAGACTGCTATACAGCGCGGTGTAGAGGGAAATGCCGCCGTTGAGGACGAAGAACCCGCACCATACTTTCGTCACGGTGCGCGTGTAGGTGATAGCGTCATCACTGAGATCGGTTTCCATTAAACGTGCAAAGCGTTCAATCATCGATGGCGGGTTACGCAAGGTCAGTGCGAATGCCGCCAGCATGGTGGCATTGATCGCTACCGGTACCAGCTTCAGCGCGCCTTCATGGTTGAGGATGGCGGCGACCAGTGCGCAGCACAGGGCCACCAGCACCGCTGGCAATAACTGGCGCGCGGTATCGCGATGCTGGCGCAGCAACAACAGGCGCAGGAAAAAGACGGCGGCCACGATCATGCCGACCCATCGCGCTGACCAGTACGTCAGCCCGAAATACACGGCCAGCGGGTACAGCAGGATCAACAGTGCCAGCGCAGCGGCGCGCATGGCCTCAGCCTTGGGTGTGCTTGCTGATGATGGTGAGGATGTCGTCGACCGTGCGCGCAGCCTTGAATTCATCCGGCTGGATTTTCTTGTCGATCAGGTCTTGCACCTGCACGATCAGGTCGACGGCATCAATGCTGTCCAGGTCCAGGTCAGCATAGAGATTGGCTTCTGGCGTGATGGCTTCGGCCGGCACTTCAAAGTCGCGGACCAGTACGGTGGTCAGGTGTTCAAGAATGGTGTTGCGATCCATGGTCGGGCAGCGCTCCGTTACGACTGGCTTTCAATGAATGCCTTGAGGGCATTGACCGAAGCAAAGTGTTTCTTGGTGTCTTCGGAGTTGGCATCGAGTTTCACTTTGTACTGCTTCTGGATGTGCAGGCCGAGCTCCAGGGCATCAATGGAATCGAGACCCAACCCTTCCACGAACAGCGGCTCACTGCTGTCGATATCATCCGGGGTGATGTCTTCGAGGTCCAGGCAATCAATGATGAGCTGTTTGAGCTCCAGTTCCAGGTCGGCCATGCAATGTCATTCCTTATGATGGGCGGGCTGCCTTGTGTGATATGGCGAGGGCAGCCTCGAAATCGTCTTGCCAGTGACGCGTCAGCTGCCGGGCAGCCAGTGACGGGGCACCATGCATATCCACGGCATCGGCCA